>DZBS01000009.1:0-44301 GCA_022729995.1 Draconibacterium orientale | reverse complement strand
CAATTATTCAATTATTCAATTATTAATGTGATAAAATGCTAATGTGCAAATTCCCGCTTTACAAAGCATAGCCTTCGGGTTAATATATAAATGTAGTTTATTTACAAGGATTATTGTATATTAATAATAAATTCATTTTTCCCTTATATTTTTTGCGAAACTTTGTGCCAACTTTTCTTTGTGGAACTTTGTGTAATAGCTGTTACACAAAAGACACAAAATAAAAACTCAAAAAAACACAAAAAAGAATTTGTACTTCATTTAATAGCAATAATTATACTTTCCTTAACCCTACGGCTATGCCTTTACAAAGAATGTTGGGGGATTTCTTTTTAATTGAGAATTGTTAATTGAACCATTATATCATTTTTTACTTTAACAATTAATAATTATGAATTATAATATATTGAAAAAAATATTAATTTTGACTTATAAGATAACAAATCAATAGAATAAATATAATAAATTAAAACCGTTTATAACTTGTTAATATTTGATAAAATATGCCTGAAATTAAGAAAAATACCATACAAAAAAGAATAGGTCTCATTGTCGGACTTCTTCTTTCAATATCGATATTAATATTTACCGATTTGAATCCGGAAAAACCCGAAGTAACCGCAACACTTGCAGTTGCCGTTTTAATGGCTGTTTGGTGGATTACAGACGCAATTCCTTTGGCAATAACATCGCTTTTGCCCGTTGTGTTGTTTCCGGTTTTGAGTATAATGAGCGGCAAAGACGTTTCGGCATTATATTTTAATCATATAATATTTTTGTTTATCGGCGGATTTTTGGTTGCCTTGGCAATGGAAAAACATAATTTGCACAAAAGAATTGCGATTAGGATTCTTATGATTACAGGTGTCGGACACGGAAAGATATTATTCGGATTTATGATTGCAACCGCTTTCCTTTCCATGTGGATGTCGAACACTGCAACTGCAATGATGATGGTTCCGGTTGGAATATCAATAATATATAAATTTGATGAAATACTTAACAAGAAAGATTCCCGAAAATTATCAATAAGTTTACTTTTAGGAATTGCCTACAGTGCTTCAATTGGCGGAATTGCAACATTGATAGGAACTCCGCCAAATTTATCATTCACCAGAATATTTGCAATAATATTTCCAAATGCTCCCGAAATTACATTTTCGCAATGGTTTATATTTGCCTTGCCAATGAGCATATTCCTTTTATTTTCGGCATGGATAGTTTTATATTTAATGTATAGAACAACATTTAAAAAAGATTCGATTGATAAAAATATTTTCAGAAATCAATATAAAGAATTAGGTAAAACTTCTTATGAAGAAAAAACAATATTTGTAGTTTTCATCGGTTTAGCAATACTATGGATAACTCGTGCAGAAATAAAAATTGAAAGTTTTATTTTTCCCGGTTGGGAGAAGTTATTTAAAAGCCCCGAATTTATTAACGACGGAACAGTAGCAATATTTGCAGCTGTAATACTTTTTATAATTCCTTCAAAATCAAAACCGGGTTTTGCAATTTTAGAGCCGGATATTATAAAGAAACTTCCTTGGGGAATAGTTTTGTTATTCGGAGGAGGATTTGCTCTTGCACAAGGTTTTACAAACTCGGGTTTAGCAGTTTGGTTTGGCGAACAATTAAAATCATTATCCGGAATTCATCCTCTAATAGTAATATTTATAATTACCACATTAATATCTTTCCTCACAGAACTAACATCAAACACCGCAACAACAGAAACGGCTCTGCCGATTATTGGTGCTTTGGCCGTTTCTGTAAACATAAATCCTTTACTTTTTATGATTCCTGCAACACTTGCAGCTTCAATGGCATTTATGCTTCCTGTTGCAACTCCTCCGAATGCAATAATTTTTGGAACAGGAAAAATACTGGTAAAAGATATGATGAAAACAGGAATTTTTCTGAATATGTTGTCGGTAATTATAATTAGTTTCGCAATGTATTATTGGGGTCAATCTGTTTTTAATATTGATATTAATATTGCTCCTGAATGGATAAAATAATCAATAACTTGAATGTTAACTTCTTTTAAAATATTCAATTTAAAAAACATTAAAAAGTTATAACCGATATTTAATAATTCTATGTAACTTTATATATCTATTTCTTGGAAAAAAAATACTACAAATATTAATAAGATGAACTATAACTCACGCTTCCCCGATAAAAAGTTTTTCGATATTCATTTTCATGCTTTTAACTTAAGCCACCCAAATTTTACCGCTTTTGTCGACAGACTGAATATCGAACCCACATTTAAATTTACGGCAAACGCAATACTTAATTATATATCCGACAATTTAAAAATATTTTTTCAAACATTAAGCAGAACGGGCAGCCTGAAAAGAACAATAAAAAGAATTAAAGCCGAAAAAGGAAACCCTGAAAATAACTTATCGGTTCGGGCAATGAACCTAATTTCGATAATGGATAACGATATTAGCGACTATTTTCTTTATGTTGAATATTATTTAAGAAATGACAAACAACTAAATTATGCAAGAGAATTCTCGGGTTACGAGAAATTTATTCTTACTCCTTTAATTATTGATTTCGGACTTAGCGAAAAGAAAATTGATACTAAATTTGAAAAGAAAATATTTTACAGACTTCCGCCCCAAAAAACTGTAATAAAACAAGTTAAAGATTTATTTTCAGGTATTAAAAGATATTATGAAAATGAAATTGTAGTTTCCGAAAGACAAGAAAACGGAATGTCAATATTTAACATAGATCATATAAGTTCGGAAATTGATATTAATGAAAAGAAAAGGAAAAAGTTATTCGAGATTTTTCCTTTTATGGGAATAAACACAAAAAACTATACCTTACATAAAATAGAAAAAATACTAAATCAATATTTTAGTAAATATGATATTAACAAACTTTCCGGAGAAAATCTTTATAATGAATATTACAACAAACTTGGCACTTTCGACGGTGATGTTCATTCTGCAAACTTCGATTTTAACTTTCTTTTTGCCGGAATTAAATTATATCCGCCTTTAGGATTTGACCCATATCCGGAAAAAGAGCTCAACGAATTGGAAAAAACAAATTTACTATATTCTTTCTGCGAAAAAAGAGGAATTCCTATAACAACTCATTGCAGCGACGGCGGTTTTGTAACTGCAACAAATAACTTGGAATTAACATCGCCCGATAAATGGGAAAAAGTTTTGGAAAAATTTCCTAAACTAAAACTTAATTTAGCTCACTTCGGGCATCAAAAAAATACTTCATCGCCCGATTCGTGGAGAAATAAAACAATTAAACTCATTAAAAATTATGACAATGTGTATACCGACATTGGAGATTTAGGCATAAATAATCTTTTTTATCATGAGCTTACTTTAAGAATCCACACAAATAATATTTTGGCCGACAGAATAATTTTTGGTTCGGATTTTATGATAAATCTTTTAACAAACAATTCTTATAACGAATATCTGTTTAAATTTTTTGATTCCGATATTGATGACGGACTTAAGAAAAGATTTTGTAATACAAATCCGGCAAAATTCCTTTTCGGATAACAAATACAATAAAATATAATTTAAATAGTTATTATTAAACCACAAAATATGAACAAATGAAAAGACTTATTCTATTAATCACGTTATTGGCATTTTCATTTACTTTCTCGAATGCCCAAAAAGAAAAGACAGATAAATTTATAACAATTAACTTTATTGCCGGAAACGAAACCTTCCAAAAAGACTTAATGTTGAAAACCATTACAGAACAAGGTGCTTTTGAAGACGAAGATAAAGTTACGAGAGAATTTATTCTGCAAAAAATTAAACTTACAGAGTTAAAGACAATAGATTCTATGTTTATTGAAGGATATGAAATTTTGGAATTTAATCTTTCATACACTTGCAATCAAAGAGAAGAAAAAGTTCTTTCAAAAACGAATTATTTCGATAACGAAAAACTCAAATATATGAGATCCGATTGCAACGGGGCTCATGTTTGGATTACTGATTTTTGGATTAAAGAAATTGTATCCGGAAAAAAGAAACTTATTCCTTCAATGAAATTATATTAGCGGAAGATGTTTCTTTCGAAAAATAAAACCTTCAAGAAATTAAATACTTGAAGGTTTTGCATTAATTAAATTGTGTTAAAAGATTTTTTAGTAGAAAATCAATATAACTAAAACTCAAATTATATTTCTTTATATCTCTTAGGACCGGCAGCCAAAACTTCGGCAGGAACTCCGTCTGAAAATAATTTAAAGTTTTCAATATATCTTGAAGCCAAAGCATCATATTTTTGCCAATATTCTTTTTTGTTTCCCCATGCACTTTCAGGTATAAATACACTTTCCGGAACATTGGGGCACGAAAGAGGAACTTCAAATCCAAAAATACTGTCCTTTCTAAATTCAACATTATCAAGTTCGCCGTTTAGAACAGCATTAAGCATATTTCTTGTATGCCTTATACTTATTCGTTTTCCGATTCCGAACTTTCCTCCTACCCAGCCTGTATTAACAAGCCAAACTTTAGAACCGTGAGCTTCAATTTTTCTTCTCAATAAATCGGCATAATAAAATGGATGATGAACCATAAAAGGTGCACCAAAACAAGCACTGAAAGTAATAACGGGTTCAATTCCAAGACCGATTTCCGTTCCGCCAATTTTTGAAGTATATCCGCTTATGAAATGATATATTGCCTGATTCAAATCCAAACGAGCAATTGGAGGCAAAACTCCTTGTGCATCGGCAGTTAAGAATATAACATTTTGGGGGTGCGAATCAACTTTTTTCTCGGGAACCGAATTTGGAATATACTCTAAAGGATATGATATTCTTGTATTTTCTGTTAATCTGTCGTCGTCTAAATCTATTCTTCTTGATGTGCTGTCGAAAACAACATTTTCCAATATCGAACCAAATTTATGTGTACATTCGTGAATTTCCGGTTCTGCTTCTTGCGAAAGTCTTATAACTTTTGCATAACAACCGGCTTCAAAATTAAAAATACCGTTATCGCTCCAGCCGTGTTCATCATCACCAATAAGCGATCTTTCTGGGTCGGCAGAAAGTGTAGTTTTTCCTGTTCCCGAAAGTCCGAAGAATAATGCCGCATCGCCTTTCTTTCCTACATTTGCGGAACAATGCATTGCCATTACACCTTGCAAAGGTTTAAGATAGTTCATTACTGTGAACATTGTTTTCTTAATTTCACCTGCATAACTTGAATTTGCAATTATTGCCATTCTTCGAGAGAAATCTATAATAATTCCGGTTTCAGAAAGAGTTCCGTCAATTCTCGGGTCGAGTTTAAATTTTGGTGAAGCAATTAGTGTAAATTCCGGAATATGATTTCTATATTCTTCTTTTGTAAGAGGTTTAATAAACATATTTCTTGCAAAAAGACTTTGCCAAGCTGTGTCGGTAATTATTCTTATCGGCAAACGATATTCTTCATCACCTCCCACATATAAATCCTGTACAAAAAGTTCTTCTCCTTGCAAAAATGCTTGAATTCTGTTAAATATTCCCGAAAATTTTTCAGGGTCGAGCGGACGGTTATATTCACCCCAATTAATATTATCTTTATGAATAGATTCTTTAACAATATACTTGTCGTTAGCTGCTCTTGCAGTCCATTTTCCGGTGTGAACAACAAGCGAACCGCCTTGCATCATTTTTGTTTCACCTCTAAAAATTGATTCTTCATAAAGCGCAGGTTCGGGCAAATTCCAGAAAACTCTTTCTAAGTGAACAAGTCCGTGGTTTGCCAATTTAAAATCGCCGGCTAAATCACCGGCATTCTTTTGAGCCGGAGTTTCAAATTTTAAATATTTTGTCATACCCAATCCCTCACTAATTTACGTTCGCCAATATAAAGTTCGTTTGGAGAATTTGGGTCAAGTGCCCATTTGATTCTTTCAATTCCTTCGGTAATATCTTTTATTGTTGTATTGTATGATAAACGTAAATAGCCTTCCATGCCAAATTCTACGCCCGGAACAACGGTAACTCTAACTTTATCGAGAAGAAAAGTTGCAAGCTTAATAGAATCTTTCTCATAAGCACTAAAATCGGCAAAAATGTAGAAAGTTCCGTCGGGCTTGGTAACTCGCACGCCTTCAAAAGCTTTAAGTCTTGAATACATTACGTTTCTATTATTTTCGAGAGTTAATCTTAGGCTGTCTACACCGGATTGAATTCCGTTTAAAGCTCCTGCTGCTGCCGCTTGAACAATTGGCGACGGAGCAGAATTTGTGTGTGCTTGAATGTTGGTCATCACTTCAATAATTTGTTTATTTGCAACAGCCCAACCCACTCTTAAACCGGTCATTGCGTATAATTTCGAAACACCGTTGATAACAATTATTTTAGAATTATTATCGTGTTTTTTTGCAAAATCGAATACGCTAAAAGGTTTTTTTCCGTCGAAAAGCAATCTGTGGTATATATCGTCCATTATTAAATAAATACCTTTCTTTTCGCAAAAGTTTACAATTTCTGAAATAAAACTTTCGGGATAATATGCACCCGAAGGATTATTGGGACTATTGATAATAATTGCTTTTGTATAAGAACTAACTCTTAGTTCGATATCTTTTAATCTCGGATAAAAACCGCCGTCTTCGGCATAAACAGGAATACCGACGGCTCCAATCATTTTTGCCATTTCGCCGTAACTAACCCAATACGGAGCAGGATATAAAATTTCGTCTTGCGGATTAAGAATTGCTTGCATAGCAAAGAACAATGCTTGTTTTGCACCCACGGAAATAATTACTTGCTCCGGTTCGGGTCTTACATGATAAAACTCTTCAGTGTATCTAATAACGGCTTGTTTAGCTTCAACAGTACCGTCAGGCGGAGAATATCTTATTTCAGCATTATTTAGCATTGCTGCTGCACGAGTTATTGCATCCAAAGGAGCTTTTCCTTTTGGTTCGCCTCCTCCTAAATGAATTAAAGGCTCACCTTTTGCTTTTAATATTGCTGCCGTTTCATTTAATCGCAATGTTGCCGATTGTTTTAATGAACGACCAATTAGACTTAATGCCATAATTTTTAGATTTATAAATTTCTTTTAATAAAAAATTAATGGACGTAAAGATGTGAAAATATATTGAAATTTTACAATGTTTAAAGGCATTAATTTGATTTTGTAAACACTTTGATTTCCCAACAGATTATTTAATATTTCGATACTTTTTCTCTCTAATCCATGCGGACAGAATTGCTTCATGAAGTGTTTTTTCAGGTTTCCAACCTAAAACTTCGTTTGATAAACTTGTATCAGCCCATATTTTTTCAATATCACCTTTTCTTCTTTCAATAATTTTATAATTTAATTTTTCGCCCGAAACTTCTTCGAAAGTATTAATAACTTCCATAACAGAATTTCCTTTTCCGGTTCCTAAATTAAACACTTCAAAGTTTTTTGAATTTTTATTATCTATAAGTCTTTCTATTGCAACAATATGTGCTTTTGCCAAATCAACAACATGAATATAATCTCTTATCGGCGTTCCGTCGGGCGTGTTATAATCGTTACCGTAAACTTTCAATTCGTTTCTTATTCCGGCTGCTGTTTGGGTAATAAAAGGAACTAAATTATTGGGCGTTCCAACCGGCAACTCGCCTATTTCGGCAGATTCGTGTGCTCCAATAGGATTAAAATATCTTAAAGAAATTGATTTTAATTTTGAATTTGAGAAAATTGTTTCGGAAATTATTTCTTCAGAAATCTGTTTTGTATTTCCATAAGGCGAATCTGCTTTCATAATTGCAGATTTTTCTGTAACCGGTAAAATTTCGGGTTGTCCGTAAACAGTGCAAGATGATGAAAAAACGATATTTTTTATATCATTATCTATCATGGCTTCCAAAACATTTATTAAAGAATTGATATTATTTGAATAATATTTAAGCGGATTTTCAACCGATTCGCCAACTGCCTTAAATGCAGCAAAATGAATAACTGCAATTGCATCTTTAACTTTTGAAAAGAATTTAGCAGTTTGAATTTTATCCGACAAATCTGTGTTATAAAAGTCAGGTTTGATTCCTGTTATTTTTTCGATTCCGTCTAAAACAGAAATGTCGGAATTTGAAAGATTATCGACAATTATTACTTTATATCCGCAATTTATCAATTCAACAACTGTGTGAGAACCAATATATCCGGCTCCTCCCGTAACAATTATATTTTTTTTCATATTTTGAATTTAAAATTTAATTAGATTTGCATTTTTTAAACAGATAATCTATCAAGTTTAACTTTAGTTTACTTTAGTTAAACTATATTTGAATCACAATATTACATATTTTTTTAATTATTTATTAACAATTTACATTTTGGTGTAATTTATATCACCATTATTCAAACACCAGATAAACAAAGACTTAGGCTGGTATTTAAAAAATATTTTCATTTTTCACAATAAAAATTTACATGAAATTGTTTATAAACTAAACATTTAGCTATATAAAATTTGAAGTATAAAATATTTTTAATTATCTTTGCTTAACAAAAAATCAATTTAAAGTGGAAATAAGTCAACATATTAAGGATTTATTATTTACTCACGACAGAGTAATATTATCCGGTTTCGGTGCATTTATTGCCAAATATACCCCGGCAAAAATAAATGAAGAGACAAAAACTATTTCGCCTCCGGGAAAGGAAATTGTTTTTGACTCTAAGATAGTTAAAGATGGAGGTCTGCTCGAAGGATACATGGCCGACAGAGAAAAAATTTCTGTAGAAGAATCTTCAAAACAGATTGACGAATATGTTAAAACGGTAATTTCTAAATTAAATGCCGGAAAAAAAGTTATTTTTCCTGACTTAGGAACTTTTTCAAAAACAAAAGAAGGCGTTTTAGAATTTTTATATCAGCCTTCGGGAAATTTATTGTTAGACTCTTTTGGTCTTCCAAAGATTACATTACCCGAAAAAATATTAAATATTAAACAACCCGGGAAAAGCAAACAAAAGGTTTCTGCAAACAATACCGAAACAACTCCTGTTTCTCCTCCATCAACTTCCAAAAATAATAAATGGATAATTTGGACAGCAATTCCGGTTGCTATTGCATTAATATTGACTGCAATATATTTCATTAAGCCTACAATTTGGAAACAAGGGAAAGAAACTATAAGCGGATTATTTAAATCGGACAATAAAGACACATTAAACAGCGATACTCTCATTTCTGAAAACATTAATAATAATGAAAATAATACAGGCGGAAATGAGGTAATAAACAATGTTGATACATCTAAAAATGTACATGAAAATGTTCATAATGACGAGAATAAAGTAAAGCTTGAAAACAAAAAAATAATCAATCCCGAAAACAACTCAAACAATGTTGTAAATACAAATAATGTAGTTAATAATAACATAAAAACGGGAGATTTAAAAGATGCTCAAAAAGGCAAATACTATTTGATAATAGGAAGCTTGCCTACAGTTGAACTTGCTAAAAAAGAAACAGCCAGATTCAAAAAAATGGGAATCAGTTCAAATATAATTCCGGCAGGAGAATCAAGATTCAGAATTTCATTAGGTGAATTTAATTCTTCAAAAGATGCTACTTCTTTTTATAATGATTTTCATACTAAATATCAAAGTATAAACCCATGGTTATGGGAAAACAAATAAAAAAAGAGGCTTAATTGCCTCTTTTTTTATTGCTATAACGGAATATTTCCGTGTTTCTTTTTAGGTAAAGTTTCTGCTTTATTTTCAAGCATTTTAAATCCTCTTATAAGTTTTTCGCGAGTTTGTTCAGGTAAAATAATCTCATCAACATATCCCATTCGAGAAGCATTATATGGATTTGCAAATTTATCTATATATTCTTGTTCCTTTTCAAATAATTTAGCTTCATGATCATCAGCTTCTGCAATTTCTTTTTTAAATATTATTTCTGTTGCACCTTTAGCTCCCATAACGGCAATTTCGGCAGTCGGCCAAGCAAAATTTAAGTCGGCGCCAATATGTTTTGAATTCATTACATCATAAGCTCCGCCATAAGCTTTTCGAGTAATTACGGTAATTCGAGGAACAGTTGCTTCGGAGAAAGCATAAAGCAGTTTGGCTCCGTTTGTAATAATTGCATTCCATTCTTGATCGGTTCCGGGTAAAAATCCGGGAACATCTTCCAAAACTAAAAGAGGAATATTAAAGGCATCGCAAAAACGAACAAATCTTGCTGCTTTCTTTGATGAATTTATATCAAGAACTCCGGCTAAAAACATTGGTTGATTTGCAACAATTCCAATGCTTCTGCCTCCAAGTCTTGCAAAACCTACAACAATATTTTCGGCATAATTTTTATGAACTTCAAAGAAAGATTTTTCATCTATAATCTTACAAATTACTTCTTTCATATCATAAGGATGATTCGGATTTTCGGGAATTATATTATTTAATTCAGAAATTATGTCCGATGCTTGGCTATAATTTTCAACGGGAACAAATTCCTCGCAATTTTGCGGTAAATAGCTAAGTAATTTTTTAATTTGATTTATTGCATCAACATCATTTTGTGCTGTAAACTGTGCAACTCCGGATTTAGATGAGTGAGTTGAAGCTCCTCCCAATTCTTCCTGAGTTACATTTTCATGTGTAACAGTTTTTACAACATTTGGTCCGGTAACAAACATATACGAAGAGTTTTCGACCATAATATTGAAATCGGTAATTGCAGGAGAATAAACAGCACCGCCGGCACATGGACCCATAATTGCAGAAATCTGAGGAACAACACCTGATGCTAATGTATTTCGGTAGAAAATGTCGGCATATCCGCCCAACGAAACAACTCCTTCTTGAATTCTCGCACCGCCTGAATCGTTCATTCCAATAACAGGAGCACCGTTTTTCATAGCTAAATCCATTATTTTAACAATTTTAGCAGCATGAGCTTCAGCTAAAGAGCCGCCAAATATTGTAAAATCTTGAGAAAAAACATAAATTAATCTGCCGTTTACGTTTCCAAAACCTGTAATAACTCCGTCGCCCAAATATTTTTGTTCTTCGAGTCCAAAATCGTTAGAACGGTGAATAACGAACATTCCCAATTCTTGGAAAGTTCCTTTATCAAGAAGAATTTCAATACGTTCTCTTGCAGTTAGTTTTCCTTTTTTATGTTGACTTTCTATCCGGGTTTCGCCACCACCTTTTAAGGCTTCATTAATTGTAGATTGAAGTAGTTCAAATTTTTGTTTATTATTCATTATAAATAAAAATTTTATATAATTGGTTAAAAAAATTAATTATCCAAATATATAAATTTCCTTTAATAATTGTAAGTATTATTTAAACGGCTTGTTTAATTTTGTTTTCAACAATTTGCTTTTGAGCTAAAATGTTGAATAAATCGGTAGTAATTCTTTCAAATTTATATCCTAAAAAGGAAAAATATGTTAATGTATTTATAAGCGTATATATCATGTTATCATTAGCTTTAATACTGTCATGTAAAACTATTATTGAGCCGGGGCGTGCAAAATGTTTTACATTTTTAAGGCATTCCTTTTGATGTTTTGTTTTGTCAAAGTCATAAGAAAGAACATCCCATAATATCACTTTGTATTTTTTTGAAAGTTCAAGATATTGAGCTGTTTTAATTCTTCCGTGAGGCGGTCTGAAAAGTTCACTATCAATATATTCCGAAGCTTTTTCAACATTTTCTACATATACTTCTGTGTTGGTTTTTGATCCGTTAAGATGAGAATAAGTATGATTTCCTACCGAGTGTCCTTCTTTAAGAATTCTTGCGTAAATATCCGGATTTCTCATAACATTTTCACCAACACAAAAGAATGTTGCTTTTGCATCAAATGTCTTTAATATATTTAGTACGTTCTCTGTAATAACAGGAATCGGACCATCATCAAAAGTGAGGTAAAGAGTTTTATTTTGGGTATCTACTTTCCAAATAAATTCGGGAAAAATGTTTTTCAGAAGCTTTGGCGGATGAATTAACAAGTCTGAAATTTTTCTATATTTAGGTTTCTCCAATTTTCTAAGTGTTTACAATTAAAACGCAAAGGTCTGAAAAATATTTTAAAAAATGTTAATTTTTGTTAAAAAAATAATAGGCTGCAAAATTTACAGCCTATTATCAATATTTAAGGAAAATTTCTTTGCGATTATTTTCCTTCTTTTAAGATACTTTCCAAAGTAAATTCAAGATTTAGCAAACTTCTTTTGTATGACGGTATTGTTTGAAACCAATTTTGTTGTTCGGATTCTGATTTTAAACCTCCAAGTATATTACTAAATCCATATTTATTTTCGACTAAATCATATCCTTCTTGTGCTATTTGTTTTGCAAATTTAGTTTCATTATTTTCCATTAAGATTTTAGTTGCTTCCATATAAAGAGCGGCTGTTCTTTCAACATCTTCACCCATTCCGCCAATAAATCTGTCGTCTAATGAAGTGTAATAAATCATATCGTCTTTAAAGTTTTGAACAGCAATTTTCATAACAGCCAAACCTTTATCGTTCTTCTTCATCTTAAAATATAATTCGCTCATTAACACATCATAGTATCCGTAAGCCGAAAGTTCATTTGGATATAATTTCACGCATTTATCAAGAACTTCTTCTGCTTTATCTAATTGGTTTTCTTCAATAAGTTGAGCAGCTAAAGCTCTAAAAATGCTTTTGAAATTCATTATAAATCTTCTGTTATTTTCATCAAGATAAATTTTATTTTGATTTTTATCTAAACCTCCAAACACAAATTTTTCCATCAGATTTTTATAAAGAATATTTGTATTTACCCTTCCTTCATTCAAATAATCGGAATTATTTGTTTTCACGGGAACTAATCTATATGCCAATCCTTCAAGTTGAAAATAATCTTGTAAATTAAGATATTGTCCTCGCCCTGTAGTTGATGCAAAATAAATCGGGCGTTCCCAATTATTTGTAGCAATCATATCTAAAACTAAAATTTGGTTTTTTGTAAGATATGAACTACCAATATTCCATGTTAAATTTGAACTCATTTTAGGTAAATCCTCTTTTGCAACAACATTATTTTTAATTATAGTTTGCTTATCTGCTGACAGAATAAATTTAGACGAAGGGAAATAATTAATTTTTTCCGTTTGAATAACCGTTTTATAATCGTCGTCGTCGGAAGCAATGTGTTTTATTGCAATGCTTAGAGGCAAAGGAGCATCGGAAATGCTTTTTAGCAATTCTTTACTCATTTTAAGATGTGAATTAATTGCTTCTTCACTCAAAACAAGTCCGGATTGTTCAATTACGTTCTTGTCGGACAGCTTCTTTATAAATCTGTATAAATCAACAGGGCTGAAAGATTTATAGCCTTTTTGAAGTGTTTTATATTCATCTGCAAATTTTTCGGTAAAATTTGTTGTTGAAATATATGCCATAAAACTATTAAATATTGCTTCATATTGTGGAGCAAACTTATAAAATGAGGCGTTGTATTTCTCTGTTAAATATAAATTTTCGTTAGGAATAACATATAACATATCACGTTTGCCTTGTCCGTATTTATCGGGCGACATAAAGAATTTCACCGGTTCGGACAAATAAGCTTTTTTCCTCATTTGGTCTATATACCAATTTGTATTAAAATAGCTAAGGTTAATAACTCTTACGTCTGTTCTGTAACCTTCAACTTCTTGAATATACCAAAGCGGAAAAGTATCATTATCGCCGTTTGTGAAAATAATTGCATTTTTTTCGCAAGAATCCAAGTAATCTTTTGCATAATCGGAGGCAGTATATCTATTTGAACGGTCGTGATCATCCCAATTTTGTTCAGCCATTAACAACGGAGCCGATAAACTTAAAACTAAAGCCAAAACTGCTGCAACTGCTTCTTTTATATATTTTTGAAGAAAGTTGTATAGAAACATCACTCCCATTCCGATATAAATTGCAAAAGCATAGAACGAACCTGCATAAGCATAATCTCTTTCTCTGGGTTGAAAAGGCGGTTGATTAAGATAAACAACAATTGCAACTCCGGTGAAAAGGAAGAATAACATTACAACCCAAAATGAATTTTTGCTTTCTTGGTTCTTTGAAAGCATATAAACAATGCCGAGAATTCCCAAAATTAGCGGAAGAAAATAATAAACATTTCTACCTTTATTATTTTTCATTTCCGGTGTTAGATTATCTTGATTTCCAAGTCTTATTTCATCAATCGGCTTTATTCCTGAAATCCAATTTCCGTCTTTTACTCCGCCTTCACCTTGTACATCGCTTTGTCGTCCTACAAAATTCCACATAAAATATCTAAAATACATGAAATTAAGTTGATACTTAAAAAAGAATTGCATATTTTCTCCAAATGACGGAGGTCTCTTAGGATTATATTTGTCGTAAATAATATCTCCGTATTTATCTCTTTTTGCTTGTTTTGAAGCTTCATCTATTTCCGGAAAATAGAAATCGTCGTCGGTTGTTCCTGTCCATGCTTCATATCCTTCAATATGACTCGGAGAATCTTGGTCGCTATATAATCTCGGGAAAATAGTTTTATAACCGGAAACGTAATTTCGGCTCAGTTTATAATCAACCGCTACATATTTGTTATCTTTCTTTTCGTAAATTGGTTTTTCTTTAATATATGGCTCTTCTGTATCCAAAGGAGAATTAAAGTATTGTCCGAAAAGTAAAGGTCTGTCTCCGTATTGTTCTCTGTTTAAGTATGATATTAACGAGAAAATATTGTCCGGACTGTTTTGATTCATAGGAGTATCGGCCTGTGAACGAACAAGAATAAGTGCAAATGATGAATATCCGATTAGAATTACAAGAAATGAAGTAAAAATAGTATTCAATATTACTTTATTATTTTTCAATGTATAATAAATTCCGTAAACTAATCCGCCTATTAGTAATAAAATAAAAAGTATAAACCCGGTATTAAATCCAAGACCTAAAGTATTTGCAAAGAATAATTCAAATGCAGAACCAAGTCCGACAACACCTTGAATTACACCATACATTACAATTGCCAGAAGTAATATTGATGTTATAAAAGTTATAATAATTCCTTTTGTTGTAACATCATATTTTTTGAAATAATACACAAACACAATTGCCGGAATAGCCAATAAATTAAGTAAGTGAACTCCTATTGACAAACCCATAAGATAAGCAATAAATATAAGCCATCTGTTTGAATACTTTTGATCGGCTTCGTTTTCCCATTTCAAAATAGCCCAAAAAACTATTGCGGTAAAAAACGAAGAAGTTGCATAAACTTCACCTTCAACAGCCGAAAACCAGAATGTGTCCGAGAATGTATAAACTAATGCTCCGACAGCAGCACTTCCCAAAACAGCAATATATTGTGAAAGGTTTAATTCATTTGTTGAAGCAATTATTTTCCGTGCTATATGGCTAATACTCCAAAACAAGAATAAAATGGTAAAAGCACTCAAAAGTGCCGACATAACATTTACCATTAAGGCAACTTTAGTTACATCACCAAAAGCAAATAAAGAGAAAAATCGTCCCATTACCATAAAAAAAGGTGCTCCCGGCGGGTGACCAACTTCTAATTTATTTGAAGAAGTAATAAACTCGCCGCAATCCCAAAAACTTGCTCCGGGCTCAATAGTCATAAGGTAAGTAACCGCAGCTACTGCGAATATTACCCAACCTGTAATGTTGTTATAAAACTTAAAACTTTTCATTATTTTGAATTTAATTTTGTAGCGAAAATAAGATATAAATTTCTAATTGTGAAATATAAAATAATTTATCCAAAATTGCTCACTAAAAATAAGGAATAGATTAACATTTTGTAATTCAATTTTTTGCAAATTGAAACAAATCCTAAATCGAGATTAAACCCAGATAAATCAAATAGTTCTGTTTTTCAAATCTTCTATTTATTATTTTGAATTTATAAGTATTTTTAACAATTAATCAAACTACCTAAAATTTTATTAACATATTTTATTATTTTTGCTTCGAACAAAAAAATTAAATGGCACAAATATTAAACATAGAAACTTCAACAAGCGTTTGTTCTGTATCAATCTCTAACAACGGTAAATTGACAGCTTTAAAACAAACCCGAGAAATTAATTCACATTCAAAATTATTAACTGTTTTTATTGAAGATATTTTTAAAGAAAATAATATTGATATAAAAACCATAGATGCAGTGGCTGTCAGCAAAGGTCCGGGTTCTTATACAGGTTTAAGAATAGGAGTTTCGGCAGCAAAAGGTATTGCCTACGGATTAAATATTCCGATTATTTCTGTTGATACAATGCAGATTATTTCAGCAAATTTGCTAAGAAAGTTTCCGGAAATATCAAATGAGAAAAATTCAATTTTATTACCAATGATTGATGCAAGAAGAATGGAAGTTTATAATGCACTTTTCGATATAAATTTGAATTTAATTAAAGAAGTTTCGGCTGAAATAATTGACGAGAACTCGTATTCGGAATTATTAAAATCCAAAAAAGTATATTTTTTTGGTGACGGCTCAGATAAGTGTAAAGAAATTATTTTGAATGAAAACGCTATTTTTATTCAAGAAATATTTCCTTCGGCAGAAGATATGATAGAATTTTCTTATAAAAAATTTGAAGCCGGCGACTTTGAAAATACAGCTTACTTTGAACCTTTTTATCTTAAAAATTTTATTGCAACAGTGCCAAAGAAAAATATTTACGGTTGAAATTAAAAAAGATTAAATTTTGCGACTAAAATCCAATAAATAATAATAATTACGGCAATCATAAAAAAAAGTGCGGAATATCTGTTATTTCTTTTTGTTTCGGAATTTTTATTTCTAAATGCAAGACTAATAAAGCCTAAACCGGAAAAAGCAAATATTCCCAAACTTATAAAATCATCGTTCAAATAATAATTTATTGCAGAAGAAATTATCATAATAATTCCTGCAAACAAAAGCAAATAGTTAATATCTTTATTTTTCATTACACCATTTTAAATAATTGCAAAGATAAGGTTTTAATATAAAATTAAATAAAAAAATGCCTACAAAATTACTAATAACAATTGGAGTAATAATCTCATTATTTACAAAATGTGATAAACAAATGCCTGACCAGCCTAATTTATTGGAATGGGAAGTAGAAATACGTAAAAATCACGACAAAAGTGCTGTATTTACATATACCCAATACATAGAATTATTAAAAACAATAACTAAAAAAAGTTCTATTGCATTACCTCTTTATCAATTCAAAGATACGTTTGATAGTTCAAGAATAATTATCGGAATGCGACACGATGTTGACCGACATCCTTTCAAAGCACTCGAAATGTCGAAAATTGAAAAAGAATTCAATATATATTCAACATACTATCTTTTGCCCACAGATAAATATTACGGAAATATTGACAATAATTATGATTTCATTCGCATGTATTGTATGATAGATTTATATAAAGAAATATTCGACATGGGACACGAAATTGGAATTCACAACGATTTATTAACTGTAATGTTGGAATGGGGAAAAGACCCGAAAAGATTTAACCAAAATGAATTATTCTATTTTTCGGTTAACGAAATTGATATTTATGGCTCAACTTCACACGGATCTAAACTTGCAATCGAAACAAATACAGGCAATTACGAAATATTCAAGGAATTTAACAAGAAAAATTTTGTTGAATATAACGGCAAAGAATATCCTTTGGGAATAGATTTTATGAAAAATTTCGGTTTTGAATATGAAGGAAATTATATTGACCACAACAAATTTTTATACGACGTGGGCGGTAAATGGACTTATATTGATTACAGTCAAAAAGTTGTAACGAATTTAATCTATTTCGATTTTGAAAATAATGAAAGTGAACCCGACAAAGCATACTATAGAAGAGACGACATAAGCTTTGACGAAGTAATTGAAATTGTTAATGACCTAAAACCCGGCGACAGATTAATAATATTAACACATCCGATTTGGTGGGGAAAAGAATAATACTTTTACTTTGAATAACCTTTTTTCCTGAATAAATTTATAATTATACTTCGTATACTTTGAAATTGCTTCTAAACTTTTTCAATAAATCACTATACGTTCTTCTATAATTATTCCATTACAGTAAAAAGAAATCACAAAAATTCTAAAAATAAATTAAAATATATTTATTTATATAACTTATTAAAAATTGAATATCTATATTTATATCATAAAAAAATAATACATATTGTTTAATTGAACTTTACTTATTATAAATAAAAAAAATATGAAAAACATGAGAAAATTACTTTTATTTATTAGCATTATCGGTTTATCAGCAACAACATTTGCTCAAGAAAATCCCAAACAACGTGAAGTTGGAATTTCTTTTAGAAATTTCGACTCTTTTGGATTAACATTCAAAACAGGAACAGAAAAATCCGCATGGAGGTTTAATTCTTTATTAACAAACGGAACAAATTCTAACAATACATTAGACAGCGTTTCGTCTAAATTATCAAATTTTGGATTTGGAGTGGGAATTGGAAAAGAATTCAGAAAAAAAATTACAGAACATCTCGAATTTCGCTATGGTGCTGATGTATCATTTAATTATTCCATCGCAAAAAGTAATTCTAATGATCTATCATACCTTGATGAAGATTGGAGTGTAATTCATAAATATTATTATCCCGGAATTAATTTAGTATTAGGTTTCAATTATTTATTTAACGAAAAAATTGTTCTTGGAGCAGAAATATTGCCAATGTTTTCATACCACACACATATAAATGAATCTGTAGATGTAAACGATGTTTTAACAAAAGAATCTACAAGTTCATTTGCATACGGATTATCAAATACTTCTATTCAATTGTCTTTATCTTATAGATTTTAAACGATAAAATATGAAAAAACCAATTTTAATTATAAGTTTTATCGCACTATCCGTAATAACTTTTGCACAAGAAAAACGTCAAGAAGTTGGGATTGTATTTCAAAGCCTTGATAATTTCGGAATAACATATAATACAGGAACCGAGAAATCAGTTTGGAGATTTAATACCTTATATATATCAGGAACTAATGATATAAATCAATATGACAGTCTCTTATACAAATCCGGAAATTATGGTTTAGGTTTGGGAATTGGTAAAAGTTTTATAATAAATATCTCTGATAATTTTGAATTTCGACAAGGCCCTGGTTTGTTTTTTAGCTATACGAGATCAAATACAGATTATAATTATTCAACTATTAATGATGTCGATAAAATATATAGAAGCAATTATTATCGTCAAGGCATAAATTATTTATTCGGTTTAAATTTTATAATAAAAGAAAAATTTATACTCGGAGCTGAAATATTGCCAAGCATAAGTTATTCAATAGAAAAAAAAGTTTCAATAATTGATTCAGAAAAAGAAAAAACTAACGGTGTATCTTCGTTAAATTACAATTTATCTTCATCATCTGCTCGTCTGTCATTGGCTTACAGATTTTAGAAAAAGAAAAAATAGAGATTGTTATTTGAGAATTCTTAACTAACAATCTCTTTTAAATTTGAATTCTTTTCTTTCCTAAGCTTCATAATATGAAATCCGTGAATTACAACAGCAATTCCGCAACCAATCATTAAAGGCGGCGATGTTAAAAAAAATCCGTAAACAATATAAATTGCATTTGCAATTAACGACAGAAAACGCAAATAAATTACGTTTTTCATTGTCATTGATGTCAAATTAATTACCAAAGCTATATAACCAAGTGTATGTATCATAAATAAATATAAATTTTTTGAGAGATGAAATTTTTAAAACACAAGTTTACTATATTATTTCAAGATTTCAATTGTGTTGAATTTACAAATTTTCAATTCGATTTAAAATATTTTTAATTAATAATCTTAGTAGAAAAATAACAAATTCATTTTACACATATATCATTGTTGTTCAACAGTTTTTTGTTGTAGATTAAAAAATGTTTATATTTGCAAGAAAAAATTATGCCCAGAGTAACAGCGCCGCTTAACTGCCAAACATGTCCGTATAAATGGAAATACATGGATATTCTTGAAGAAGATTCTATAACAGGAATTCAAAATAATTGCACAATAATTAACTTTAAAAAAGGAGAAACAATTGTAAAGCAAGGAACAAACGTTACACATGCTCTTTATGTTGCCAAAGGAATGGTTAAATTATATATTGAAGGTTCAAAAAATATAATATTGAAAATTATTTCAAACGGAAATTACATAGATTTGCAAACTTTATATACCGATAAAAGATATAATTATTCTGTTTCGGCATTGGAAAATTCAATGATTTGTATGGTAAATTCCGATTATTTTATAAAAACGGCAGAAAGTAAACCCGGATTTTTGGTAGAAGTAACAAAATCAATAAGTAATTCTCTTCGTGATGTATATGATAAAATTAGCGACTTAGAAAGTAAACAAATACGAGGCCGTTTGGCAGATTCACTTATTTACTTTGCCGAAAACATTTATAAATCCAATACTTTTGATTTTATATTAACCCGAAAAGAATTAGCCGAATTTTCAAATATGACAATGGAAAATGCTGTAAGAATTTTGTCGGAATTTAAAAAAGACGGAATAATTGATACTAACGGAAGAGAAATTAATATACTTCAACCTGAATTACTTAAAAGGATTTCAGAAAATTCTTAAGAAATATATTTTCAAAATAAATAAAAAAGGCTTATAGAAAAAAATCTGTAAGCCTTTTTAAATTATAAGAAATATTAACAGCCTCCGCCCTGAGTTTTTGTTTTCTTTTTAACAGGAAGAGTAATATTATTGTTTTCTGTCTTACCGTTTGTAACTGAAGGATTTATATTATTACCGGAACTAATCGACGGTTTTTCTCCTTTAACTAAAGGATAATTCATAATCTCTTCTGCTCCAAAAACATGACCAATTCCGGATTTTAAAGTAGACAGCATAAAAGAATTTGCACCAAAAGCCAAAGAATAAGCATCGTAACCCAAAATTCGTAAATATGCAGCAACAGTTGCTGATTGCTGACCGCTATAACAGTAAACTAATATTGGTTTATCTATCGGTAAAGTCGACAGTTGTTTGTCTTTGGTTAACGAATTAAAAGGTTCAAATTGAAATGCTCCGGCGATATGTCCTTTTTCATAATGAATTTGAGGCCAATAACTTATTATATAATATTTTGAAGGATTTGCAAAAACTTCTTCAGTGGAAATTGTAAATTTTCCGCTGTCGAGCAAACTTTGAGCTTTATCTAAAATTATATCATAAGCATTAACTTTATCAGATAGTATTCTTGGATATTTGTTAGTGTTAACAGGATTATTATTTACTTTTTCTAACTTTGAAATATATGAAGAAGAAGAATTTTTATACAAATATTGATTTGCAATATTTTTATCCCAAGAACTCATTCCCCATCTAAGGCTATAAACATTGTTATATCCTATAATTCTTAATAACATGGCAGTATAAGATGTTTTTTGACCGGAATAACAAACCAAAACAACTTTATTATAACTTGTTGTTATAATTGAATCTTTGAAATAAGATATCAAATTATTAAAATTTGCATTTCTTGCGCCGTCAATATGTCCTTCCACATAATCTTCATGATTCCTAATATCTATAACCAAAACGGAACCTAATTCGTCATGCACTTCTTCTGCTGAAACAGAAATAGGATTTTCATCATTATTTATAATATTTCCGGATTTTTCGAGAAAATTATAAACTATTCCGGACTTATCAACATCAGACGGAAGTGTTTTAACAGTTAACTGAGTATCATCATTTGAATTCCCATTGCCGCACGATGAAAATAATGCAACAGAGAAAACAATTAACAAAACTCCGTAAAATATATTCTTTTTCATTTAATTTTAAATTTAAAAAGGTTTAAAAAAAATTTAACTTAGCAACCACCGCCGCCTGAAGTTTTCTTTTTTGGTTTTAATGTAACTTTTGAAGATTCGTCATTATTCTCGGATTGAGTCGATTGACTATTTCCTGCTGAAGAATTAACTACTTCATTATAATTATATTGAGGTTTTTCATCTGTACTTCCTGCTGCCATTGGATTATATTTATCAATCATATTGGGTTTTACAAAATCGTAACCGCCTTGTAGAACATAAATATTTTTATAACCTAATTGTCTTAAAATCATCCACGCACTACATGCTCCGGATTGGTCGTTAAAGTAAATTATATTAATTTTCTTATTCTGATTAAGAATTTTTTTATTTTCGGGGTTTAATATTTCATGTAAAGAGATATTAATAGCACCGTCGATATGACTTTCCAAATACTCGGGAGCAGATCTTAAGTCAATAAATTGATAAATTGAATCTTTATTATAAATTGCATCAAAAATTTGAGCTGTTTTAAAAAGATAATCACGTTTTAAAACGATGTCTTTCATTTCTTCGGTGCTCATTTTATATTTATAAGTCGGTCGGTTCATGAAAATTAAACCGATAATTATTAAAAATACCGCAGCTGCTCCAATAAAAGGTAATAAGTTTGTAACCTTTTGATGTTCTATATGTCCTAATTGATCTTCCATCATTATTAAATTTTAAATTTTATAAAAATACTAACAGCCTCCGCCTGCACCCGATTTTTTCTTTTTAGAAACAACAGGAACATTTGAATTAGAATTTGAACTTTTATTTTCAACACTTACGGTTCCTCCGCCAAAATAAATAGCAGCTCCTTTTCTTGCTTCGTAAATCGCAAAATCCGACTCTGAAGAATTTGCAGCAGGCTTTTGAGGTAACATAATTGTTGAAAACCATTCGTTTAAACCGCCTTTAAGAATATAGTTGTTTTTAAAATTCAATCTTTTTGTCAACATCCAAGCTTGACCGGAATAAACACTTCCGTTTGAGTAAAAAATAACTTTATAAATATCTGTATTCAAATACGAATCCCAAACATATTCTCCGGTTTCATCTTTATTTAATAAGCTGTCAATTGGAATATTCATTGCACCTTTTAAATGAAAAGTATTAAATTCTTCGGGCGATCTGACATCAACAAGTAAAATGTATTTATCGTCGTTGATAATTCTGTTTGCAACATAATCTGTTGATAAAAACCTTGAATCATCAATAATTTCCAACAACAATTTATCGGCTTGCAATTCCGTTGAACTATCTCTCTTTGGAAGTAAAAGCAACCAT
Organism: Draconibacterium orientale; assembly: GCA_022729995.1. Taxonomy (GTDB): domain Bacteria; phylum Bacteroidota; class Bacteroidia; order Bacteroidales; family JAADGE01; genus DZBS01. Next base: position 21,116 of record DZBS01000009.1, on the reverse strand, counting down.
AGAGTAAGTCCAATCATAATTACATTAATGAAAATGTAACGTTTTTTTATATATCTTTTATCCTCCATAATACAACATTATAATGTTTAGTATTTATTTACGTTTTTCGAAACTAATTTTTGTATATAAGCAGTGATGTAAAAAACAGCAATTGCAAATACTACAAAAATAAGAAGAAACCATTCTTTTGAAATCCCCATAACTTCATATATTAATTGTGCTCCTTTATTTCCGGATTCATAAAATTCGGAATATAAAGGATATGCAACATCAAATATTATTGCACCGATAACTATTCCTCCAATAAATATCATCGCATCAATTTTGCCGATTGCTGCAGCGCATGCACTGGTTCCGGGACAAAATCCTCCAATAATAAATCCTAACCCCATTATTACACCTCCCACAATTGTTGGTCCTATAAAATATGGGTTGACATATATTTTACTTAAATCAATTAAATCAAAATAATCGAAAAAAGCCAACCCTACAGCTGCCGTTAATGCTGCCATAAAGAACACTCTTAAAACAACAAAGTCGTATCCGTAAAAAACCCCGGCTAATTTTCTTGAAGAAGAAAATCCTGCGCTTTCCAAAATTAATCCAAAAAATATTCCTATTACCAGTGCTACCACATAACTCCATTCGTCTGAAGCATTAAAAATTGGTCCCATTTTTTTATATTTTAAATTTCTTAATTTATAAATCTTAAACTAATATTAAATCCATAATTTTCTAAAAAAGTATGCAAATATATATCCCGATCCAAAAATCGCCATAACAACTACAAATCCTGATGTTGCGAGAGTTGCCATTCCGTCAAGACCGGCACCGCTTGTACAACCTCTACCGAATGAAGCACCAATTCCAAAAAGAGCTCCTCCGATTAATGCAGCAATTGCGCGTTTCTTGGAAGTTATTCGTGGTGAATGTTCTAATGTTAATTTAACCCGTCCTGCTATTGTTCCTGAAACAAACCCGCCAATAAAAACTCCTATAACCATAAAAACCAATCTGTTTTTCAAAGGATTTAGTCCATCTTTGAAGTAAGATGATGAATGTGAATTTTCAGAATGAGTATAACTTGGAGCAACAACATTTTCAATTTCGGCAGCAATTCTTTTGTATGCACCGCTTGCTCCCAAACCTTCTCTTGTTAAATAAAATGAGAAAAGTATTACAACCCCGAGCAAAACACCTGCCAGGTATGAGTTCATATATTTTTTTGTATTTTCCATTTTGTTTTGTTTAAAAATTTAATCTTAAATTGATTAATACAAATATCTAATTACTTGACCCGCGTCTACCATAATAAATCTGAATGCTAAACCTCCCCAAATAATAAGTAATCCGGGAACATAAATAGGAACTTTGAAATTTAAAAGTTCTAAAACCTCTAATATTGCAGGTATTGCAAGTCCAAGAATAACAACGTTTACCCAAAATGTTACAGTAAATTCTCCACCCAAGAAATAATATGCAGCTTCAACATTTACCTGAGAGCCTGCTTGGAACCCCATAAACAAGTGAGTTATAAAGAATAATTCAATAATTATTAGTAAAATATCAATTTTGCTGTATGAACGACGTTCGTTATGATCTTTTGTTATAAGCATAATTAATGCAGCTCCTGTTGATAATCCTGATGTTAAGAATAATGGACCCAGAATTGATGTATTCCAAAGCGGTCTTGCATTAAAGGCCGATAATAAAATTCCGGTGTAAACTCCAAGTATTACGGCAAGAATTATTATTGACCACGCCCAAGGTTTTCTGTTATTTTGAACAAATTTTTCAAAATCTTTTACCATTTTATGTTTCCATTCCCAATTTTGAGTTATATTTTCGGACGAAACGGTTACCCATGAAATTATTTTCTTAAGAAAATTAATTTTAATATTGTTCACAGGAAGTATTTCCTTAAGATATGAAAATATCCAAATTAAATTTAAAGGAACCATAATTAACAATGTCCATGCTCCCCAAGACATTGGAGATACAATTCTTATTGTTGTGTAAAGTTGCCAAAAATATAAAGGGTGATTCAAATCATATAATAAAGCCATTAATCCGACAACAATTGCGGCAAAAGCTATGATTGGACCAATTTTAACAGATGTTCCATATTTTTTATCGTCTCCGGTGAGTGTTCTAAATGCAGCAAAAAATAAAAGTCCGGCTGCCAATCCGCCCAAGAAAAGATATAATGGTATCGACCAATGCCATACATGTAAAATTGGGTCGATATTCGGATTCATTCTTCCGCTTGTAATAAGTTCTTCTCTCATTTTATATATATTTTAAAGAGTATTAATATTAAACTAAATAGAAAATTTGAGGTTGTGTTCCTGCTTCAGGAGCCAACACTTTAATATTTCTTACTGCTATAACTTTTGAAACTTGACTGTTTGGGTCGTCAAGGTCACCAAAATACATACAATGAGTAGGGCAAACAGAAACACAAGCAGGATCTTGTCCGTTTGAAATTCGATGATCACAGAATGTGCATTTATCAACATATCCTTCGGGATGAACATATCTTGCGTCATAAGGACATGATTCAATGCATGCTCCGCAACCGATACATTCTTCCGGTGTAACTTTTACAATTCCTCCGTCGATTATATGACTTGCTCCGGTTGGACAAGTTCTTACGCATGGAGTATTGTTACAATGGTTGCATCTTTCAGATCTAATTTCTAAATGTAATCCGGGATAAGTTCCTTGAACTGTTTCACTAATCCAATCACGTGCATATCCGTGAGGAATATTATTTTCGGTTTGGCAAGCAACTACACAGTCGCTACATCCGACACATTTTTTTGTGTCAATTGCCATTGCATATCTCATGTTTAAGCCTCCTTTTTAATTGGTTTTTCACTATGGAAAGTTACAAAATTTCCTCTCATTCCGGTTCCGCCCATAATGGGGTCGAGCATAACATTTGTAATAAGTTCCGAATCACAGGCTCCGTTTGCGTAAGCTCTTGTGAGTTGTTTATTATTATGTCCAAAACCGTGAACCATATATACTGAATCTATTCTAATTCTTTCTGTTATTCTTACTTTGATGGGAAATGTTGAAACAACACCGTCTTGATTTTCGAGCCAAATTTCCTGATCTGCTTTCAAACCCCATTCTTTAGCTACTTTAGGATTTACCCATAATTTATTTTCGGGCATTAAATCATGTAAATTTGGGTTATTTGAAGTTCTTCCAAAAGTGTGCATTGGCGCTCTTCCATATATTAATCTGTAAAAACCGGCTTGTGGTTCCGGGTGAGCAGTATATTTTGGAAACGCATCAAAACCTTCTGCTACAAATGAATTTGAAAATAATTCTATTTTACCTGATGCAGTATTAAATTCATAATCCTCTCCGTTTAAGAAATATAAATCATCAAATTCTCTGTCTAATTTTTTAACACCGATTTTTTTCATTTCTTCTAATGAACTGCCAGCTTTTTTAAGTTGCCAATCCAATAATTCTTCTACATTTTTGTATGGAACATATTGGCCAAGTCCTAATTTTTCGGCTAATTGTTTTGCAATCCACCAGCCGGGTTTGGAATTATATTTTGGTTCTGCAGCCGGCATTCTTAATGCTAATGTAGGAAATCTGTGTTTTGATGCTCTAATTTCATCATATCTCTCCAAATATGTACATTCAGGTAAAACGACATCTGCATATCCTGTAATATCAACCGGCATAGTATCAATTACAACCATTAATTCTAAGTTTTGAATTGCTTCTAATACTACTTTATTATTTGGAATCGTTTTAATTAAATTTGTTCCGTTAACTATCCATGCTTTATACGAACAATCTCTGAGCGGAGATGGTATTGATGCTTCACAAATTCCCGAAGCCAAAGCCGCTTCTCCAAGTTTATATTTTCCTAATGTTGCATCTTTCCATGTATGATCAAGTTCAGGGAATGGAGGATGTGGCATTGATTTCATTGATAAGCCTTCAGCATTATAAAATCCTCCTCTTCTACCCCAAGAACCTAAAATTGCATTTAAAATTGCAATAGCTCGGGATCTTTGAGTGTCGTCTCCGTACCAAGTTACGTGTCTTCCGGGATGAATAATTACTGCAGGAGATGCATGTCCCATTTCCCTTGCAGTGTTTCTTATCACATTAGGTTCAATGCCGGTAATTCCGTAAGCCCATTCGGGAGTTTTATCAACAATATATGATTTAAGTTCTTCAAAACCATAAGCATATTTTTCAATATATGGTTTATCATAAAGATCTTCTTCGATTATTACATTTATCCAAGCAAGCAATAAAGCAATATCTGTAGCCGGTTTTATCGGTAACCAATATTTAGATTTACTTGCAACAGTAGAAAATCTGGGATCAACAGTAATTATAGTTGCTCCGTTATCTATTGCTTCGGACATTTCTTGAACTTGTCCGTTATGCATATTTTCTCCTAAGTGAGAACCTATCAAAACCAAACATTTTGTATTTCTAATATCTAAAGGTTCCGGTGAACCGAGTACGGAGCCGAAAGTTTCATTAAATGCAACGTCTCTCGGGCCTTTACATTGAGCATAAGAAGGTGCGGAAACACTATTTGTTCCGTAAGCATTTAATACAGTTGTGAAAAATTTACCGCCGGAACCGTGAGTAAACATTGCAACACAGCTGGGAGAATATTTTTCTGCAACATATTTCATTTTTTTTGCGATAAAATCTAATGCTTCATCCCAAGTTGCTTCTCTGAAAGTTTGTTTCCCGTCTTTTTCTTCTCTTATTAACGGGTGCTTTAATCTGTCTTCATCTTCATATTGACCGACTCCGCCTGTTCCTCTTGGGCAAAATCTTCCGTTTGAATGAGGATCGTCATTATTACCGACGATTTTCCATATTTTCTCTTTACCTTCAACTTCTTTGGTATAAGTCCAACCTGCACATTGCCAAAAACATACTTCACAATATGTAGGATAACGTTTAGCCTTTGAGTCGTCAGGCATTTCATCATCGGATTTCAAAAACCCGGGAACCCAATTTAATACAGGAGTGGTAGCTAATGCAAGCCCTCCGGCACCCATCGATGAAATTTTTATAAATTGTCTTCTTGTCGTTTTCATATTTTACTCTTTAATATGTGAAATTCACACAAATATTTCAGCAAATCTAATTAATTAATAAACAAATATTAATTCACAATATTGAATATCAATTATTAAAAACATCTAATTATTTAGATAAAAGCATTAATGGGCTGTAAATCAAAAAGAATTATTCTTATTTAGATTATGTCTAAAATAGAAGGTTGCTGTATAACACAGAGCTAAAATTCAATCAATTCACTCAACAAATATTTTATTGTTTTCAAACATATTTATATGTGATTATTGTCAAATATATGTTTGTATTTTTGCAAAAAATAAATTCGCATACAAAATTTAATTATTAAATATTAAAAATTGAAAAATGTTTAAAACACCAAAATCGAGAACAGCGTTCATAAAAACATTGGCAACGTTTGCTTTTATTCTGTTGCCTTGGCTTTTTGCTTTTATTTATGTCAAATATCTAAAAGATGATACTCAAGAACACGAAATAAGCGTAACATACTCAAAATCTGACAATATACAACATGTAGATCACAGTAAGTTTGAAATTCTAAAACAAAAATTTGAAAGTCCGCAAGACGTAACAGAAGCCTGTTTATCGTGCCACAATAAAACTGCTGAAGATATAATGAATTCTTCACATTGGAATTGGGAGAAAAAAGACATAATGGACGGAAAAGAAGTTGTAATAGGAAAGAAAAATCTACCTAATAATTTTTGCATAGGAATAAGATCAAATGAAAAATTATGCTCTAAATGTCATGCCGGTTACGGATGGAAAGACGAGCACTTTAATTTTTCAAAATCAAAAAATATTGATTGTTTGATTTGTCATGACAATACCGGAAAATACAAAAAAAGCAGCCCCGGAAAACCGATGCAAGGCTCCGGACTTCCCGAACCCGATATAGATTTATCTGCAATTGCATCTCATGTTGGAGAAACAACAAAAGAAAATTGCGGATCATGCCATTTCTCGGGTGGAGGAGGAAATAATGTTAAACACGGAGATTTAGAGTCAGCTTTGACAGATAAAAAAATAAGCATTAGAGAAAATGCTTTTGCAACAAACGAAGGAATAGAAAGCCAAACACAAACAGGCCCTGTTGATGTTCACATGTCTGTTGACGGTAAAAATATGAATTGTACAGAATGCCATAAAACAAGCCACCACAATATTTCGGGAAACATGTATACTGTTTCAAGTTCAAATGAAAATCCGGTAACATGTGAGCAATGTCATGGAGCTTCTCCTCATTCCCAAAAAATACTGAACACCCATTATAATACAATCGCTTGTCAAACTTGTCATATTCCGGTTTATGCAAAAGTTAATCCAACAACAGTTTTGTGGGATTGGAGCACCGCAGGAAATCAAAAAAAAGGAAGCCATTCTGAAGAAGAAGGAGAAATGATTAATGATACTCAAAAAATATTTCATGCAAAGCACGGAAATATGACTAAAGTAAAAAATGCAAAGCCTGATTATATTTGGTTCAACGGAAATGCTCATTTGCATATGTTTGATGACAAAATTACATCAGATACAGTTGTAATGAATAAACTATACGGTTCGTATGAAGACCATATAAATCCTACAGATCCGTTGCATCCGTCCAAAATATATCCGGTGAAAATAATGAGGGGCAAACAACCTTATGACACAGAAAATAAAACACTAATTCAACCAAATAATGTTGGACCTAAAGGTTCCGGAGCATTTTGGGCAGATTTTGATAAACAAAAAAGTTTCAAAATCGGTATGGACAGCATTGGTCTTCCATATAGCGGAAAATATGATTATATAAATACAGAAAGTTACTGGCCTTTGAATCACATGGTTTCTTCTTCCGAAAATGCGCTTTCGTGCAAAGAATGCCACAGCAGAGACGGAAGACTTGCTTCGTTACAAGGTTTTTATATTCCCGGTAGAGATAGAAGTAATATTGTTGAATATCTTGGAATTATTTTAATAATAGGTTCAATATTAGGAGTATTAATACATGCCCTAATAAGATTCTATTCAAGTAAAAAAAAGTAGTGTAAAATATTAATTTAAATAAAAATGAAAAAACAAACATATATATACAGTTCGTTCGAGAGATTCTGGCATTGGTCGCAAGCATTACTTATTTTCTTCTTAATGCTCACAGGTTTTGAAATACACAGTTCTTTTGAATTATTCGGCTACGAAAATGCAGTAAACTGGCATAATATTGCGAGTTGGACTTTTTTGGTATTAATTATTTTTGCAATATTTTGGCATTTTACAACAGGCGAATGGAAACAATATAGACCTTCGTTGAAACTTGTAAAAGAACAATTTCAATATTATGTTTCCGGAATTTTTAAAGGCTCGCCTCACCCTACTCATAAAACCAGATATACAAAATTTAACCCGCTTCAACGCCTTATATATTTAGGTCTAAAACTTTTGGTAATTCCAATTCAAGTTATTACTGGATTTATATATCTCTCATACCTAAATCCGGAACATTCCATTACAGAAGGCGGCTTAAGAACAATTGCTGTTTTTCACACAATAGGAGCATTTTCTCTAATAGCATTTGTTATCGCACACATTTATTTAACAACAACGGGTGAAAAAATTCTTACTTCGATAAAGGCGATGATTACGGGCTGGGAAGTTGTTGATATTGATAAAAAAGAAGAATACCTCACAAATATGAGAAAAGCTGTAGAAAATAGTACTGCAGGATATTATAGAATTAATACAGAGGGGAAATTTGTTCAAGTTAATAACGCATGGCTTCTATTATACGGATATTCAAATGAATCGGAAATACTCGGACAACATTTTTCTGTAACAAGAACAGAAGATAAAGTTAAAGACCTTAAAAACATTTTCGATAAAGTTTTAACAGGAAAAAAAGTTTTAGCCAAACATGTAGTCAGGAAAAATAAAGACGGCTCATTGGGATATCATATTTTATCTGCAAACCCTATATTCGAAAACGAAAAAGTAATAGGAATGGAAGGATTTATTGTTGACATTTCTTCTATTGAAATTGATACATTACAAATGTATAACACAGTAAGAAGCAGTTCTGCCGGATATTACAGGATAAACAAGGACGGTTATTTTGAAGACGTAAACGATGCTTGGTTAAAAATGTATAAATGTGAAGATAAAAACCAAGTTATAGGAAAACATTATTCGCTTAGTCGTAAAGAAGAAGACATGAAAGAGTTAGAAGAAATTGTTAAACATGTAATGACCGGAGATATTATTTCCGGTAGAATTGCTACAAGAAAATGTAAAGACGAATCACAAGGAAAACATCTTCTATCTGCAAATCCAATATATAAAAAAGGTGAAATTGTTGGAATGGAAGGTTTTATAATTGATATTACCGAATAGCAATATTTGATATGAATAACAATATTTTTAGACATCTGTCATATTTTTAAATGTTTCTGAACATGTTTTATTTAACTACATATCAACAACGACAACACATAAGGCTGTATATCTGACGTTTACTCGTTTGATAAAAAATAATAATTATAAAACATAAAAAAAGAAGTTATTAAAAACATTTTTTTAAATGAAAAGAGTTTATCATTGTGGCAACAAATCAGTCTCTCAACATAGGTAAATATTTGGATTATTAAAAATACATTAACATGAAATTAAAAAATATTTCAATCACATTCCTGGTAATTCTTGTTACATGGCTTTTGCTAAACGGGAATTTGAAACTTCCCGTTATAGGAATTGGAGTTATAGTTTCTTTGACAGTTACTTTGATGTTTTGCACAAAGTGCGATTTGTTTTCAGATTTGAAACTCAACCCCAAAAGCATTTTTTACATGATTGCATACATTTTTGTTTTCATTTGGGAATTGATTAAAGCAAACTTTGATGTTGCAAAAATTGTTCTTTCACCTTCACTGCCTATTAATCCGGGAATTTTGGAAGTGAATACCAAATTAAAATCCAAAATGGGCAGATTGATATTGGCAAACAGCATCACTCTCACACCCGGAACTTTAACAGTGGACATTATCGACGACAAAATGTATATACATCAAGTAGCAATCACAGATATTGATACAAAAAAAGCAACAAACTCTATTGTAAGAACATTTGAAAAATATTTGGAGGTAATTTATGGTTAACATTATTTTATACATCGCATTGGGCATTGCTGCACTGGCGATAATTTTATCGCTGATACGCTTTATGCTGGGTCGCACAATTTTCGACCGCACGGCAGCTATCGACGTTATGACAGTTTCATCAATCGGAATCATCGGAATTATTGCCTATTTCACCGAACGAGCCATTTATTTGGACGTTGCTGTGGTTTACGGACTTCTGAGTTTCGTAGGAGTCATTATCATTGCAAAATATTTGGAAAAAGGCTTGTAAAACATTATAACACATTACACAATGAATTTATATATTGATATTGCGGGTGCAATTATAACACTTATCGGGTCGCTGTTTCTGTTCCTCGGAGCACTCGGACTTCTGCGAATGCCCGATTTATTTAACAGAATACAGGCAGGAACAAAAGCTTCAACCTTAGGAACAATTCTTACACTGCTCGGAATAGGAATTATAAATTTCGATTGGATAGGAAAAATAATTGTTCTTATAATTTTTGTTTTGATAACAAATCCGGTTTCTTCTCATGTTTTGGCAAGAGCAGCACACTTTTCGGGAGTTCACATGACTCGCAGAGCCATTATTGATCTTCTGAAACCGAAACTCAAAGTTGCCAAACCGGAAGAACAATCTGAAATAATTTCAAAAGAACCGTTAAATTAAATAAAGAAAATGCTTTATACTATATCAACACTCATTCTATCGTTAATTGTATTGGTTTTGGCTGTAATTGCGATAATCCACAAAAATATAACGGTAGCAATTATTGCAATGGGCACTGTCGGATTATTTACTTCGGTAATTTTTCTTCTGCTTGCCGCTCCAGATGTTGCAATGACAGAAGCCGCAATAGGAAGCGGCCTGACAACTGTTATTTTTTTCTACGTATTAAATAAAATAAAAAACCATGATGCTTAAAAAAGGCTTAATATTAGCTATCCTTATAGGCTTTTCGCTAATGTTTATTCCGCTGATTCAAAATTTTCACGGAAACGATAAACTTTCGGATTTAGCAAAATATTATACAGAAAATGCCGAACACGGTGCAGGTGCAGCCAATATCGTAACAGCAATTGTTATCACATACAGAGGCTTAGATACTTTGGGAGAAGTTGTCATTTTATTTCTCACGGCTTCCGTCATCGGATTTTTTCTGAAAATATCAAAAAGTGAAAAAGACGAAACTCTTCGTTTTTCAAAATTACGAAAAACAAGCGAGTTGCTCGAAACAGCAACAAAAGCTCTTGTTCCTACAATATTCATGTTCGGTGTTTACATTTTTATCAACGGACATTTAACTCCGGGCGGAGGTTTTCAAGGCGGAGCTGTAATTGCAACAGGTTTTGTATTAATGCTTTTGGCAAATCCGCAATTCAAAGTAAATCATAAAGTTATTGAATACATCGAGTCGCTTTCGGGATTCTCATTCGCAATTCTCGGAGCTTTGGGTGCTATAATAGGTTTAGGATTTTTAGATAACAAAATTTTGCCACTCGGAACTTTCGGCGAATTACTAAGTGCCGGAATAATTCCTGTAATATATTCTTTTATCGGACTAAAAGTTGGTGCAGAATTATCGGGAATTGTTGAAACTTTGAGTGAAAATCAATCGGAAATAGAAATTTAAAATACATTAATAAATGAGCTACTTCAGTTTAGAATATATCGCAATGATTACGGGATTTTTACTCATTGTTTTAGGTATTTGGGCAATACTAACTTATAAAAATTTGCTCAAAATTGTCATCGGGTTTTCGCTATTCGATACAGGAATCAACATTATTATTGTAAGTATCGCTTATGTCAAAAACAGCACCGCTCCTATTATCGACAGTGCCGTAAGTTTAAAAGATGCAGTAAATAAAATTGCAGACCCTGTTCCGCAAGCTTTGGTTTTAACTTCAATTGTTATCGGACTTGGAGTTACTGCACTAATGCTGGCTTATGTTTTAAAACTATATCAAGATAAAAAAACATTGGATATTGAATCTTTTACGGATTTAAAATGGTAAAAACCAATACTTTTCAATTAATAAGTTAAAAAAATTCAAAATGATTTCACCAATTCATATCATATCAATATCTCTCGGAGTTGCTTTTGCTATTGGTTTTTTGGGTAAAAACAGTAATAAACTCAGTGCCGTTATAATGCTTCTCACAATAGGCATTTTAACATTTATCTCCGCACAATGGGCACAGGCTTTTTACTTTGGAAACCAAGAAACAGTGCAAATTTTTACCGCAGGATATAAACCTCCGTTTTCTATCAATTTACAAATAGGTGTTTCGGAATCAATAATTATTTTATTGATAAATTCAATAGGACTTTTGGGCGGAATTTATCTCTTTGATACACTCGTTAAAACAGGGAAAAATGCTGTTGTTGTTTACCTTATTTTTATCATGAGTTTAAACCAAGTTGTTCTGACTCAGGATATTTTCAATTTATTTGTTTTCCTCGAAATTCAAAGCATTGCCACAGCCGGTTTAATTGTTCTTGAAAGAAACAGAAACTCGATTTCTTCGGGTTTTAAATACATGATAGCCACCGGAATTATTTCAAGTCTTTTACTCATAGGAATAGTTTTCGGGTATTATTTTACAGGTTCTTTGAATATTGCAGATTTCATTCAAGCAAACATGATGCTTTCAAAAGGCGGAGCAGTAGCATTGTTTTTGATTCTTGCATCACTTTTATTGGAATTAAAACCTTTTCCGGCAAACGGATGGGCACTTGATGTTTACGAAAGTATCAAACCCGGAACCTCGGCAATGCTTTCGGCTGCTTCGGCAAGTGCGGTATTATTTGCACTCTATAAAGTTTTACCTGCCGGAAATCCTCAAACGTTTGAAATTGTTTTGGGTTTTGGTTTAATCACATTTGTAGGTTCAAATCTTTTAGGAATAAAACAAACAAATCCGCAACGATTGCTCGGGTATTCATCTGTCGGTCAAATCGGATTAATAGTTGCTATACTTGGAATGAAACCTTTTTTAGGTGAAAAATTTACATTCATTGCAATTGCAATTTTTATAAGCCATTTTCTTGCAAAAGCAGGTTTATTCTGGCTCAGCGGAATCATAAAAGCAGATAATATAAGAGATTGGGCAAATCTTCGTAAAAAGCCTTTTTTATTGGTTTTATTCGGAACATTTGTTTTCACATTAATAGGATTTCCGCCATTTCCGTCGTTTTTCGGAAAATGGGAATTGATAATGCAACTTTCTCAATCCGGTTATTGGTATTTGGTAGGCGTTATTTTGTTAGGATCATTTTTTGAAGGAATATATCTTTTCAAATGGCTCGGCTACGCTATAAAACTCGACAATGTAAACCTTCCTGAATTTAATATCAATTGGAAAAAAATTATTCCTGTTGCAATTGTTGGCGTATTAACTTATTTAGCAGGATATTACAGCTCATTTTTCACAACCGGAACCGAACATTTTGAAAAATTCTTTGTTCCCTTATTCTTCATTGCAATTCTTTATTTCTTGGATTTTCTGCCCAATTTTGTTAAAAATATCATTGCAATTGCAGGAATGTCGTATTACGGATATATTTTGCTTCCGGGTTTATACGAAACCGATTTATTAAGATTTATTTTCGGAGCAATATTTATTGTCGGCGGAGTTCTTACACTTATCGCAGGTTTCACATACAAAGGACAACGAAAAGGATTTCACCCCGCAGCTTTAATGATGTTTGCCGGTTTGGGCGGAATTATTCAAGCATCAAATATGATAGAATTTTTCTTCTCTTGGGAAATGATGACATTAGGTTCATACATACTCATTATCCGCGGAAAAAAATCAATGCCGCACGGTTTAAGTTATATGCTTTTCTCTCTTGCAGGAGCATATTTAATTTTGGCAGCATTCGGATTCACATTCTCTCAAAACGGAATTTCGCTCGAAGCATTAAAAGGTTTAGCATTTGCTCCTAATTTAATTTACGGACTTTTAGCTGTCGGTTTTATGACAAAAACAGCTTCTCTCGGATTGCACATTTGGCTTCCGGGAGCACATGCAGAAGCAGAATCTGATGTTTCGCCAATGGTTTCGGCTATTTTACTTAAAGCAGGAGTTTTTGGGTTGATAATTCTTTTCCTTTCGATGGGTGCAGAAGCAGCCGGACAAAATTCAATACTTTATCTTTTAGGTTGGCTTGGAGCAATAACAGCTCTTGTCGGAAACACGGCAGCATCATTTCAGGAAGACGCAAAAAAATTATTGGCATATTCAAGTATCGGTCAATTGGGTTATATTTTGTTCGCATTCTCAATAATGACACATTTAGGCTGGCTTGCAGGCTTTACATATTCAATAAATCACTTTTTATTTAAAGCAGTATTATTCCTCGCAATCGGTGCTGTTGTATTGCGTTTGAAAACTCACAATATGTATGAAATGGGCGGATTAATTAAACGAATGCCGTTTGCATTTATCGCTGTTTTAATAGGAATTATTACTCTTTCGGGAGTTCCGCCTTTGTCGGGTTTTGCAGGAAAATGGCTTTTCTACAATGCCGTAATTGAAAAAGGCTGGTATTTTCAAGGAACAATAGTTTTCTTCGCAGGAACAATCGCATTTTTATATTCGTTCAGATTAATTCATTCAATATTTTTAGGGCAATTAAAAGATAATCACCGAACAGTAAAAGATATTTCAATTTGGTTTATTATCCCGATTTACACTTTAATTATCGGAATTATGATTTTTTCGGCTCGCCCCGATTTAATTCTTAAACCAATCGGAAATTTCTTGATGCCGTATTTCCCGACAGATGCTCTAAGTTGGACAGACACAATGGCAAAAACACGCCTCGGATATTGGGACGGAACTTGGGTTATGATAATAATCGGTATAATGTTTTCATTGATTTTTGCTTGGCTTTTCATTTTAAGCAGAAAAGCTACAAAAGTAGAACAATTCAATATAGCATATTCAGGAGAAAGACCGGAAAGACCCGAAACAACACACATGGCACACAACATATATGCAGGTTTTAACAAAGCTGTCGGCTTTATTGTTACTCCGAATATTTCAAAATTTTGGGCTTCCGCTTCCGAAAATCTCGACGGTGCTGCCGGATATTTCCGCAGAATTTATAACGGAAACGGACAAACTTATGCTTTGCACATAATAATTTACACTTTGGCAATGTATTTAATGATTTTTTAACAAACGAATAAGATATTATAAATTATGGATATTATCAATAAACTTCTTTTTGTTTTACTCGGATTATTTATTATCTTGAATTTTGGGCTTTTCATGGGAGTTTCCATGAGAAAAATAGTTGCACGAGTGGCAAGAAGAAACGGAGTTCCGTTTTATCAACCTTGGTTAGATTTAATAAAACTTTACGGAACAAGAGACCAAATTTCTCACGGAATTATGTTCTATTTGGGTCCGGTTTTCCGTCTTTCGGGTGGAGTCGGTATATTTTTATTTATGCCTCTAATTTTTGGCTCTCAATATTTTAACAATTTCTCATTTGCAGGAGATTTAGTTCTAATTTTATATTTCCAATTTTTCGGAATGCTCGGAATGGCTCTCGGTGCCGGAGAAGGCGGACATCCTTATTCTGCAATAGGAATTAGCAGAGGTTTATCGCAATTTACAACAATTGAAGTTCCGATGACACTTGCCGTTATCTCCTTAGGAATTCAATATAACACACTTTCAATTTCAGAAATTGTAGCTGCTCAACAAGGCGGATTTCAAAATTGGACCGTTTTCACAAACCCTTTTGCAACAGCAGCAGCAATGCTTTCATTACTTGGAGCTTTCGGTCATTCGCCGTTTAATTTGGTAAAAGCACCTAACGAAATACCTATTGGTCCGCCGACCGAATATCACTCAACATTTTTGGGTGTTTTACAAACAAATGCGGCAATTCTGCACGTTATTGAAGCTGTTTTGTTTATGAATTTATTTTTCGGCGGTGCTGTAAATTGGTTCGAATTGATGTTAAAATCATTCCTTATATATTTCTGGTCGGTATTTGTCGGAGTAGTTTTTCCAAGATACAGAATAGAACAATCCGTTCAATGGTTTCTAAAAGTTCCTTTATTGCTTGGAGTTATTGCAATAATTATTTATATGTAGAAAAAAAGATATTTTTAAATATCAATATTATAAAAGAAAGAAAATGTCAGAAGATAAAAACAAAAATATTCAAGATATAAACACTCCGGACGATAAATTTATTCATCCCGAAAATAAACCCAGAACAGTAATTTCGCCGGAAGGTGAAGAAATTCATATTGAACCTCTCAGAGATTACTTTTTGGAAAAACGTCCGGAAGTAATTCAACCCAAAAGCGATGCCGTAGAAAAATTCTTAAATTGGGCAAGAGCAGAATCTATATGGGTTTTAGGCTTCGGAACAGGTTGCGGAAGTATCGAAATTCCGCCGTTGATGACTCCGCGATTCGACGCTTTCAGATACGGTGTTCAAATGCGACCGACACCCAGACAATCGTCGGCAATAATTATTTCGGGATATTTAGCCATAAAAACACTTAAAAGAGTTATTCGTGTTTACGAACAAATGCCAAGCCCGAAATATGTTTTGGCATTAGGCAGTTGCACAATAAACGGCGGAATGTATTGGGACAGTTACAACACAATCAACCGATTAGATCATTATATTCCGGTTGATGTTTACGTTGCAGGTTGTATGCCCAGACCGGAAGCTCTTTTAGCAGGATTTGTTCAGTTAAAGAAAAAAATTAAAGAAGGAAGAGCAGAAGGTGCAAACGAATATGCCGAAAAATTTGATTGGTATAAAGGAAATCAAAAGAAAATAATCAACGATTGGAATATGCCGGATTATAACTGGTAAGAATTTAGACATTAGACCAAAGACTTAAAAAAAACAATATTTAAGATGAACGACATAATTCAAGATATAACAACACGATTTTCGGTAACGGACATTATCAACAAAAGAGAGAATTTAACTTTTGTTACATGTCGTAAAGAAAATACCATTTCGCTGATTACTCATTTAAGAGATCGCGAAAAATTTACTCATTTGGTTTTACTCACAGCTGTTGATTGGATTGAAGACAATTTGTTTCAACTCACTTATATTCTAAACAATCCTACAAAAAAAATCGACATTGCAATAAGAACAATGATTCCCAGAGACAATCCGGTAATGGAATCGGCTCACAGACTTTGGGAACAAGTTGCAACATACCAACGAGAACTCAAAGAAATGTTTGGAATCGAATTTCCCGACAGTCCGCGACTAAACGAACCGTTTATACTCGAAGGCTGGAACGAAATTCCGCCTTACAGACGTGATTTTGATACAAAAAAATATTCCACAGAAACATATTTCCCAAGAATTGGCAGAGGAACTAATGACCCCGAAGAATATATGAAATCGAAATTATACCCGAACGACCCTACAAAATAATTGTTTGGGTAAATTTTTAATCAGTTGATAATTTTAACAATGGAAAAAATCAAAAATATATTTAATTGGGAACCCGACAGAAGTTTATATCCTGAAAAAGATGAAAACGGCAATTTAATTGTCGATTTATCTTCCCAAAAATTTACAAAAGTTTGGCACGGACCAAATCACCCCGGAACAACCGGAAATATGGCTATTGAATTAACACTTTCGGGCGACGAAGTTGTTGAAGCTAAAACACATGTCGGTTATTTACACCGCGGATTTGAAAAGCTCATGGAACGTCGATTATATATTCAGTGCTTTCCTACCTGCGTGAGAATGTGCGTTGCAGAACCGGATTATAACGAATATCTTCTTGCTCGTTCGGTTGAAGAGCTTGACAATCTTGAAATTCCTGAAACTGCAAAATGGCTCAGAACTCTTGTTCTTGAAATGGCTCGTTTACAGACACTTTTGAGAACTGTTCCCGGACAAGCAGGAACGCTTTCACTCGGAATGGGCGTGCAATGGGGCGTTTATCTTAGAGATTTGGTTTTGGATTTATTTGAAGAACTTACAGGCGGACGTGTTTATCACATGTATATCATTCCGGGAGGAGTTCGCGGCTTATTGCCCGACGGATTTAAGAAAAGAATGGAAGATGTTTTGCTGAAAATCGAAGATTTTATTGTTAGAATAGATAATTTGATTTTCAAAAACATTCTTTTCAAAAAAAGAACAATAGGAATTGGTCATATTCCCGCCGAATGGATTGATAAATACGGCGTTGTAGGTCCAAATGCACGAGCAGCCGGATTTAAAAGAGATGTTCGTAAAGATTATCCGTATTTAGTTTACGACCAATTAGATTTTGATATTGCAACATTAACAGATTCTGACGTTTACGCCCGTTCACTTATTCGCCGACAAGACTTAATTACAACAATAGATTTAATTCGTCAAATAATGGCAAAAATGCCAAACGACGGCGACATAAAATCCCCTACTCCAAACGTTTTACATTGGAAAATACCGAAAGGAGAAGTTTATGTTCGTTCGGAATCCAGCCGCGGTGAATATGGATTTTATACAGTTTCGGACGGAAGCGAATATCCGCGACGTATAAATTTAAGAGGACCAAGTTACACACACGCAGTCGTTTTGCTCGAAAAATTACTTATCAATGCAAACATTGCCGACGTTCATTCCATTATGGTTTCTCTGCAAACATGTCCGCCGGAAATTGAAAGATAAAATGAGATTTGAGATATGAGACAAAAGATTTAAGATATAAATTGTCAATTATAAAAAGAATATTAAAAAAATGGCATTAAAAGATATATTAACCCCGTTTACCGCTTGGACAAATGTTTTCAAACCTGTTGTTACAATAAAAGATCCTTTCAACGACCGTCCCGGTGCAGAAAGATACAGAGGTTTTCATTTCAACGACACATCAAAATGTATTGGTTGCGGCTCATGCGAAGCAATTTGCGAAAACGAAGCAATTGATTTGGTTCCTGTTGAAGGAATTGAAACAAAAGACGGCGACAGCGGTTTGCGTCCTCGCGTAGATTACGGACGTTGCTGCTGGTGTGCACTTTGCGTTGATGTTTGCACAACAGCATCACTTCGATTAACAAATGAATACACTTGGGTTACCGAAAATCCCGAAGATTTGCGATACACACCCGGAGTTGATGTAAAACCTTGGGATAACAACGAATTAGGTTGGAAAAAACCCGAGCCAAACTATCACTTCTTCGGACAAAAACGTGTTTCGATGCCCGAACTTCACCCCGAACAACGCGATAAATCTTTTATAGAAATTGTAAAAGGTTATTCAAAAGAACAAGCAATTTTGGAAGCCGACAGATGCGTGGAATGCGGAATTTGTATTGCTACATGTCCGGCACACATGGGAATTCCGGATTATATCCGCGCAATCAGAGAAGACAATATCGAAGAAGGTTTCAAAATATTATACGATACAAACCCATTACCCGAAATATGCGGAAGAATTTGCACACACAAATGCGAAACTGTATGTTCGGTAGGAAATTTGGGAGAAGCCTTATCAATTCGTTGGTTAAAACGATACATTGCCGACCAAGTTGAGTCCGAAGACTATAAACGAATTTTACAATCGGACGGAATTGCCAACAACGGAAAAAAAGTAGCCGTCGTAGGTTCCGGACCGGCAGGACTTTCTGCTGCACATTATTTAGCATTAATGGGATATTCGGTAACAATTTACGAACAATTCTCGCAATCGGGCGGTATGATGCGATACGGAATTCCCGAATATCGTTTGCCTTACGACCAAATAGATAAAGACGTGAATTATATTTTGTCGCTCGGTGTAAAAATAATTTATAACACTAATGTAGGTAAAGATATTTCACTCAGCGAATTAAAATCGAAATACGATGCAGTTTTTGCCGGAACCGGATTACATCTTGGACGAAGCACACGCATTCCCGGAACTGACCATAAACACGTTTATCAATCCATTGATTTACTTAACAAAATCACCGAAGGAAAAGAAATCCACGTTGCCGAAAATATTGTAGTTATCGGAGGAGGAAACGTAGCAATGGATATAACTCGCTCGTTGGCAAGACTTCAAAACATAAAATACGGAAAAGTAAGCATTATTGCAACAAGTTTGGAAGACGAAAACTCAATGCCTGCCGACCGCGAAGAAGTTGTAGAAGCACGAGAAGAAATGGCAACTATAAATCCGGGTTGGGGACCAAAAGAAATTCTTATTGAAGACGGAAATATTAAAGGACTAAGAGTTGTAAAATGTCTTTCTATTTTTGATGAAGAAGGTAGATTTAATCCTAAATTTGATGAATCCAATACGAATTTCTTTAAAGCCGATATGATTGTAGAGTCTATCGGACAAGGAATGGATATTGAATACATTTCGGAAGATATCAAAAAAGACCTCGAAATTAATAACAGAGGCAGAATTGTGGTTGACGAACTGTTCCAATCCGGTGCAAAATGGCTCTTTATCGGCGGCGACATAATTCAAGGACCCGACGTTATTCACGGAATTGCTAACGGACACAAAGCAGCTGTTGGAATTGATAAATATTTGAATACTAATATCTAAAACCTGATTAAAATGGCTGATTTAATTACAAAATATATGGGATTTGAATTAAAAAATCCCATAATTGCAGCAAGTTCAGGACTCACTGACAACGTAAAATCTATTGTTGGGCTTGAAAAAGCAGGAGTTGCAGCTATTGTGTTAAAATCAATTTTTGAGGAACAAATACTTCGCGAAATTGACAGTTTGAATGTAAACAACATGTATAACAGCTTTGCTGAGGTTGAAAACATGGTGTCATTCTATACAAAAGAACACAATATCAACGAATATATTAAACTTATTGAAGAATCAAAAAAATCTGTTTCCATACCGGTATTTGCAAGTATAAATTGCTTTTCTTCGAGCGAGTGGACTAAATTTGCCAAGCGTGCAGAAAATGCCGGTGCAGATGCCGTTGAACTAAACATGTTTATTTTGCCTTCCGACCCGAAATTTACCGGTGAAGATATTGAAAATATTTATTTTGATGTTGTTAAAAAAGTAAAAGAAGAAATAAAAATTCCTGTTGCACTAAAAATTGGAACATATTTTTCCGGAATGGCAAATTTCATTCAAAAATTATCTTATTCAGGAATAGATGCCTTAGTATTATTTAATAGATTTTACAGTCCGGATATTGATTTGAATACAGAAGAAATAACAAATGCATCAATTTTCAGCAATCCTCCCGAAAACTTAAATAACATTCGTTGGATAAGTATTTTATCTCCAATTGTAAAATGTGATATTGCTTCCTCAACAGGAATACACGACGGCTCAGACATTATCAAAAACATTCTTGTTGGTGCAAGTGCAGTTCAAATAGCTTCAACACTTTATAAAAACTCTCCAAAACAAATCGGATTAATGTTGGAACAAATTGAAAACTGGATGAAGTCAAAAAAATATGAAAACCTGTCAGAATTAAAAGGAAAACTTAGCTCGAAAAATGTTAAATATCCAATACTTTATGAAAGATCTCAGTTTATGAAATATTTTTCTAACCATCATTAAAATTATTCACTTCTAAAAATAAAAAACCATGAAAATTATTGACATAATAAAACAACGAGGTCAAACACTGTTTACCGTAAAAACAGATACAAAAGCATTAGAAGCGGTTTCGATAATGGATACAAAAAAAATCGGAGCATTAATTGTTCTCGACGACAAAGAAAACGTTGCCGGAATTATTTCGGAAAGAGATGTGCTTTACAAATGCTACAATACCGACATTCATTTGAAAGACCAAGTTGTTGAAAAACTGATGACACCCGTTGAAGATATTTTAATAGGAAAAATGGACGATACAGCTCAAGACCTTATAAATATTATGCTTTACCGACGAATAAGACACATTCCGATTAT
>DZBS01000080.1 GCA_022729995.1 Draconibacterium orientale | reverse complement strand
ACACAGGACTTAATCAAGAACTAAAAACCGATTTAACATTCAGACAAATTAAAACGGAATTGGCAATAATTTATAATAACTATTAAAAATTTAAAGTTATGGCACAACTAATTTTTGGAAAAAGTTTAACAAGAAAAATTATTTTCACTTCGGATAAAGAATTCTTTGAAGCTCTTGGCTTTTTGTGTAATACAAATAATAGAATAAAATTAGTTTTAGAAAGAAATGACGAACAAGGAGCTTGGGCTCCCGAAGGAAGAATGGAATTTATTTTTAGATAGAAATTATCCATCTTCTTTTGTAAATTCTTTTACCGCTGGTGTTGGTCGAAAAATTCATAGAACAAATAATACTCAATATTGTAATTATTTAAAAAATAATCATGCTATAATTGATGGTTTTTCTCAAAATACTGCAAATGTTATGGCAACAGTATCTGCAATTAATATAGTTGATTTTAATCGAGGCTTAGCGCAATAAATAATATGCACGCTTCGTTCTCAAGCACATTTGTCGCTCGCACTAGCAAACACTAAGACCAAAACCTGCAAAAGGATTTACCTACCCAAACGCAGGACAGAATAAAAAATGCAGCAAAAATGAATGAAAATATAATGTGAAAAATAAACAACGAAACTCTAACACTGTGTATGAAAAAATGTGCAGATAGTGCAAAATTTAATGTGTGTAGCTCGCATTAAAACTGAGCGGTTGACATGAAATCACTCCTAAATGCCAATTTTTCATATACCCTCCCGAAAGCTTTCGGGTGATAAATTGATTGACGAATTTTATAAATTTCTGAATTACAGTTTATTAATAATTTATATGTTTTTAATGTGCAATTAAATTTAATTTTTACAAAATATTTCTTAATTAAAAAATTAAATACTACTTTTGCAGTCTTAATAAAAGCTATTGAATAACAGTGTAATGGGGATTTACGGGGCTTTTAAATTTTTTACCGAAATCTGAGTAGCACAAATAAATTTAAAATGAAAACAATACAAATTAAAGGTAGCCTAAGACAGGCTACAGGAAAAAAAGCTTCCAAAGAGTTAAGAACTAATTTAAATGTTCCTTGCGTTTTATACGGAGGCGAAGAAGTAATTCATTTCTACGGATTTGAAAACGATTTCAGACACATTGTTTACACTCCTAACGTATTTATTGCAGAAATAGATATCGACGGAAAAGTTTACAGAGGAATAATGCAAGATCTTCAATTCCACCCGGTTTCTGAAAGATTATTACACATGGATTTTTTAAGAGTTTTTGACGATAAAGAAGTGAAAATTCAAATTCCCGTTAAAACTTATGGTTTTGCAAAAGGAGTAAAAGCCGGCGGTGTTTTACAATTAATGAAAAGAAAATTAAAAGTTCAAGGTTTACCCGGAAACTTACCCGATTCTCTTGATATTAATATCGAAGATTTAGGAATTGGAAAATCTTTAAAAGTTAGAGATTTAGTATTTGATAATTTAAAAATTTTAGATCCGCAAGCATCTGTTATTTGTGCAATTAAAATGACAAGAGCTGCTATGTCTACATTAGGTGCCGCAGGAACTGAAACTGAAGAATAAATTTTTTTAAGGTGAAATATTTGATAATCGGTCTTGGAAACCCCGGGAAAGAATACTCCGATACTCGCCATAATATAGGATTTAAAGTATTGGAAGCTTATGCTCAAGCTTTCGATACTTTTTTTTTGCATGAAAGATATGCCGATATTGCAAAAATAAAATATAAAGGCAGAATATTGGTTTTGGCAAAACCGATGACATACATGAATTTGAGCGGCAAAGCAGTTAACTATCTTCTTACAAAAGAAAAAATTCCAATAGAAAACATGCTTGTTATTGTCGACGATTTGGCTCTTCCTTTTGGAACAATAAGAATAAAACAGAGTGGCGGAGCAGGCGGACACAACGGACTTTCGGATATTATAAGCAATCTAAATTCCGATATTTTTAACAGATTAAGATTCGGTATCGGCGATAAATTTAAAGGCGGCGGACAAACCGATTATGTTCTGGGAAATTGGTCGGACGAAGAAAATAAATTATTGCCCGAAAGAATTGATAAAATGATTGGTGCAATTAAAAATTTTTCGTCAATAGGAATTGAAAGAACAATGAATTTTTTCAATTTAAAATATAATTTTGAAGAAGAATTAAAAAAACTTATTTCAAAAGATAATTCCGAAAACAATGAGTAGCGAAAACGAACGAATAGATAAGTTCCTTTGGTCTGTCAGACTTTTTAAAACCCGCACAAATGCTGCAGATGCTTGCAAAAGCAAACAAGTTTTAATAAACGATTTGCCTGTAAAATCTTCAAGAACCGTTACCGTTGGCGATATTTTTAAAGTGAAACAAGTTCCTATTTATAGAGAGTTTAAAATTATTAAAATTCTGAATAACAGAGTGGGAGCAAAACTTGTAGCAGAATACATTGAAGAAATAACATCTGAAGCTGAATTACAAAAGTTGAAATTTTCGCAAGAAAATGTTAATTTGATTCGCGACAGAGGAACCGGAAGACCGACAAAAAAAGACAGACGAGATTTATCGGGATTTTTTGACGATAAATAACATTATAATTTTTGATTATAAGTAAATATTAATTAAAAATTCTTGAACAAAATATTTTTTTTTATCTTTGTGTTGTAAAACATGGGAAAAAAACATAGCTAAATGCAAAAAAAAGCAAATTGTGAAAATTGCATATCCAACAAAGATTCAATCTTTAGCTGTCTTACTCCAAAAGAGAAAGAATTGCTAAAGAAAAGCAAACTTTGTACCGGATACGGCAAAGGAGAAATTATCTACAAAGAAGGCGACAAGCCTGCCGGATTAATTTGTTTATGTGAAGGGAAAGTTAAAATTTTTAAAGAAGGAGTCGGCGGTCGCGACCAAATAATTAGAATGCATAAGCCAATTAGTTTTATTGGATTCAGAGCATTGTTTGCAAACGATAAATATATTGCATCTGCCGAAGCAATTGAAGATTGCTCGCTTTGTATTATCGACAAACCTACAATAGAAAAACTAATAAGAAGTAACAGCGAGTTTTCTCTTAAAATAATTGAAGAACTTGCTATGGAATTAGGATTTTCGAGCGAAAGAACTGTTTCTCTTACTCAAAAACATATTAGAGGACGATTGGCCGAATCGCTATTATTTTTGGCCGAAACTTACGGCTTTGAAGACGATAACAAAACAATAAAAGTTTATCTTTCGAGAGAAGATATTGCAAATCTTTCAAATATGACTACCTCAAACGCAATTAGAACTTTATCGACTTTTGTTGCCGAGAATGTTTTATATTTGAACGGCAGAAAAATTACGGTTACAAATTACGAAGAATTAAAGAAAATTAGTGCAATGGGTTAATTTATCTCTGATAATAGAAATAAAAAGCTGTATAAAAGTGCCGAAGCTATGAACGTTTGCCAATTTTAGGAAACTAATTCTTGTAAAGTGTGGTAGCAACTCAAGTGTGTAAAACAGCTCGGAAATATATTTTTTAGGCAATTTTTTTAAAGATTGTTATCAATTGAAATTAATCTTTTTTTATATCGTTGTAATCAATTATTAAATTCATTTCATTCAAAACAAATCCCCTCAACATTTTAGAAATTTTAATAGCTTGTTTAACTTCTTCATCTGAAAGTTGAAATGAAGAATCCGGATATCTAATTTCAACAGCAAAATCTTCTAATTCAGAAGATAATTCATATATTTCTTGTGAAATTGAAATCTTGGAAGACAAGGTGCATTCAAGTAATAAAATCAAGGTCGCTATTTTCATTATAATTTCCAAGAGCATACGAGCCAAACAAAATTATTTTTTGAGGATTGTAATTTGAAGCAATCCGATTTACAATTTCGTTTATTTGTCCGGTTTCTATCATAACCTTGCGAAGTTAATATATTTCTATTTCTTAAACAATAGATTGTCGCACGATTTTTTTTGATGTAACAATTATGTTTTATACAGCTTTTTTTTAATTTAGCAATAATTTTAATTTCGATAAACATTGCAATCAATCATATTTATTCCCGAAAAATTCCACAGATATTTCTATATCCTTGCACTTGTTACAATTGCAACTTTATTAATGCACTCAAATTACATTGTTGGTGCTGCAACTGCCTTAATATCTGCAAATTGGTTTTTGGAAGGAAAATACAAAAATAAATTTGAGATTTTAATGTCACGAAAATCAATATTGATTTTTGTCGGAATTTTTGTAGTTCACATTATCGGTTTGTTCTACACTTCCGATTTTGATTATGCTTTAAAAGATTTAAAAATAAAACTTCCATTGTTTGCATTGCCAATAATTATAGGAACTTCACCAAAATTATCGAAAAAAGAAACAAAACTGATTTTATATTTATTTATACTTTCAATTTTTGTAAAAACAATTATCGGTTTTATTTTATTTTTGGAAGATAAAATTACCGATTCTTCACAATTAGCAGGAAATTATTCACATATAAGATATTCACTTTTAATAAATATTGCAATAATTTCGGCAATTTATTTTTCATTGGTAAAACCTTTGAAAGAAAAAAATAAGTATATAAAAATTTCTTTAATTGTGATAACACTTTGGCTTTCAGCATTTATTTTTATTCTTAAATCGCTCACAGGAATTATAGTTTTTATTTTTATTCTGATATATTTCATTTATAAATTTAGTCGTTCGGAAAAGAAATTATTAGCTTTTATTTTTCCTTCAATAGCTTTTTTATCAATATTGATTTATGGAATTTTTTCAGTGTCGAAATATAGTAAAACCGATAAAATTGACTTTTCAAAACTGGAAAAATTTTCACCTCAAAAGAACAAATATGAACATTATATTGAAAGAAAAAGTAGAGAAAACGGACATTTCGTAGCTATTTATATTTGTAAACCCGAACTTGAAAATGAATGGAATAAAAGAAGTAAAATAAAATTTAATCAGAATGATAATTTGAACCAAAAAATTAGTTCAACGTTAATAAGATACCTTTCTTCAAAAAATTTAAGAAAAGATTCTTTAGGAGTTTCAAAGCTTACAAATCAAGATGTTAAGAATATCGAAAACGGACTTACAAATTATATTTTTGAAAATAAATGGAGTTTATATAATAAAATTTATGTAGCTCTTTGGGAAACCGAAAATTACAGAAACGGTGGAAGTCCGCAAAATCATTCGATTACACAACGTTTTGAATTTCTAAGAATTGCTTCTTATATTATAAAAGATAATTTTTTAATAGGAATTGGCACCGGCGATTTAAAAATTGAATTTGCCGACGCTTATAACAAACACAATTCAAAACTTACCGGAAAAAACAGACTTAGAGCACATAACCAATATGTTACGTTTTTTCTTACATTTGGAATTCTTGGTTTTAGTTTGATATTTTTCTCGATGTTTTACGCTCCGTTTTTTGAAAAAAAATATACCGATTTTCTGTTTTTAGCAATATTTATTGTTTTATTGCTTTCGATGTTTAATGAAGATACTCTTGAAACACAAATTGGAGCAACAATGTTTGCACTGTTTTATTCGCTCTCGGTTTTTGGAATTGAGAATGAAATTGCTGAAATAGAATAATTTGTTTCTTTTCAAACTAAATGATAATTGAAATCTCAAAACCGAAATATCCGTGAAAAAAACTTTTATTTTAAAATGAATTTTTTATATTCCCAAAAACAGCTTCAAATTTTCATAACATTTTTCGACTGTAAATATTTCTTCAACTCTCTTTCTGCCGTTTTCACCTAATTCGGATAATTTCTCTCTATTTTTTGCTAAATACTCAATTTTATCTGCTATTTGTTCCATATTATATCTTTCCACAAGAAAACCGGTTTTTCCGTGTTCGATAATTTCAGGATTACTGCTAATATCAAAAGCAATAGTTGGAATATTACACGCATTTGCTTCCACCAAAACATATCCAAATCCTTCCCATAATGAAGTCAAAACAAAGACATCAATTTTTTGCATAAAATTTATAGAGTTTTCAATAAAACCATTAAAAACTACTTCATTTTCAACACCTTTTGTTTTACATAACATTTTAAGTTCTTCTTCTAACTTTCCTTTGCCGCCGATAATTATTTTAAATTTCAAATTTCTGTTCTTAAGAATTTCAGCCAAATGAATTAAATAAAATTGTGCTTTTTGTTTAACTAAGCGACCAAGATTTCCTATAATAATTTCATCTTTTATTATATTTTTCGGGTTTTTGTTTTCAAAATTATTCAAATCTATTCCATTGTAAATAACTTTAATTTTGTTTTCAGGAAAAAAATTGTGATTTTGATTTATTGTTTTTTTTGTTGCTTCAGTATTTGCTATAATTTCTGTTACTATATTTTTGAATATAAATCTGTTAAAAAAACTATTTTTTATAGGAATTGCACTTCCTCGTCTATAAATAATATTAGGGATTTTTGAAATTTTGGAAGCAATTCCGGCTATTTTTAAATCTGCGGAAAGGTTTATAATTATATGCGAAACTTTGGCTTTTTTGAGAAAATATACAAGTTTTAAAACTTTAAAAGGATTTAGAAAACTTAAATTTGAAATTTTAATCGGAAAAATATTTATCCTTTTCTCTTTTAATTTTTCGTACAATACGCTTTTTTGATTTGTAATAACTATTACAGTTTTGTCGTCGGATATCATCATGGAAGCCATGTCGAAGTGCCATTTTTCTCCGCCTCCCCATTCTTTTGCGCTATTAAAAAAACAAATTGTTTTATTTTTCATTTTTAAAGTATAATTCTTTTAATTTAACTTGTCTTAAAAACTCTGAATGAGCTGAATTTTTTGATATTACAAAACCAAAAAAGCCGTCTAAAAAGCCAAATTTCAAAAAATACATTTTTGTGAATTTAAAAAATGGTTTTAATATTAACTTAAAAATATTTGGTTTTTTCTTTTTATTAAAATCATTTAAAGCTTTTATTTCCGAGAATTTGTTTATTTGATTAATATGTTGATTTATTGATGTAAACGAATAATGCAATATATCGCCTTTAAGAAATTGTTTAGTCGAATTTGTGTTCAAAATTACTTTATCATGCGGGTTTTCTCCTCCCCATTTACCAATGTTTTTATTCCAAAGTCTAATCTTTTTATCCGGATACCATCCGCCGTGTTTTATTTTTTTCCCGCAATAATAATTTAGTCGGTTAAAATAATATGAATCGAATTTTGGATTTTCTTTAATTTCGAGAATAGATTTTTTTAATTCTTCGGATATAACTTCGTCGGCATCAAGCGAAAGAATATATTTATTTTCGGCAAATTCAATAACTCTGTTTTTTTGTTGAATGTGTCCGTCAAAATTGTGTTTGTAGAATTTTACATTTTCTTCAATGCAAATTTTTTCAGTTTTATCTGTTGAAAATGAATCTAATACAATAATTTCATCTGCAATATCTTTCAATGAATCAATACATTTTTTAATGTTTTTTTCTTCGTTGAAAGTTATTATTACGGCCGATATTTTTTCCATTTCGATATTATAAAATATTTCCTGTTGTTTCGTAAATTTTTCCGGGCAAACATCTCACCAAACCTTTAAATTCAAGCTCCAAAAGTGTCGATGAAACTTTGTTCATTGTCATTTGACTTTGTTTGCAAATAAAATCGATAACCGGTTTTTTGTTTTCTTGAAGTATTGTTATAATTGTTTTTTCTGTTTCCGAAAGTTCAACAAATAAAGCTTTTTGAGTGATTTTTGTTTCTTTATTTTGTTCCCACGACAAATTATATTCTAAGTCGGCAGAGTTTTCAATCAAATATGCTCGGTGTTGTTTTATGAGCATATTGCAACCTTGCGAATATTTATCGCTCACGCGTCCCGGAAATGCAAAAACTTCTCGGTCGTAGGAGTTTGCAATGTCGGCAGTTGTTAGCGAACCGCCTTTTATTGCTGATTCAACAACAATTGTTGCTTGCGAAATTCCGGCAATTATTCTGTTTCTTCTCAAAAAATTTTGTCGTTCAAATTTTGCTTTACTTGTAAATTCGGTAATTATTGCACCTTGATTTATAATCTCCGATGCAATGGGAGCGTGGGCTGTAGGATAAATTTTGTTTAATCCGTGGCCAAGAACTGCAATAGTTTCCAAATTATTATTTAGTGCCGCTTTATGTGCACAAATATCAATTCCGTAGGCTAATCCGCTAACAATTATGGGATTGTGATTTCCTTCGGATAAATTTTTTATAAGGTTGTCGCAATTTTCTTTTCCTTCGGGGCTTGCATTTCTTGTGCCCACAACACTCAGCGATTTTTTGCCGTTTATATTCAAATTTCCTTTGTAAAACAGCATTATAGGCGCATCGCTGCAATGTCTCAAAAGTTCCGGATAATCGCTGTCGGGATAAAAAATTGTTTTTATATTATTATTAAGAATAAAATCTACTTCTTCTTCTGCTTCCTGAACTTTGTCGCGGTTTTCAATAATTATTTTTGCGGTAATTTCTCCAATTCCCGGAATTTTAATAAGTTTTTGAAATGGTTCTTTAAATATTGCTTCCGGACTTCCGGTGTAAGAAATTAGAGTTTTTGCCGTAATTGGTCCCACATTCGGAATTAAACCGAGTGCAATTTTATATTTCAGGTTCTGCATTTTTATTTTTCTTGTTTTTTTTTGGTTTTTCTGCTGTATTTCCTTCCACTACAATAACAATTTCACCTTTTATTTGTTTTGCTTTAAAATGTTCAAGAATTTCTTGAATTGTTCCCCTTTTGTTTTCTTCAAACATTTTTGATAATTCGCGAGAAACCGAAGCTTTTCTTTCGCTTCCAAAAAATTCCGAAAATTGTTCAAGCGCTTTTATAAGTCTGTGCGGCGATTCGTAAAATATCATTGTTCTTGTTTCTTCCGACAATAATTTTAGTCTTTTCTGACGACCTTTTTTTGGAGGTAAAAATCCTTCAAAAACAAATTTATCGGAAGCTAATCCGGAATTTACCAAAGCCGGAATTAATGCCGATGCGCCGGGTAAAGTTTCTACTTCTATATCATTTTCAATACATTCCCTAACTAAAAAAAATCCCGGATCGGAAATTCCCGGTGTTCCGGCATCGGAAACTAAAGCTATTTGAGTTCCGCCTTTAATTTCGTTGATAATATCGTGAGATGTTTTGTGTTCGTTAAATTTATGATGTGATTTTAGTTTTGCCGAAATCTCAAAATGTTTTAGCAAAATACTTGTTTTTCTGGTGTCTTCGCATAAAATCAAATCAACAGTTTTCAATATTTCTATTGCCCTGAATGTCATGTCATTCAAGTTTCCTATTGGTGTAGGTACAATATAAAGTTTCGACATTTATTTTGGGTTTTTACTTGTAAGTTTTTCAAAATCAATTAGTAATAATATCAAATTATTAAAAGCGGTTAAAGGTAAATTTTCGGCTTTGTCGTTGATATTATGATACTCTTTATATTCGCCTAAAGTATAAATAAAAAAAGATTTTACTCCTTTTGAATAGAAAAAATAATGGTCGCTGTTGGCAGCAGCTCCTCTTTTTTTAATATCCGGCAGGTAATTTTTTTCTTTATTTATTTTTACAAGATTTTCAAAATCGTCTTTAAAAACTGCACCGTTTACAATTTGAATTCCTTTATCGCCGCTTCCGACCATGTCGAGATTTATTAAATATTTTATTTTCGATAAAGGGAATTTTGGGTTTTCGGTATAATATTTTGAACCCAAAAGCCCCAATTCTTCTCCCGAAAAAAATATAAATGCAATCGAATATTTTGGTTTTTCTTTTAATTGTGAATAATATTTTGCAAGTGACAAAACCATTGCCGTTCCGCTTGCATTGTCGTTTGCACCCGGAAAATATGTTGCTTTTCCCATTGTGCCAATATGGTCGTAATGTGCTGTGTACACAATAAATGTGTCGATTTCGCCTTTTATAAATCCGATTATATTTTGTGTTTTTACGTTTTTTAATAATTCAGTTTCAATATTTATTGAAATTGAATCGGTAATTTTTTCTGAAAATTCTTTTTTTAGAATGATATTTACAAATCCGGTTTGATTTTGCGACGGAACAAAAGTTAAATTTCCACCTGTAATTTCTATAATTGCGCATGCTTTTAATGAATTATTGTGTGCAATTTCAGAATATTTTTCTTTAAAAGTTTTATCGTTCAAACCAAAAGTATCTATCAAAATAAATTTCTTTGAGAAATCGGTTTTTTGAAACTCTGCAAATTTTTCCGTTGATTTTAAAATTTCTGCATTCAAAGTTTTCACTTCAAACTTTCCGTTTAAAGTTCCCGAATTTCCCGAAACTATATATTCGATTCCCGGCAACAAAGTGTCTTTCCCGGAAATAAGCGTTAAATCACCAAAAATTGAATTTGTATTTAAAGAAAATTCTTGTGAATATGATTTTTTGAATTTACTTATATTGAAGTTTTTAAGTTCATTTTCAATATATTGAGCTGCGAGAAAATTTCCTGTTGAATCATATCCTCTTCCCAAATATTTTTCCGAAGACAAATCGCAAATAATTTTTTGTGCATAATTTATATTTTGTGCTGAAAGATTTATCGCAAAAACAAAGAGGAATATCGATATTAAGGTTTTTATTTTCATGGTTATTTTATTTTGAAAAATATTATTTCAACATTGTTGAAAACTAAGCAGGTTTTGGTCTTAAAATTTAGGCTAAATTATTATTTTTGTTAATATTTTTAGCAATTATATTTAAAAAAAGGAAAATGTTTTTAGAAAGAAAAGTTACAAGTATCGGTTGGATTGAAGTTGTTGCAGGTTCTATGTTTTCGGGAAAAACAGAAGAACTTTTGCGACGACTCAGAAGAGCAAATATTGCCAAACAAAAGAATATGATTTTTAAACCGAAAATTGATACAAGATTTTCTGTAAATGAAGTGGTTTCTCACGATTCAAACTCTATCAGTTCAACACCTGTTGAAAAAGCTGAAGACATTTTGGCTCTTGCCAACGGCTATGAAGTTATTGGAATTGATGAAGCACAATTTTTCGACGACAGCTTGGTTGAAGTTTGTAATAAATTGGCCGACAACGGAATAAGAGTTGTTGTTGCCGGTTTGGATATGGATTTCGCAGGAAATCCGTTTGGACCAATTCCAAAATTAGTGGCTGTTGCCGAGTACGTTACAAAAGTTCATGCGATTTGTATGCGTTGCGGAAATTTGGCGAGTTATTCTCATCGTTTGTCCGACAGCTCTGCTCTTGTTGTTTTGGGCGAAAAAGATAAATACGAACCTTTATGTCGCTCGTGTTACAACAAAGCTGTTGCAGCAAAATAATTACTTTTTAATTAGTTCAATTTCAAATAGTTTTGGCCATTTTTTGCCTGTAACGAAAAGCCTGTTTTTGGTTTTATCGAAAGCAATTCCGTTCAAAACATCGGTATTTGTATTGTAATCGTTAAAAGGTAAAATGTGAGTTAAATCTATGTAAGCTAAAACTTTTCCTGTTTTTGGGTCTATTCTTGCAATTTTTTCATATTGATAAATATTTGCAAAAATTTCGCCGTTAATATATTCAAGCTCATTCAAATAAAGCACTTTGCCTTTATTGTCGTAAACTTCAATTTTATCTGTTTGCGAATAATTATTTGGTTCAATAATTTTAATAATTTCGCTTCCGTCCGACATGTAAAGCACATTTCCGTCGGAAGTTATTCCCCAACCTTCGCCTGTATATGAGAATTGGTCGGTCATTGAAAATGATTTCATATCGTAAACAAATCCTTTTTGGTCTTGCCAAGTAATTTGAATTATTTTATCTTTAAACATACAAATTCCTTCGCCAAAAACATTTTTGTCAATAGCAAAACTTTGTAAAACTTCGCCTGTTTCTAATTTTACTTTTCTCACAGTTGATTCGCCTTTTAAACCTGTTGCTTCATAAAGAACTCCATCACTGAAAAATAGTCCTTGAGTAAATGCCGAAACATCGTGTTTGTAAGTGTTCTTTATTTTGAAAGTGTAATTTTCGGGTTCAATATCTGATATTAAAATAACTGATTTCGACTGTTTGTAAGATTCGTTTTTTACTTTGGCAGATATTTCAATTTTTAAATTTCCGGGTTTTGAGTTTTTTGTGTCAAAAGAATATTCGTTTTTATCTTTTGTTATGAAAGAAGTTTTGTTGTCGTTAATAAAAACAAAAACAGTGTCAACATCTTTTAAATCAACAATATTTGAAGATATTTTGATAATGTTTCCTATTTGAAAATTATTGTTTTCGGGTTCCGAAATGTTTAACTTTAAAGGATTATTTACAGTATTATTAGTGTTGTTATTTGAATTATTGTAATCAACATTATTTTTATCGGGTTTGCAAGCAGACAAATAAATTATTGCGAATACAAACACAAAAATATTTTTCAGAATATTCATTTTGATTATGTTAGATTTATTTTAAAAATATGTTTCCAGATTTCCGAACTTTTTTTCTATTTCGGACCATTTGCTTGTTTCAAAATTAATTACGGCAACCGATGCTGTTTTCATTTCAACATATTTGCCCGAAAGTAATTCTACAATGCTCGACCATGTAGGGTTATGACCAACAATCATAATTCGGTTTATTTTATTTGAAGTAAGTTTTATTTTTTCCACAATATCGGTAATGTTTCCAAAATAAAAATCTTCATCAAGCAGAATTTCATCATTATAATCAAACTCTTTAGAGGCAAGTTTAGCCGTTGACAAAGCTCTGTTTGCGGGCGATGAGATAATTAATTCGGGAATAAGTTTTCGTTTTTTTATTTCTTTTCCTTGTTCCGGTGCGTCATTTTTTCCTCTTGAATTTAGCGGACGGTCAAAGTCGCTTGATGCTCCCGACTCCCAATCAGATTTTGCGTGTCGCATAACCAACAGTGTTTTCATTCTTTTTAATCTTTTAAATTATATTTATTTTTTTAGTAAGTTAAAATGCAATTTTTATACCTAAAATTAAAATATCGTCAATTTGCCTTGTTTTTCCTTTCCATTCATTAAATTTCTTTTCGAGCATATTTTTTTGTTGAGGCATCGGATATTTTTGAATACTAATTATAAGGTCTCTAAAATTTTGCGACATAAATCTTCGTCCTTCAGGTCCGCCAAATTGGTCGGAATATCCGTCGGAAAACATATAAATATTGTCGTTTTTTTCAAGTTGATATTCATTATTTGCAAATTCTTTTTCTCTAAAATAAATTCCAACCGGATTTAGTGTTGGCTCAATAACAGTTAGTTGCTCGTTTCTTACAATAAATAACGGATTATTTGCTCCGGCAAATTGAAGTGTTAAATTTTCGGTGTCGATAATGCAAAGTGCCATGTCAATTCCGTCGTCTTGGCTTTCGTTTTCGTGTGTTTGTCTTAGCGAACTTTTAATATGTTCTCGCAATTCTTCAAGAATCAAATTTGCTTTTTTATGAATTTTTCCTGTTGTAACATTGTTAAGCAACGACATTCCGAGCATGCTCACAAAAGCTCCGGGAATTCCGTGTCCGGTGCAATCTGCTGCCGTAACAATTATATATTTTTCTATTTTTTTAATCCAATAAAAATCACCGCTTACAATATCTCTGGGTTTAAATAAAATGAAGTGATAGGGCAATATTTCTTTAAAAAGATTATCGGGCGGCAAAACGGCTTTTTGAATTCTTTGAGCATAAATAATACTGTCGGTAATTTGAACTTGTTGTTTTTCAATGGCATAGTTTTGTTTCTGAATTTCATCTCTTTGCGACGAAATTTCTTCGTTTAAATTCCTAAGTTCTTCATATTGCTCGGTAATTTGGTTTTTTTGATTTCTAAGAAGTTTATTGGCTTTTTGTCGTTGTTTTGAATAATATGAAACTATTATTATTACAGCTATTGTCAGTAATACAAAAATCAATAGTGCAACAAATTGTGTGTTTTTGTTTTTTAATTCAAGCGATTGAATTTCTTGAACTCTAAAAAGACTGTCGATTTTAGTCTGTTTTGTTTTGCTGTCCATTTCAAATTTCACGTTTGAAATTTTTTCGGAAAGTTGTTCGTTGTAAAAAGTATCGTTATATAATTTAACAAAATCTTTATATCTGAGTGCAATTTCATATTTTCCCATATTTTGATAAATATCGGAAAGTGATTCATAAGCTTGTTTTATTCTAACCGGACTTTTTGTTTGAAGAGAAGATTCTATTCCGTTCTCTGCAAATTTTAGTGCATCTTGGTAATTTTTATTTTCAATATAAATTCTTGCTTGTTTATTATAAATATCTGCAACCAAATCTATATCAAATTTTTTATCGGCTTTTTGAAATGCTGTTTCGTAAAGTTTTAGGGCTTTATTGTTGTCTTTCTTGATATTATATACATCGGCAATAAATTTATAGCAAATAGATTGTCCGGTTGTATTATTTGTTTCGATTCTGATTTTTAATGCTTTATTGAAATAAAGTAAAGCTGTATCAACTTGATTTGTAATTAAATAAGCTCTTCCTAAATTCAAATTACAATAGGAAATCATTTCAAGGTTTTTTTCTTTTTCTGAAATTTCCAATGCTTTTTTAAGGTGATAAATTGATTTTTCAAAATTGGTGCTGTAAATATACCAATTTCCAAAATTTATATGAGCATATCCTATTTGGTCCTGAATTTTATATTTTTCTGCAACTTCTAAACCAAGACTGTAATAAACTAATGCTTCATCAAAGTTTCCTGCATTTCGGTATAAAACGCCCATGAAACTGTATGTTTTAGCCAGTTCGCGATAATTTTCAAATCTTTTTGAAAGAATAACGGCTTGTTTTCCGTAATCAACGGCTTCA
>DZBS01000079.1 GCA_022729995.1 Draconibacterium orientale | reverse complement strand
GGACAAAAAAAAAAAAAATTGATGAATTAAACCTCTGCAAAAATATTTTTTTTCTTAACAAACTGAATGCTAATTACTTTTGTCTGTAAAATAAATTTAATCAGTTTGTCAAATATAAAATGTATTATAGTATTTTCGCATATTAAATAATCATTTTAACAAACTTTAACATCTTAGCATGAAAAATATTGCAATATTCGCCTCAGGTTCAGGAACTAATGCTCAAAATATTATTGAATTTTTTGATAAAAAAGAGTATGCAAAAGTAAAAATTATTGTTACAGATATTGAAAATGCGTTTGTTTTAGAAAGGGCTTCAATTTTGAAAATTAGTTCTAAATACATTCCGCGAAAAGTTTTTAAAGAAAACGGTATTGAAATTTTAAATTTAATGCGTGAAAACGAAATTGATTTAATTGTGTTAGCAGGATTTTTATACATGATTCCGGAATGTTTAACAAGAGCATTTCATAAAAAAATAATAAATATTCACCCGGCGCTTTTGCCTTCTTACGGCGGAAAAGGAATGTACGGAATGAATGTTCATAATGCCGTGAAATTAAATAACGAAAAATTTTCGGGAATTACAATTCATTATGTTAACGAAAAATATGATGACGGTGAGATTATTTTTCAGGAAAAATGCGAGATTGAATCCAATGACACTCCTGAAAATATTGCCGAGAAAGTTCACAAATTGGAATATAAATATTATCCTTTGATTATTGATAATTTGATGAATGAAATGTAATTCAATGCTTTATTAATCCTCTGCTTTCCATTAGTTTAATTATTATTTCAATAATTTCTCTTTCGGAAAGTTTGTGATTATTGAGCACTAAATCGAAAAGTTCGCTGTCGGGCAAATCACCTTTAAAGAACGACATAAATTTTTTTCTTTTGTCATCAGTACTTATAACTTTTAAACGAGCATCTTCGTAAGATAAATCATATCTTTCTTTAATCCTTTTTATTCTAACTTCAAGCGGAGCAATAAGTTTAACGTGAACTGCATGCTGAATGTCTTTTGCAATCACGCATCCGGCTCTGCCTATTATAATTGTATTTCCGTTTTCGGCATATTTCCTAACAACAGATTGAATTGTTTTTATAATATTACTGTCGGTAGCGTATTTTTTCTTGGAAAAAGATATTACTAAATCACCTAAAAAGGTTTTTTCATCGGCACCAAAAAGATGTGCAATTTCTTGTTTTGTTACTTGCAATTCTTTTGCAGATTCTTCAAGGATTTCTTTGGTAACATAAATCCAATTATTTTTAGTTTTGTGTGTTAAAACTTCAACCAGATTTTGAGCTGTTTGAGTTGCAAAACATCCGTATTCTCTTGAAAAAGTTATTATAGGTCCGGTTGATTTATTTTGCAAAAGCGAAATTTCAGCTCTTTTTGTCATATAATCCAGAAATATATTTGCCATTTTTTTTAGGATTTATTATAAATCAATTTACAATTATTTTTTGGTTTAATTATAAAAAAATAATGACTATTTTTATATCAATTTAAATAACAAAAATGAATAGTGAATTTTTATTATATTTTTGTTCATCTAAAAAAAATCGAATTATGAAATTATATAAAATTGAAACCGGAAATTTAAAATTAGACGGCGGCGCAATGTTTGGCGTAGTTCCAAAAGTTATTTGGCAAAAGATTTATCCTGCCGACGAAAATAATCTTTCAAACTGGGCAATGCGATGTTTGTTGATTGAAACCGAAGAAAGAAAAATTCTTATTGACACAGGAATGGGCAACAAACAAGACGCAAAATTTTTTAGTCATTATTACCCAAACGGCAGCGAAACTCTTGAAAGTTCGTTGAAAAAAAACGGATTTGATTTTGAAGATATTACAGATGTAATAATCACACATTTGCATTTTGACCATGTTGGCGGAGCAGTAAAAAAAACCGAAACAGGCGAATTTGTTCCTGCATTTCCGAATGCAATTTATCATATTTCTAAAGAACATTGGGATTTGGCAAATAATCCGAATCACCGTGAAAAAGCTTCATTTTTAAAAGAAAATTTTGTTGCAATAAAAGAGCACAAACAATTAAATTTAATTGAAAAAGAAGGAGAACTTTATAAAAATATCAATCTAAAAATTTTTAACGGACATACAAAAGGACAAATAATTCCTTATATCAATTATAAAGGCAAAACAATTGCATATTGCGGCGATTTATTTCCGGCAGTTGCGCATTTGCCAATGCCTTTTATAATGGGCTACGACACGCAGCCTTTAATAACTTTAGAAGATAAAGAAAGATTTTTTAAAGACGCAGTAAACGAAAATTTTGTTTTGTTTTTTGAGCACGATATTTATAACGAATGTTGCAATTTAATTAAAACCGAAAAAGGTGTGAGAGCAAAAGAAACTTTCACTCTTGAAGAATTTATAAAATCGGTTGAATAATTTCTTTGGAAATAAAAAATATTAGGGAAAAGTTGAATTTAGCAAAACGCCATGTTTTTTTTAACAAGTTATAATCTATAAAAAATATTGTATATTTACATAAGAAACATCTGTGAAAACCGGGCAAAATAGTGTTGCATTTGCCTGATTTTCTGAATAAAAGGATGAAATAAGTTTTAACAAAATTATAAAACAGATGAAAACATTTATACTCACAATTGGTTTAATATCAATATTCACTTTTGCCAAATCGCAAAAAGTATTTGTTGTTGATTATGCAAGCAGTGCCGATGTTAAGGTTTATGTTTCGGATTATAAAAGCGATGCAGATTTAGTTGTATTCAAATGCGATTATTCTTCGGAAGTGTCGGGAAACAAAGGGCTTTGGTATTTTGTTGATTACAGCAGCAGCGCCTATAAAAAAATATTTTTTGTTGATTACAAAAGCAGTTCCGACATTGTAATATATTTCTCGAAATATAAAAGTGAAGCAGGCTGGCAAAACAATTCAAAACAACATCTTTTGTATTAATAAAAAAAGAGGCTGTCTAAAAAGAGACAAATATTTAATAAATCACATAATTATTAATAATAGAAATCAGTCGGCAGTCTTCAGTCGGCAGTAATTTGTTAATTAATTAACAATTACTGAGAACTGAAGACTGTGGACTGAAGACTTTAATACAAAATTGATAATCACTTATTAATTTATAATACTCTTTACTTTTTATACAGTCTCTTTATTTATTAATATTATGTTATTTATTTTATAACAATAACAAGATATTTAGAAACTCTCCAGAATTTTTCAACATCTAAAACTTCCAATGAAACATAGCTTCCGTTTTCATCTTGGTTATATTTGTATGAGCCGTCCGGATGGCTTGTAAGCAAAAGAACTTTGCTTGTTCCGTTTAAACTAATTACTTTATTGTTTCTAATATCAATCTTTTTAAATGCATCTGATGATTCGTTAATTTTTTTAACTCCTCCAATTCCTATAAAACTACCTTCTGTGGTAATTACGCCTGTTTCAGCAAGTTCAGTTTTATTTCCTACAATGTAGTATGCAGCATTTAAAGCGGCGTCTTGTTCGCTGATTGTTTGATTTTGATTTTCGGTTTGCTCTTGTAAACTTGTATTATTTTCGCTTATTGATTGAAGATTTTGTTCCAATTCGGCGATTTTAACATTTTTATTTTCCAATGCAGTTCTTAATTCGCTAATGTCTTTATCTTTTTGGTTCATTTCTTCAGTTAACCTTGTAATTGTTTTTTGGAAATCTGATAACTTTTTGTCGGATTTTCTAAGTTTATTTTTCAAATAAGACAATTTTTCTTTGTTTTCTGTCATCAATTTATAAATAGAAGTAATGTCTTCATTTATAGCTTCAACATCAGAACCTTCAAGTTCTACATCACCGCCGGCACGAGTAGAAATAATTTTTTCTTTTTCTTTAATTTGATCAATGTTTGCCTGGATTTCGTTAAATGCTCTTAAATATTCATTAATTGTTTGAGCATCAACTCCTGTAACTGAGGTTAAACTATCAACTTTTGCTTTTAAGTCTTTTTCTTCCTGGCTCTCTCCGCATGCAAAAAATAACGGGATAAGTAATAAAATGAGATAACGTTTCATCTGTTTTAACGGTTTTTTTTATAAAGCTAAAGTAGCAACTTCCAATAAAATCTACCTTTGCTTCATTTGTTATTTAATTAATTGATATGGAAGTTTATAAAATTTCATTGTAAACTTTGTTTTACATTGCAAATATAAGAATATTTTTGAATAATCCTAAAAAAAATGCAATTAAATTCCGGCTAAAAGCATTGAGTAACCGACTAATAAGCCGGCCAATACATTTATGCCCTTTGTTATTAAAAAACTTTTTTGCGATTCGGCCAATAGAGGTATTGAACCATGACCGTCTTGAACTATTGAATTTGCTATTAAAACGCTAATAGGAATAACTCCGCCTACGAATAAACTTATAAAAATTAAGTTTGGTCCGGAAGTTGGAATTATGCCAATTAAAATTGCTAATAACATCACAATATCAATATTCGATTTCACCCAATTTTCAATATCAACAAATTGATTTAAAATATACATAAATGAAAACGCTCCAAGAGTCCATAAAAAAAGTTTCAAAAAATGTTTTTTTATTATATGATTCCATAAATGTTTTTTCAAAAAATGATCGGGAACAGTTAATGAAATTGCTAAACCAACAATGGTAACAATCATAAATGTGATTTTTTCCCAACCCCATTCCGAATGAGAATCGGCATGTGAATGCGCTCCTTCTGCTCCGTGAGCTCCGCTAATTATTAGACTTGCCAAAAAAAGTAAAGCTATTACTACTACAACTGCTCTTTCCCATATTATATTCTTCAATTGCGATAATAAAGTTTGAGAATCGTAACAAACACATTCTACAGAATCCTTGTGCGTATGAATATGCATTTCTTTTCCGGAATAATTTTTATCTTGATTTAGTAATCTGATAATAAAACCTATAACTATTGCAACTATAAATATAATTCCCATAATTAAAAAACTTTTACCCGGAATTATTGAAAGCATAACGAAGGTTTCATCTCCTGCAGTTGCAATCATTGCAGCTGTTAAGGCCGCTAAACCTAAATTGCGATGAACATACATAGAAACAACCGCAAATGTTCCCATGCAACCCGGAAGTGCTCCCATTACAGCTGCAAAAACAATTTTTAACCACGGATTATTAACTGTTTTAAATGTTCGGTTTTTGGTTCTAAGTGTGATATACTCCAAAACAAGCATCATCACAATAACAAACACCACAACCATTAGTGTTTGTTTTAATATATCAATAATTATTTCCATTATTTATTTTTAGTTTAATCTTGGGTTTTCAATATTATACAAAAATTTTGTGTTTTCATTATTTTTTATTCTAAAAATTCCTCTAATTTTTATTAGTTTTCCGTTTCCTATTTTTCTAAATTCTTTATTGTTTTTAGCATTTTCAAGCAATATTGAATTATAATGTTCATCGTGATTACACATAAAACAAACCTCTGTTTGAGTTTCGGTAATCAAATAAATTGTATCTTTTTTATTTAGTTCTTTTAATAAAAATCCTTCAATCGAAATCTCATTTCCGTTTAATTCCAATATTTTATTCGACAATTTTTTTTGTTGAACAAAATTAAAATTATTAATTTTAAATTCATTAACAGTTTCAGTTTCTTTCAATATTTCCCATGTAACATCTTCTGTTCTAAATGTTTCTATTTTTTTTGTGTAAGGAAAAATAAAAAGAAAAATTACTGCCGAAACGGCTAAAATTGAATATAAAAACTTTTTATTCATCTGTTTATTTCTTAATTGTTTTTAAAGGTCAGATAGGAACATCCCAAATAATCATTCGGTTGTGTGTCGAGAGATATACATGGATGTTTCATTTTATTTTTTTAAAATCAATTTTGTCGATAATAATTATTTTTTGATTTTTAGGCGGAACCGGATCATAGCCGTGAGTTCCCCACGGATGACATTTTGAAATTCTTTTTGTTCCAAGCCAAATTCCCTTCATCACACCGTGAATTTTTATTGCTTCAATTGCATATTCGGAGCATGTGGGCACATGTCTGCAACTCGAAGGTGTAAAAGGAGAAATAAAATATCGATAAAAATGAATCGGTAAAATTGCAATGAAAGAGAGTATTTTGCGTATTATTTGCATTAATTTTTAGATGACTTAAAACTTTGCAAAGATAAAAAGAAATATTAGTATTTAAATTCTTAAATGTTTTATGAATAATAAAAAATGTTAAATGTTAATGAATATTTTTCGGTATAGAATTTGAACATATTTAGTATTAATTTATTTTACATTTTTTATATTATGAAAAACCTGTCAATTCTGCTTGTTTCATCTGTTTTGTTTTTAACTTCCTGTATTAAAGAAAGCAATGAAATTTTTGAAACTGTCAAAAAGTCGGACAATTCAAACCAAAATAAAACAAATATCGGATTACCGGTTTTTATCGACAGCACAAATATTTGCATTTTCCCGGTTAGCGAAAGTAATCCGAATTATGATTTTTCGTCAAAAAGTTATTCAAGAGATTTTTCAGGAGTTTCATACTCAAATATCATTTTCTTCGATTTAGAAACAAACAAACAAAGTTTATTGGCAAATACAAAACTTAAAATTTCCGATTATCAAATTATTAGTGAGTTAAATAAAAATTTTAATCAAATTTACATTTTATATAAAATTTATTCGACAGACACGAACGGCGATAAAAAAATAAATTCAGACGACGCATTATCTTTGTTTTATTCAAATTACGACGGAAGCGGATTTAAACAAATCACAAATTCGCAATATTCTGTATATAAATATTCAATTAATGAAAATTATATGAAAATATTTATTTCGGCAAATTTCGATACCGACAATAACAAAATATTTGATTCAAAAGATATAGAAAAAATTCTGGTTTTTGAATTAGGAAAAGATAACGAAGCCAAACTATTAATTGATAAAAGTATTATTGAAAAACTTAAATAAGCATTTTTTTTAATGATATTTTGAAAACATTTCTAAAAAAAAGCAAAAGCAATAAAAATTGACTTAATGAACTTTGTGAAAAAACTATGAAAAAAAATAGGATACTAATATTTTCGATTATTGGAATTTTACTGATTTTATTTAGCGGATTTGGTTATTTACCCAAATTTGCCGAAAACAAATTACTTGTAGCAAATCCGCCAAAAGACAGTATAAAAAAATCTTTCAAAAAAATTCCCGACGGATACAATTTTATGACAAATTTTTTCTTCGACAACACACGTTTTTTCCAAAATAAATTTGTTGTTGAAGATAATAATTCAAAAATGATTTTTGCAAACCAAAGAGGAATTTTGGTTTTCGACGGAAACACAGAATCAGAATTTTATTTTGATAAAGAAATATCAATCCTAAAAAAAGATGAAAAAACCGGAAATATTTTTGTGGGAAGCAATAACAGTTTTGGAATTATTAAACAAAAAAAAGGAAACGAATACGAATTTCAAATTCTTTTTACCGATAATAATTTGAATGAAACTTTCGATAATATTACATTTTTCGGAGATAAAATTTGGTTTAGCGGTGAAAAATATGTTTACAGTATTTCATCAAATTTAAAAGAAATTAATAACGAATATTCGTCAAAGAATTCACAAATTAAAGGTTTACTTGTTCAAAAAGAAAATCTTTGGTTAATAAATTCCGAAAAACCTCCATTCAATTTAATTACTAAGAAAGAAAAAAAAATAAAGAATTACGAAGCCGTTTCAAATGCCAAAATTCTTTTTTCGGTTAACTCCGGAAATTCTACACTCTTTGGAAACTCCGATAATAATTTATATTTATTCGACGGCACCGAATTTTTCAGGTATAAAACTTCAACACAAGATTATATTGAAGAAAGTGTTATTTTGGGCGGACTTGATTTGAATTCTACAAAATTTGTGATTTACACATTAAACGGCGGTGCAATTATAATTGACAAAAATTCCAGAGAAACTGTTTCAACAATTAATTTTAGAACCGGACTTCCGGAAGACGAAATTTACTCGGCAACTATTGATTCAAATAACGGACTTTGGCTTACACATGAATCCGGAGCCACAAGAATTGCTCTTGAACTTCCTCTAAAAAACTATGGATTATATCCGGGATTAGACGGAAAAATAAGCGACCTGATTATTCAAGACAACAGATTTTATATTGCAACCGGAAAAGGAGTTTTTGCATTAAAAGAAATAAAAAGTTATAAGGAAATTCAAAAAGTTGTTAAAGTTAATGAACCTGTTCATGAAACAACAGGTAGTTTTCTGTCAAGAGTTTTTCAGAAAAAAAATGCTTCTACAGAAAATAAATATGTTAGTACAAAAGCAATTGAACTTCAATCAATAAAATATTCATATTATAAATTGCCCGAT
Source organism: Draconibacterium orientale (assembly GCA_022729995.1). Taxonomy (GTDB): domain Bacteria; phylum Bacteroidota; class Bacteroidia; order Bacteroidales; family JAADGE01; genus DZBS01. Next base: position 6,619 of record DZBS01000079.1, on the reverse strand, counting down.
ATTAATGCAAAGTGCAAGCAACTTGTTAAATATGATAACGGATTGCTTGTTGCTTCAAATTCCGGATTATATTTTACAAGAAACGATTCGGTTAAACTAATAATACCCGATGTTAACGTAAACCAAATTTCAGAAATTTCAGACACTTTATCTTGCTATATTGCAACCGATAACGGAATTTTTGAACTCACAAAAAATAATAATAAATATGAATATTCAAAACTTTCATTTCCTCAAAACATAAAATTTGAAAATAATGAATTTTATTCTGTAATTACCACAGGAAAAGATACTTGGGTGAGTTCTATTAATTTTCTTATTCTTATAAATAAAAACACATCTAATAATTATTCGTTTAAAAAATTCGATTTAAATTTAAGTTTCCCCGAAAAAGTAACAATAAAAAAACTAAACAATAAAATCCTGTTTTTTACAGGTGAATTTGTTTTTGAATATTCAAATAATAAAATAGTGAAAAATGAAAAATTAAGTGATTTAATTACTTATAATTCACAAACATTCTTCCCAAACAATAAAAGTATTTTAATTTTAAAAAACGGCAAACAGGAATATTCTGCAACTAACGATTTTAAAAACGAAAATATTAATTTAATACATTTATTTCCAAATTATGATAAATTAATTTTTGATAAACAAAGCAATATTTGGCTGATTTCAAAAGAAAATCAATTGTATAAAATAGAACCCGGAAAAAATCCTTCTAAAAACTTTAAAATATTTATTAATAAAATTTCTACAAACGATGGAAAGTTTTTAGACTTTTCAAAACAAATTAACTTAACACACAAAAACAATAAACTAATAATCTCGTTATCGGCTCCGGAATATCTAAAACGCAAAAATGTTAAATATTTCTATGCTGTTGACCCCGAAAAAGAATCCGATTTTATAAATAGTAACGAACCGGAAATATCTATATCTCAACTTAGTTATAAACAACATGTTATAAAATTTTACTCGATAAATTCACTTAACGAAAAAAGCGATATAACACAAATTAATGTTTTCATCAAACCGCCGTTTTGGGATTCAATTTATTTTATATTATCCGTTTTGGGTTTAGTTTCAATTTTAATCGGACTAACTTTTTGGATGATTAACAAAAGAAAACAAAGTCAAATTATTAAAAGAAACAGAGAACTTGAAGCAGAAGTTGAATTTAGAACAGCAAAAATAAAACTTCAAAATGAAGAAATTAGAGCACAAAACGATGAAATATTATTTATTAATCAAAAAATATCGGAACAAAATAAAGAAATTACCGACAGTATAAATTATGCCGGCAAAATTCAAAAAGCTGTTCTAACAACACCAAATATATTAACAAAATATGTATCAGAATATTTTATAACTTTCAAACCTCGCGACATTGTAAGCGGTGATTTTTATTGGATAAAAGAAAGCGGAAACAGGTTATTTGTTGCTGCTGCCGATTGCACCGGACACGGAGTTCCGGGCGGTTTCCTAAGTATGCTCGGAATTTCATCACTTAATGATATTGTTCACTTAGCAGATATTTCTCATACAAAATATAACAGCGCCGAAATTTTAAATCAATTAAGAGACAAAATTATTTCGTCCTTAACAATTCACGAAGGCTACAATGCAAACGACGGAATGGATATTTCTTTAATAATAATTGACAAAGAAACTATGCAAATAGATTATGCCGGAGCAAACAACTCGGCTCTACTATTTTCAAAAGGTGAACTTCAAGAAATTAAAGCAGACAGAATGCCGATAGGAAAATCAAGAAGAGATCAAATTTCATTTACCAACAAAACAATTAAAATACACAAAAACGATATTATTTACTTAACATCCGACGGTTACAGAGATCAATTCGGAGGCGAAAGAGAAAGAAAATTTTCGGCTCTAAGATTCAACAATTTACTTGAAGAAATCAAAGAAAGACCAATGGTTGAACAAAAAGATATTATTGAAGACGTTTTTTACAAATGGAAACAAAATATTTTCCAAGTTGACGACGTATTAGTTTTTGGACTCAGAATATGAAAACATCGCCAAAACCAAGCAAAGCAAGAGAAATTCTTTGGATTTCAATGACAGTATTAACTCTGTTTATAGCTGTTCAACAAACAATTAAAATCGGGATTTCCGAAAGTTTAATACTTTGGGCATTCGTAATTGTTTCAGTAATTATGTATTTATTAAGAAGAAATTTACGAAAAAAAGAAGAAAAAGAATTATAAAATTTATCAAAAAATCTTATTAAAAGCTTCAATTTTTACACCCCAAAGGGTATAAAAAGTTTCATTAACAATTTTTTCATACCCGAAAAGGTATAAATTGAAAATTAGTATAGCATGACATAAATGAAACCTTATTCTTCAAAAGAGTAATTTTTAAAAATAGAATTGTATCTTTGTATAAAAGATAACGATATGGAACAAATCCAATTATATACAAAACTAAATTATTTGCCTACTGATTTAAAATCAGAAGTAAATGATTTTATTGATTTTCTGATAAATAAAAGAAAAATTGAAATTAAAAAAAAGATACCAATATTTGGATGTGCTAAAGGTCAAATCTATTTATCTCATGATTTTGATGAACCATTAGTTGACTTTAAAGAATATATGTAATGGACTTGTTACTTGATACACATTCATTGATTTGGTTTCTAAATGGAGACGAAAAATTATCTGATAATGCAAAATCTGCGATAGAAGATCCTGCAAATTCAAAAATTTTGGGAGATTGCGATTAAGATAAGTCTTGACAAATTTAGATTTCCAAAAGGGTTTAAGTATTTTCTTGAAATGGTTGAAGATAATGGTTTCGAGATATTGCCAATAACATTTGAACATGCTTTAGAATTATCAACTTTAGAATTTATACATAGAGACCCGTTTGATCGACTTTTGATTGTTCAGTGTATATCTGATAATTTAATTATAGTAACCAAGTACAATAATATAAAACAATACAATATTAAAACGATTTGGTAAAACCACAATCTGCTGATAAATAATTTTAGAAAAATATTTTCAAAAATCCGATAAAAAATTTTTTGAGGAAAAAAATATATCTATTTGGTATTCACTTATAAAAGTTAATCATTATATTGATAAAGCAACAGATTGAAATCTGTTTGTCTCCCGATGCAAAATCGGGATGACACACACATTTTTTCCATTTAGAAAAATATTTTCAAAAATCCGATAAAAAATTTTGAGGAAAAAAAAATATATCTATATTTGCACTCGCTTTACAAAGGTGCCATAGCTCAGTTGGTAGAGCAACGGACTGAAAATCCGTGTGTCCCTGGTTCAATTCCAGGTGGCACCACCAAAAAAAGCCGAAAAGAGATTCTCTAAACAGATAATCTCTTTTCTTTTTTAATCAATATCTCTTTTTATGCAAAAAGTAGATTTTAAACCATGGTTTTCAGAATTTTTATCCTCTCACAATATTTCAAAAAGTGAAAGTAAAAAAGTTATCTTTATATCATTAGAAGAATATCATTCTAAAAAAAAAAATTCGGAAGAATTCATTGTGTTTGAAGATCAATGGATTAAAAATCCGGAAATTATAAAAAGCAAGATTTCGTCTTTCTACGGAAAAAATAAAACAATTTTTGCCAGAAAATGTTTTATTAAAAAGTTAAATAAGAAAACATCTGCCGAATTTTTAAACAAAAATCATATTTACGGTTCAAGCGTTTCAAAACATCAACTCGGTTTATTTTTTAATGACGAACTAATTGCCGTTGCCACTTTTGCTGCTCAAAGGAAATTTGAATCCGGAAAATCTGCTGAAATGCTGAGATTTTGTAATAAAAAATTTATTACTGTTATTGGAGGTTTGAGTAAACTCATAAAAACATACATCAAATTTTATGAACCCGATAATATTATGACTTATGCCGATTTAGATTGGGGAAAAGGCGATTCATACAAAAAATTGGGTTTTATACCTAAAAATAAAAAAAAAGGAATTAAATTCTATTGTAATAAAAAAACCGGTGAACGAATTCCGGAGAAATACTTCACCGATTTTGAAAATATTTCGGAATATGCGATTCTGACAAATTCGGGAAGTATAAAATATATACTTTCGCTTTAAATTTCAAATTAAAAAAAATTTCCTAAATTTTAAGAGAAGAATTTGCATAACAATAAACGCATCCGTGCGTACATGTGTTATAAGTACCAATATCTTTACTTGCAATACAACCGCAGTTTTTACGCTGACCTTTATCTTTCAAATTTTTATTTTGAAGCAAAAAATCACTTAATAATTTATCTTCCGGAAACAATTTCAGAAGCAATTTATCGTCGATACATTTATTGTGGGAAATGCCAAATTTTTCAAGTTCAATTTCTTCCGAACAGCTTGATATTTCTATATTATAAGATTTTCCGATTTTTTGTAAACCCTCGGCAATTTCAAACATTTCACATTCCGAAAATTCTCTATAATCAATATTCCTCATATTTCTTTTCACCTTATTATATGAAGAAATATCGGCAAAACTAAAAACAAGTTTTTCGGTATAATTTGAAATTTCTGAAGCAATATTTTCTGTTTTATTTAAAAGTTCTTCAACTCCAATTTCTTTTGTGAGAATATACGGATCGAACCGCCAAATAACTTTTTCTTTCCCGATTTTTTGGGATAATTCTATAAAAGTTTCTATTCTATCTTGATGTGGCGGAATATATTTTTCCAATGTTTTATCATAATCGTTTAATGTGAATTGAAAATAATAATTGTAATTTTTTTCGTTTAAAAAATCTAAATAAGGAATAAGTGATTTGGGGTTTTTAGTCCAAAAAACAAAAACTCTTGTATTTTGAAACGATACATAAATTTCTTTTCCATTAAAAGGATTTTTCCAAATTGTATATCCTTTTTTCAAACTTTCAATAAAATTATTACCGTAAAAAGCAGGAATATCCGTTGCACGACTTGCCGAAATAATTATCGGAGCTTGAGCCTCAACAATCTCGTTATTTATATTCAATATTTTAGATCTTTCCCAAATCATTTCAAAACATTTTTTTATTAACTCTAAATTTAATAATATTTATAAAAGAAACATTTCAATATCAATATTTATCATAAATAACAAAAGCATTTCTAAATTAATTATGAATAAAAATTATTCAATATCAATCAATTACTTCATTAATTAAAGCATCTTTTTAAAAATAGCTTTTTGGCAACAAGTATTTACAATTAACTTTGTGTTTATTTAGTCTAAATAACAAATCAAGAAGAAATGTTTACAAAATATAATGCAATAAATAATAAGCAATTTCAAATAATAGATAACGAAGGCGAAGTTATTAACAAAGAATTTTTTCCAAAATTATCCGATGAAGAAATTGTTAAAGCATACAAAGATATGCTTTTTGCAAGAACCGCAGATATACAAATAGTCTCGTACCAACGACAAGGTAGAATTTATACATATCCGCCAAATTACGGTCAGGAAGCAATTGCCGGAGCACTCGGTAAAGTAATGATTGACGATGATTGGCTTGTACCTGCGTTTAGAGAATTGGGAGCATATTTGGCAAAAGGCGTAAGTTTAAAAGAAATATTTATGTATTTCATGGGACACGAAAACGGTTCATTGTTTAAGAATGCGAAAAATATTCTGCCAATGTCGGTGCCAATTGCCTCACAGTTAACACACGCAACCGGAATTGGCTACGAATTAAAATATCATAAAAAGAAAAATGTTGTTTTCGGAATTGTCGGCGACGGCGGAACTTCTGAAGGCGATTTTCATGAAGCAGTAAATTTTGCCGGAGTTTGGAAAGTACCGGTGATTTTTATTGTTCAAAATAATCAATACGGAATTTCTACACCTTTCAAAATTCAAACAGCATCAAACGGTATTGCAATAAAAGCTTTAGCCTACGGTATTCAAGGTATTCAAGTAGACGGAAACGATTATTTTGCAATGTATGAAGCAATAAAAACAGCAAAGGAATATGCAATAAACGGAAACGGTCCGGTTTTAATCGAAGCTGTTACATACAGAAAAGGCGCACACACAACATCTGATGATCCTACAAAATATAGATCCAAAGAAGAAGAACAATCGTGGGAAAATAAAGATCCTTTAAAAAGATTAAAATCATATCTTATTAAAAATAAATTATTTACCGAAAAAGAAGTAGAAAAACTAATTCCTGAATATAAAAAAGAAATTGACAGACTTTTTGAAGAAGTTGAAAAAGAAATTAACTATGAATTTGGTGATATTTTCAAATTTATGTATGACGTAATTCCGGCGGATTTGCAACAACAAAAAGCAGAACACGAAAGATTTCTTAGCAGAAAAGCTGTATAAAAACTTAAGCAAAAAAAGAAATGAAAACAATGAATATGGTAAATGCAATTAACAATGCATTGGATATCAAATTAGAAGAAGATAAAAATATAATACTTTTTGGAGAAGACGTTGGAGTTGAAGGCGGAGTTTTCAGAGTTACCGAAGGTTTACAACAAAAATACGGAGCCGAAAGAGTTTTTGACTCGCCGCTTGCAGAATCTGCAATTGTTGGTTCGGCTGTTGGAATGGCAGCTGCAGGATTAAGACCTATTGTTGAAATGC
>DZBS01000078.1 GCA_022729995.1 Draconibacterium orientale | reverse complement strand
TTCATAATTCATAATTCATAATTCATAATTCATAATTCATAATTCATAATTATTTCCGCAAATTTACGTCTTATAGCTCAATCATAAAATAAATATTACCATTTTATAGAAGAATATATTAATTTCGTATTCTCAAACATCATTAATTTAATTATGTCAAATACAAAAAACATTTTAATAACAGGCGGAGCAGGATTTATCGGTTCACACATTGTGAGATTATTCGTTAACAAATATCCGAACTATAATATCTTCAATTTAGATAAACTTACTTATGCAGGCAATTTGGAAAACCTGCGAGATGTTGAAAATAAACCTAACTATAAGTTTATAAAAGGAGATATTACAGATTCCGAGTTTATTAATAAACTGTTTTCCGATATAAAATTCGACGGAGTAATTCATCTTGCCGCAGAATCGCATGTTGACAGGTCAATAACAAATCCGGGAGAATTCATAAATACAAATATTATTGGCACTCTTAATTTGCTTAATGCTGCCAAAAACTCTTGGGCAAACAATAAAAATAACAATATTTTCTATCATATCTCCACCGATGAAGTGTATGGAAGTTTGGGCAACACAGGTAAATTTACCGAACAAAACGCTTACGACCCTCGCAGTCCGTATTCCGCATCTAAAGCAAGTTCCGACCATTTAGTGCGAGCATATTTCCACACTTACGGTATGCAAACAATTATTTCAAACTGTTCCAACAACTACGGTGCAAACCAATTTCCAGAGAAACTAATTCCTTTGGTAATTAATAATATCAAAAACAATAAACCAATTCCTGTTTACGGAAAAGGAGAAAACATTAGAGATTGGCTCTTTGTAGAAGACCATGCCAAAGCAATAGATATTATTTTCCACAAAGGAAAATCCGGAGAAACTTATAACATTGGAGGTAACAACGAATGGAAAAATATAGATTTGGTAAAGAAGATTTGCGAAATAGCCGATATTAAACTTAACAGGAAACCGGGAGAATCAGAAAAACTTATTGAGTTTGTGAAAGACCGTGCAGGACACGATGCCCGCTATGCAATAGATTCATCAAAAATAAATGCCGAATTAAACTGGCAACCTACGTTAACATTCGAGCAAGGCATCAAAATTACAATAGAATGGTATCTTAAAAATGAACAGTGGCTTAATAATGTTTTATCGGGCGAATACGAAAAATATTATAATAAGCAATATAAGGAAAGGTAGAATTTTAATAAATAAAATTATAGTTTTAAGCCTTCTGTGCAGTTTCTACACATTGAAATTGCTTTTCTGTTGAGTAAAATATTTTTTCTGAAATTGGAATATTCTTTTTCCTTTTTGATATTATTAAAAGAATTTGATTTGATATTTCCGAATTTATAGTCGGCAGATTTATCAAAGCAACAAGGTAATACATCGCCTGCATTTGTAATAACAGCCGATTCCCAAAGCCTTTTGCATTTATTATTTAGTTTACTTTTAATGCTCCAAGTTCCGTTGATATTTTTCTTGTATCTCGAAAATTTTTTAATAGACGGAATTAATTTACTGCCGTTCTCAAAATCATATATTTGAGCACTTTTTAAAACCAATTTGTCAACTTTCAAATCTTTTGCAAGTTTTCTCATTTCCGGTATTTGATGTTCATTTTCGCCGGTTACCAAAAAACTAATAACAATCTTTGGTAAACTTGATTTCAACATTGCTTTTGCTTCAACAATATTATTTATTCCATCAATAACTTTAGCCAAACTTCCTCCAACTCTGTATTTTTCATAAATATCTTGCGTTGCTCCGTCAATAGAAACAATTAATTTGTCTAAACCGGAACTTACAGTTTTTCTCGAAGTTTCTTTATCAAGAAAATGACCGTTCGTGGAACTTATTGTATAAATATTTTTTTTAACCGAAGCATATTCTATCATTTCACAAAACTGTTTATTCAAATACGGTTCGCCCTGAAAATATAAAATCAAACTCGATAAATATGGAGAAAGCTCATCAACCGACTTCTTGAATAATTGAAAGTCTGTTAAACCTTTAACTCCGTGTGAATTTCCAATTCCTGTGGGACATTCGGGACAATGCAAATTACATACATTTGCCGGTTCTACAGAAATATTTAACGGGAAACCAAAACTGAATTCTTTTTTTAATATTGAAGAAAGACAGTATCCCAAATGCACTTTTAATATATTCAGAATCTTTTTAAAAGTTAATTTTTGTAAAAACGACAACATATTATATTTTTATTTATCAATATTTACTATTATTGCTTTTCAATGTAAAATAATAGAAAAGATTTTAATAATACTAACTAAAATAATTTCACTAAATTTGCCCAAAATATTTTTTTGAAATGAGTAAAGAATATAAGTTTTTATCAAAGATAAATTCACCTGCCGATATAAAAAAACTAAATATTGAAGAGCTTTTAAAACTTTCGGCTGAATTACGACAATATATAATTGATATAGTTTCCGATAATCCCGGACATTTTGCTTCAAGTTTAGGGACAGTTGAATTATCGGTTGCATTACATTATGTTTACAATGCACCTTATGATAAAATTGTTTGGGATGTCGGACATCAAGCTTACGGACATAAAATATTAACAGGCAGAAAAGAAAATTTTCACACACTTAGAAAACTCGGGGGAATTTCCGGTTTCCCTTCAATATTTGAGAGCGAATATGATTCATTCGGTGTCGGACATTCGTCAACTTCAATTTCTGCCGCACTTGGTATGGCTGTTGCCGACAGTATCCGAAAAATTGACGACAGACACATTATTGCCATCATCGGCGACGGAGCACTTACCGGCGGACTTTCATTTGAAGGACTCAATAATGCCGGCGTTAATAAATCTGATTTATTGGTAATTCTCAACGACAATAATATGTCAATTGACCCAAATGTTGGTGCTCTAAATGAATATCTTCTTGATATAACTACTTCTAAAACTTACAACAAGGTTAAAGACGATGTTTGGAACGTACTCGGTAAAATTAGGCACATTGGTCCAAATACAAGAAGTCTGATACAAAAAATTGAAAACGGTATTAAATCTGTTATAATGAAACAAAGTAATTTGTTTGAAGCAATGAATTTCAGATACTTTGGTCCGGTTAACGGACACGATTTATATCATCTCACAAAAATTCTTGAAGATCTTAAAGACATAAAAGGTCCTAAACTTTTACATATTATCACCACAAAAGGAAAAGGATTCAAAGCTGCTGAAGACAATCAAACTGTTTGGCATGCTCCGGGATTATTCGATAAAGTTACAGGTGAAATAATTTCCAAGAAATCAATAATTCCGGAAGCGCCAAGGTTTCAAGATGTTTTTGGAAATACACTTGTTGAACTTGCAGAACTAAATCCGAAAATTGTTGGAATTACTCCTGCAATGCCTTCGGGTTCTTCAATGAAAATTATGATGGAAAAATTCCCCGAAAGGTCTTTCGATGTTGGAATTGCAGAACAGCATGCTGTTACTTTCTCTGCCGGACTTGCTGTTGAAGGAATGATGCCTTTTTGCAATATCTATTCAACATTTATGCAACGTGCATTCGACCAAGTAATTCACGATGTTGCATTACAAAATTTGAATGTAGTTTTTTGTATAGACAGAGGCGGTCTTGTTGGCGACGACGGAGCTACTCATCACGGTGTTTTCGACCTTGCATACATGAGAATTCTTCCAAATATGATTGTTGCAGCTCCAATGAACGAAGAAGAACTACGCAATATGATGTTTACTGCTCAACTTCCAAATAAAGGACCGTTTACAATAAGATATCCGAGAGGAAAAGGAACAATGCCCGAATGGAAAACTCCTTTTAAAGAAATGGAAATTGGTAAAGGAAGAATTATTTCCGAAGGAGAAAAAATTGCAATTTTAACTATTGGGACAACCGGAAATATTGTTGTTCAGGCATTAAACAAACTACAATCAGAAAATATAAATCCTGCACATTACGATATGCGTTTTGTAAAACCTTTGGACGAAGAACTTATAAAAGAAATTTCAGTTAAATATTCAAAAATAATTACTGTTGAAGACGAAGCAATTCAAGGTGGTTTTGGAAGTGCTGTTATAGAATTTCTAAACGATAATAATTTAAATTCAAAAGTTATAAGATTAGGGATTCCGGATAAATTCATAGAACACGGAACTCAAAACGAACTTTATAAAATTTGTGGATTTGATGAAGATTCCATAATCAAATCAATTAAAAACAATTGGTAATTACTACTTCTTTAAAATATTAGTCCAAAAAATATCTTAGGAAAAACAAAACTATTAAAGTAAATATAAATCCCCTAAACAAAGATTAACAAATTACAAATGACAAAAAAAACCGAAAAACAGATTTTACTTGATAAAAGATATTTGAAAATGGCACAAATATGGGCAGAAAACTCATATTGTAAAAGAAGACAAGTAGGCGCAATTCTTGTAAAAAATAAAATGATAATTTCCGACGGCTACAACGGAACTCCCGAAGGTTTTGAAAATATTTGTGAAGATGAAAACGGAACAACAAAACCTTATGTTTTACACGCCGAAGCAAATGCAATTACAAAAGTTGCAAAATCGAACAATAGCAGCGACGGAGCAACATTATACGTTACAACATCACCTTGTATGGAATGTTCAAAACTAATAATTCAAGCAGGAATTAAAAAAGTTGTATACACGGAAAAATATAGAATTACAGACGGACTTGAACTTTTAGACAGAGCCGGAATAGAACATTTTTATTTAGAAATAGACTAATAATTTACATAAATTATGGAACCAAAGAACACAAAATTTTCAATTTATCTTCCGCTAATGCTCGCAGGAGCAATAATATTGGGTATTATTGCAGACAGAGTAATTATAGGAAATTCATTCCAAAATACATTCGGTAACAACGATTCAAGAACATATAATAAAGTTGACGCATTACTTAAAATTATTCAAGATAATTATGTTGATACTGTTAACATGGACAGCATTTCCGACAATATTATTCCGCTTTTATTAGAAGAACTTGACCCGCATTCCGTTTATATTCCAAAATCCGAAATGCAAGGAATTGCAGAATCTCTTCACGGAAACTTTGAAGGAATTGGCGTTCAATTTAATATTCAAAACGATACAGTTTTAATTGTAAATACAATTTCGGGCGGACCTTCGGCAAAAGTCGGAATACTTCCGGGCGACAGAATTGTTACAATTAACGACTCAGTGTTTGCAGGAACAGGAATTAAAAACGAAGATGTTTTCAAAAAACTTAAAGGACCGAAAGGAACAAAAGTAAAAGTTGGAATATTACGAAGAGGAACAAAAGGAATTATAAATTTTGATATTACAAGAGATCAAATTCCTTTTTACAGTATAGACGCATCTTTTATGGTTGATTCCGAAATTGGATATGTTAAAATTAACAGATTTGCCGGAACTACTTACGAAGAATTTTTAGAAGCATCAATAAAACTCAAACAATCCGGAATGAAAAAAATGATTCTTGATTTGAGACAAAACGGCGGTGGATATCTTGATGCTGCAGTTAAGATTATTGACGAATTTCTTCCTAAAGGAAAACTCATTGTCTACACACAAGGACAAGCCAGAAAAAAAACTGAATATACTTCAACAGATTCGGGAATTTGTGAAGATATTGAACTTATAGTTTTAATAGACTCATGGTCGGCTTCGGCGAGCGAAATTGTGGCAGGAGCAATTCAAGACAACGACAGAGGAACAATTATTGGAACTCGTTCCTTTGGAAAAGGATTAGTTCAAGAAGAATTCAATTTCCCCGACAGTTCGGGTTTTAGACTAACAATTGCCAGATATTACACACCTTCCGGACGTTGCATTCAAAAACCTTACGATGACGGAACAAAATCATATTATTCAGATATTCATGACAGAGCAAAAAACGGAGAATTGCAAAACAAAGACAGTGTTCATATCAATAAATCTAAAAAATATTATACTTCAAAAGGAAGAGAAGTATTCGGAGGAGGAGGAATTATGCCCGATATTTTTGTAGCCAACGATACATCTGAATACAGCGATTTTTACTATCAAATTACATATAAAGGAATTATCTACGATTTTGCATTAATTTATACAGACAAAAACCGACAAAAACTTTCGACATTTAAAACACCCGAAAAATTATCGGAATATTTGGAAAGTCAACACATTACAGAAAAATTCATAGAATATTCGGTGAATAAAAAAGTAATTCCTAAAGGAAATGACTTAAAAATATCAAAAGCATTAATAAACAATAAATTAAAAGCTTATATTGCCAGAAACATTATTGACGAAAACGCATTTTATAAAATAAGTAAAGACAATGTATTAAATGAAGCAGTTAAACATTTGAAGAAGTAATTTTTCGATATTTTTATGCAAATTTAAAAAAACATTTTTTTAAACATCAATATTTTTGCTAATAATTATTAGCAAAAAAAAAAAAATTATATACATTTGTCGCAAATTATTATTATAACTTAAATTTATTAAAATGGCTTATTTTATTAATCCTGATGAATGTACAGCTTGCGGAGCATGTATAGACGAATGTCCGGTTGAAGCAATTTCCGAAGGCGCTGATTTTTATACTATTGACCCTGAAACTTGTACAGATTGCGGTGCTTGTGCAGATGTTTGCCCGGTAGAAGCAATTAGTCAAAAATAACAAAAAAAAATAAAAAGCTGTTGATAAATGACAGCTTTTTTATTTTAATAAAAATTCAACTTTTTTACACATATTAATTCAAATTATTTCTCCTCATCGTTTCTTTTTATAAATTCATAAAAATTTATTTCCTTTTGTAAAAATAATTTATACATTTAACATCTATTTTAAATGTTATTTAATTGAAAAATATAACTGTAATATTTTTAACATTTATATCAATTTCAATATTTAATATGTCGCGTGTTTTTGGTCAATCTGACAGCATCAAAAACTCTAAAGGCGTGTTAAATCTTGAACGGTTTGATTTTTCTAAAAATACATATAACCTTGACTGTAAATGGGAATTTTATCCAAATAAATTTTTAACACCATTAGATTTTAATTCGGATAAAAACAAACCCGAACCAATATATATTTCGGTTCCCGGACTTTGGAACAGCAATGAAAATAAGCACATTTTCGGTTCGGGTGAAGGTTACGGAACATATCATTTAAAAATTAAAACTAAAAACAACAAAGAACTTCTTGCAATAAATATCAACAGAATTCAATCTTCATATAAACTTTGGATAAACAGTAAGATGTATTCCGAACAGGGAAAAGTTGGAGTAAATCAAAGTTTGTCAAAGCCCGCTTGGTCGTCAGAAAATTATCACTTTTTTAAAGAAAATTCAGAAATAGAAATAGTAATTCAAGTTGCAAACTTCTATCACAAAAAAGGCGGAATAGAAAATTCAATAACGATAGGCTCTTCAGAAATAATTGATTATACAGGAAACAAAATTTTTGGCTTCGATATTTTTCTTGTAGGAGTAATTCTAATGATGGGATTTTACCACATGGGAATGTATTTTCTCAGACCAAAAGATATTTCGGCTTTATTTTTTAGTTTGACAATGATTTTTTCGGCAACATTCTCTCTTACAACAGGCGAAATTATTTTCACAAATATTTTCCCGAATTTACCTTGGGAAATACTTATTAAAACAAACTATATTTCAAACTATTCCAGACTGATATTTTTTCTGCTGTTCCTAAGCAGCCTTTTCCCTACAGAATATCCGAAAAAGTTGATTAGAATTTTTAAATATCTTATTGGAATTATAATATTTCTGATAATTTTTCTTCCTGCAAAAATTTATACACAAACATTATTCATATTCCTAATAATTGCCTTAATATCTGTAATAATAATTATAGCAGGAATAATAAAAGCTACATACAAAAATTTAAGCGGAGCAAAATTTTCATTAGTTGGTACTATTTTTCTTGTTTCAACAGGAGTTAACGACCTGTTACTTGAATACCATATAATTAATACAATCTCATTAGCAACATTAGGCTTCTTCGTTTTTGTATTTCTTCAATCATATATGCTTTCACTCAAAACCTCATCAAAATATGAAGAAGAAAGAAAAATTACAAAACACCTTTCAAAACTCAGCGAACTTAAAGACAGCTTCTTAACTTCAAACTATTTTGAAATATTTAAACCTCTTGAAATATTAAAAAACATTGTGGAGGCAGAAAGAATAGTGCTAATTGTTAATGAAAACGAAGAATGGTTTATTAAAGCAGACATTAACGAAAAAGCTTCTTCCTACGAATTACAAAATTTTGACTCGGTAACCGAAATTTTAAATTTAGGTTTTGACAAAGATATTGCGATGCAAACAATTATTAAAAAAGAACAATCTTTAATTCAAAATCCAAAAAAAGAAACTCTGTTTTTTCCTTTAAAAGATAATGAAAGCGTTTCTGCTCTTATAATTCTCGAAAATAATAAAAAAGATTTTATCTTTAATTCTGAGATTCTAAAGCTTATAGAATCTACGGAATATCAATTTGTTACTTTTATAAATACATACAAAATATACAATCAAATTTCCGAAATTAATACAAACTTAGAAGACAAAGTGCATACAAGAATGTCGGAAATTCTTGAACAAAATGAAATTCTGGAAAAACAAAGAGACGAAATTGAAAAACGTAATTCATTGCTTAATAGCGCATACAACAGAGTTAAACTTTCAAATTTAGAAATAAATGACGGAATTAATTACGCAAAAAAAATTCAAAATTCGCTTTTGCCTGATAAAAAAGACGTGAAAAATCTCTTTCCTAAGAGTTTAATTATGTATAAACCAAAAGATGTATTAAGCGGTGATTTTTATTGGACCGACAACATTTTAATTAACGGAAAAGAAAACTTATTTTTTGCAGTTGCCGATTGTACCGGACACGGAGTTCCCGGCTCACTAATGTCAATTGTAGGAAATAATCTTCTTTCAGATACAATTATTTCCGAAAAAATATACGATACCGCAGAAATTTTAAACAGCACACATTCTAAAATCATTAAACGTTTAAATAAAGAAGTTAACGGCACTAAGTTTAACGATACTATTGATATTGCAATTATTAAATATATACCTGCCGAAAACACATTACAATTCTCGGGTGCAAGACATCCTCTTTTATTAATTAGAAACAATGAATTAATCGAATATAAAGCAGATAAAAAATCAATCGGCGAAATTAGACGAAATCAAAATACTGAAAAATCAACATTCTCTTCAATTATTATAGACATAAAAAAAGAGGATAAAATATTCTTATTTTCCGACGGTTATGAAGACCAAATAGGAGGAAAACATGTAAGAAAATTTTTGAAAAAAAATCTTTTAGATTTAATATTAGAAATTAACTCAATACCGTTTGAAAAACAACATAAAATACTATCGGAAACATTAACAAAATGGCAAGGAAATAATATACAAACAGACGATATACTTATTGCTGAAATTGAATTTTAAAAACAATATATATTGAAAAAAATATTAAAATACAATCTTTCCAAATCAATATTTTTTATATTGATAAATCTTGCTTTTTATAATGTCGCATATTCTCAAGACAATGTAATTAAAGGTTATATAGATTTAAGCAATAAAAACCTTGAAAACGAATTACCCGTAAAACTCACCGGAGAATGGGAATTTTATTATAATCAAATTATCACTCCAAAAGAATTTTCGGAAAAAAACAATATTGAAACTACATATACTCATGTTCCAAAATTATGGAATAAAATAATTGTCGACGGAAAAAAATTAAAATCGGAAGCAGTTGCTACATACAGACTTAAACTTAGAGTAAATAAAAACATTAAAACATTGGCAATTCGCACAGAGAGTTTTTATTCAGCTTTTAATATTTATATAAACGATTCTTTAATTGTTGAACAAGGTAAAATCAAAACAAAAACTCAAGCCGAAAAACCTGCAATTAATACAAAATATACAATATTTATAGTTCCCGACACTGTATTTTTCATCACAATAAATATGAGTAATTTTCATCATAAAAAAGGAGGAATTCAAGATGAAATAATGCTGGGAACAATTCACAATACATTCAAATATTCTCGACAAACCAAATCTTATGAACTTTTTGTAATTGGAATAATGTTAATTATGACTTTTTACACAATGGGACTTTATATTCTTTGGAAAAAGAATGTTGGTTCATTGTTTTTCAGTCTTTTAACATTCTCTATTTTAATGCAATTACTATCAAATAATGAATTACTTTTTGAATATTTTTTGAAAATTTCAAACTACAAAATTATAAATAAAATAGATTTCATATCAATATACTTGGCTGTGATGTTTTTGGGATTATACTTCAAAAGATCACGTCCAAACTATTATAACAACTATATAATTGGAATAGTTACAGGAATATTATCATTATTTTCATTAATTATAATTTTTACCGACCAAAAATTTTACTTTCACACACTTATATTTTTTGAAATAATTGCAATATTATACATTCCGTATTTAATTTATAGATTAACAAAAGCCACATTTAGAAAAGAAAAAAATGCTGCAATAGAATTAGCAGGAACAGTAATAATGTTTGCAGCAACAGTAAATGATATTCTATATGAAAATTCGTTAATAATTACCGGAAATTTTATTTGGATTGGACTTTTTATTTTCACAATTATTCAATCTTATGCCATTGCAAAAAAATATGCGGAACTATTTAAATATGCCGACGATATGAATTCTATGATGGCCGAAATTGACGAAATAAAATCGCAAATTATTATAACCGCCGGAACTTCTATTGAAAAACCGGTTGAAATAATATCAATAGGAAATAATGCAACAAGAGGTTTGCTAATTTGCTCTAAAAACAATGAAAAGTTCATTACAAAATCAAATTACTCAAAATATATTCATCCTGAAAATAAAGCATTTCCCGAAAAAATAATTAGAAAAACTATTGAAGAAAATAAAATTATTACCATCAAAAATGCTTATGAGAATTTGTTACTTTTCCCCGAAGAATATTTAAACGAATTTAGACCAAAATCAATACTTTGTTGTCCGTTAAAAGTTTCTAATGATGAAACTACTTTACTTTACCTTGAAAACAGTCTTCAGACCGACATATTCACAGAAAGAACAGAAAACATCGTTTCACTTCTGTCTACTCAAATTTTAAATTTAATTGATAATTTCGAAAAATACATAGAACTTGAAGCACTTAATTCACAACTCGAAGAAATTGTTGAAATTAGAACAATTGAAGTAATGCAACAAAGAGAAGAACTGAAAACTCAAAAAGACGAAATTGAAAGACAAAATCAATATCTAAAATCAATTTTTGACGATATAAGTTTAAGAAATAAAGAAATAACAGACAGTATTAATTATGCCAAAAGAATTCAAGAAGCACTTCTTCCGAGTAAAAATGTTTTAGACAAAGCTTTCCCTAATAATTTTATTTATTTCAACCCAAAAGAAACACTTAGCGGAGATTTTTATTGGATTTATAATGATGAAAAGAAAAAAACAAATATTTTTACGGTTGCCGATTGCACAGGGCACGGCGTTCCCGGAGCTTTAATGTCAATAATAGGAAACAATCTTTTATATTCGCAAGTTACTGAAAAAAAAGTAACAAATCCTGCAAAAATACTTGACAATATTCAAACCGAAATAACAAAAAATCTTAAACAAAATATACTTTCCGAATCAAAAGACGGAATGGATTTAGCAATAATTTCATATAACGAAAATGACGATTTTATTGAATTTGCCGGAGCAAGAAATCCGATAATTCTTATTAGAGACAACCAAATTATTGAATACAGAGGCGATAAAATGTCAATCGGCGGAGCAGAACATGCTCGAATTTCAGCAAATTCTCATTTCTCAAATATCAAAATTGATATTCAAAAAGACGATATTATATATTTCTTTTCCGACGGATACATGGATCAAATTGGCGGAAAAGCAGCCAGAAAATTCTTGAAAAACCGTTTCTATGAAACTCTAAGCCTTATTCACAAAGACGAATTAGATATACAAAAACAAAAACTTGAAGAAATTTTCAACAAATGGAAAGGTGAAAATCTTCAAGTTGATGATGTTCTTATTGCAGGAATTAAATTTTAAGCTGATACTTTCTCTGCTTTATTTATGTTTCTATATGTCCAAGCCGTAATAATTCCGGCTATAGCTCCGTATAAATGACCTTCCCACGAAACTTGAGGATTTGTAGGTAAAACACCAAAAATCATTGTTCCTCCGTAAAGAAAGAATATTGCAATTCCTACAAGTAAGGCTTTAAATTTCATTCTAAAAATTCCGGAAAATATCAAAAAAGAAATATACCCGAATATTAAACCGCTCGCACCAATATGATTGGTTCCGGTTCTAAATGTTAACGCCCAAACTCCAAATCCGCCTAAAACAACAATAAATACTGTAACTTTAACCCAAATCTCTTTGTAAAAACTAAGCATTGTTAAAGTTAAAATAAACATTGGAATTGAATTTGAAATCAAATGACCCAAATTTGCATGCAAAAAAGGCGATTCGAGAATCCCTAACAAACCATACAATGTTCTTGGTCTGATTCCGTAATTTCGCAAATCGGCAGGAATTAATGTGTCGATAAAAAACACAAACCAAAGTATTCCTACCACAATTAATGAAGTTGTAATATTTTTTTTTATCATTTCATAAAATTTTAAATTTCTACTTTCTATTCCAAATATATGATTTTTTTTTATAGCTTTATACCAAATTATCGGATATTCGTAAAAACGACAATCCTATAAAAATTTAATTTCGTATATTGTCTTATAATCTTAATCTTCTTCAATATGAAAAAATTATTTCAAATACTAATTCCGATATTAATTTCCATAAATTTGTATGCTCAAGATAATCCTTTATGGCTTAGATACCCGACAATTTCTCCAAACGGAAAAGAAATTCTTTTTACTTTCAAAGGAGATATTTATAAAGTTGATGCAAGCGGAGGAAAAGCAGTTCAAATGACTACAAATATTGCAACTGATTATAAACCTGTTTGGTCGCCCGACGGAAAAACATTCGCTTTTGCATCAAACAGATTCGGAAATTTCGACATTTTCATTATGCCCTCGCAAGGCGGAAACCCAACCAGATTAACTTTTCACTCCGGGAAAGAAATTCCTTCATCTTTTTCGCCCGACGGAAAATTAATTATTTTTGAAGCAGCAATTCAAGACCCGACAACTTCCGCAGGCTTTCCGCGTCCGTATCTTTCCGAACTTTATTCGGTTCCTGTTTCCGGAGGAAGAATTAAACAAATTTTTGATACGCCGGTTCAAGAAGCAAAATACAACAAAAATATGTCAAAACTTATTTTTCAGGATTCTAAAGGTCCGGAAAATATATGGAGAAAACATCAAATTTCTTCTGCCACAAAAAACATTTTTATTTTCGATATAAACAATAAAACATACACTCAACTTACAGATTTTGAAGGTGAAGACAGAGATGCCGTTTTTTCTTCTTCCGAAAATGAAATTTTTTATCTTACGGAAAGTTTCGATAATAATTTTAATATTGCAAAACTTTCTCTTTCTCCAAACTCAAAACCAATTCAAATTACAAAACTAAAAACAAACCCTGTTCGCTTCCTAAGCATCTCGAATTCCGACGAATTGTGTTTTGGTTACGACGGAGAAATTTATACCGTTAAAGAAGGGAAAAACCCCGTTAAAGTTAATATTTCTATTTCTTCCGATATCAGCAACAACCAAATTGAATTCATTTCAACATCTTCCGGAGCCGATGAAATTGCAGTTTCTCCCGATTCAAAAGAAATTGCATTTATTGTTCGCGGAAATATTTATGTAAGTTCTGTTGATTACAGCACTACAAAACAAATTACAAATACTCCGGAAGAAGAAAAAGATGTTTCATTTAGTCCGGACGGAAAATCAATTCTTTATGCTTCCGAAAGAAACAAAAGTTGGAATTTATATCAAACTAAAAAAGTTGACGAAAACGAAAAATATTTTGCTTCTTCTACCCTGTTAAAAGAAGAAATTGTTCTGGAAAACGCAGATGAAACATATCAACCAAAATATTCTCCCGACGGAAAAGAAATTGCATTTTTTGCAAATAAAACTGAACTTCAGGTTTTGAATTTAGCTTCTAAAAAAATTAGAATTGTTTTGCCCGGAAAATATAATTATTCATATTCCGATGGCGACAAAACTTTTCAATGGTCGCCCGATGGAAAATACTTTCTGGTTCCCTTTTCGCCAAACATGATTTTCTCGTCAGACATCGCTCTGGTAAACGCCGACGGAAAATCGGAACCAATAAATTTAACTCAAAGCGGATACGACGACGAAAACCCTAAATGGGCTTTTAACGGAAACGCAATGATTTGGGAATCCGACAAGCAAGGAAACAGAAGTCACGGAAGTTGGGGCTCGGAATCCGACGTATATATTATGTTTTTTAACGAAGAAAATTGGTTGAAATTTAATATGACAAAAGAAGAATATGAAATATTAAAAGAAGAAGAAAAAGAAAAAGAGAAGAATAAAGAAAAAGATAAAAAAACTGAAACTAAAGAAAAAGACGAAGAAATTCCAGACGAAAAAATAGAACCCGTAAAATTTGAATTGTTATATATTGAAGACAGAACAAAAAGATTAACAATAAATTCATCTGATATTTCCGATGCAATTCTATCAAAAGACGGAGAAAAACTTTTTTATCTTTCTAAATTTGAAAAAGGCTACGATTTGTGGGTTAACACAATTAGAGAAAACACAACAAAATTGGAATCAAAAATGACCGGATATGCAGGAAATCTTGTTCTTAATAAAAAAGGCGATTTCCTTTTTTTAAGTGCCGATAAAAATCTCACAAAAATAAATACAAGTGATTATTCAAAGAAAACAATTTCATTTACCGCTCAAACATTTTTAAATTACCAAGCCGAAAGAGAATATATGTTTGAACACGTTTGGAGACAAATGCTTCAAAAATTCTACTCCAAAGATATGCACGGTGTCGACTGGAAATTTTATAAAAAAGAATATGAAAAATTCCTTCCGCACATAAACAACAATTTCGATTTTGCAGAAATGCTTAGCGAAATGCTCGGCGAACTAAACGCATCACACACCGGAAGCGGCTACAATCCGTCAAATAACGGTGGCGACAATACC
>DZBS01000077.1 GCA_022729995.1 Draconibacterium orientale | reverse complement strand
TTAAAAGTAGTATTTTTTCCAAATTCCGATCCGCAATATATTTATACTTATATCACAACTCCTGTCGGAACAAATGTTAATGTTACAGATTCGATTACTGAATTGGTAGAAAAAAGAGTAAACAAAGTTTTAGGACAAAATAATCCGGACGTAGAATCCATAATTGCAAATGTTGCACTTGGAGCTTCTGAAAATACAACATTCGACCGTTCAGTAACTTCTCACAAAGGGAAAGTTACAATTTCATTTGCTCAATTTTCCGAACGTGTAGGTACTTCAACAGTTGATTATCTCGACAAAGTAAGAGACGCCGTAAAAGATATTAAAGGAGCACAAATAACTGTTGACCAAAATAAAATGGGACCGCCATCTGCAGGAAAACCAATAAATATTGAAATTAGCGGCGACAATATTGACGAATTAATAAAAACTACCGGCGATTTTAAAACTTATGTAGAGTCGCTCGGAATAAAAGGAATTGAAAATTTAAAATCTGATTTTGACGCAACAAAACCCGAAATTATTATTCAAATAGACAGAGAAAGAGCAAACAGAGAAGGTATTTCTTCGGCGCAAGTCGGAATGGAAATTAGAACTGCCGTTTTGGGAAAAGAAATTTCAAAATATCGCGACGGTGAAGAGCAATATCCTATTCAATTAAGATACAACAAAGATGTTCGAGAAAATATTAATAGGCTGATGGATACTAAAATTACATACCGCGATATGACCACCGGATTATTAAGACAAATTCCGCTTTCGTCTGTTGCAAAAATTGAATATACAAATACTTACGGTGCAATTCATCGTAAAAATGTAAAACGTGTAATTACACTTTCATCAAACGTTTTATCTGGATATAATGCTAATGAAATAAATCAAAAAATTATAAAATCAATACCTTCATTCAACAAATCGGAATATGTTGATATTAAACTAACAGGCGAACAAGAAGACCAAAAAGAAGTTATGCAATTTCTTTCAACAGCGATGTTGCTTGCGTTGTTTTTAATCTTATTTATTTTAATTACACAATTCAATTCAACAAGCAAGCCGCTTATAATTTTAGCTGAAGTTTTGTTTAGTATAATTGGAGTTTTGCTTGGATTTGTAATTTTCGATATGGATATTTCAATTGTAATGACAGGCTTGGGAATTGTAGCTCTTGCAGGAATTGTTGTAAGAAACGGAATTTTACTTGTTGAATTTACCGATGTATTGCGTGAACGCGGTTACAAAACACGCGAAGCAATTATACAAGCCGGAAAAACTCGTATTACTCCGGTAATTTTAACTGCAACTGCAACAATTCTCGGACTTATTCCTCTTGCAATAGGTCTAAAATTCAATTTTGAAACTCTTTTTACCGAACTAAATCCGCACATTGGATTTGGAGGTGATATTACATCATTTTTCAGTCCGTTGGCTTGGACAATTATTTTTGGACTCAGCTTTGCTACATTTTTAACATTAGTGCTAATTCCCGTAATGTATTATCTTATTGTTTCGGGTAAAATAAAATTAATGAGAGCAAAACACAGAATCACAAATAAATAAAATCAAACATTAAACCCCGAACCAAAATTCGGGGTTTTTTATTAATATTTTTATTGAACTAAAAACAATCCGGATATTTAAAAAATAGTATATTTGAACTTAATAAATATCAGAATAAACTTTCTATGAAAAATATTCAAGAAATTAATGAATTTAAAGATTTTGGCAAACTTGAACTAATTGCAAAACAAGTTGTTGAAGGATTTATTACAGGACTTCACAAAAGCCCGTTTCACGGATTTTCTGTAGAATTTGCCGAACACAGAATATATAATAAAGGAGAATCGACAAAAAATATTGATTGGAAACTTTACGCAAAAACCGACAAATTATTTGTAAAAAAATACGAAGAAGAAACAAATCTTAGAAGCCAAATTATTATAGATGTTTCATCTTCAATGCTTTTTCCCTATAAAGACAAACATAAACAAAGCAAACTTACTTTTTCTATTTACAGCGCTGCTGCATTAATATATTTGCTGAGAAAACAAAGAGATGCAGCCGGTTTAACATTTTTTTCGGATAAAATTAATTTACATACCGAAGCAAAAATGTCCGGAATGCATTCAAGATATTTATTTGGAGAATTAAGTAAATTGCTTTCAGGTTTCAACGAATTAAATGTTTCAACAGAATCGGCAACAGCATTGCACGAAACATCCGATAAAATTCATAAACGCTCACTAATTATAATTTTTAGCGATATGTTTTCGTCAGAAAATCCCGAGAATGTTTTTTCGGCACTCAGACATTTAAAACACAACAAACACGAAGTAATTCTCTTTCACGTAATTGATAAAAACTTGGAATTTAATTTTGAATATTCAAATCGTCCGGTAAAATTTATCGACCTCGAAACAGGCGAAAACATTAAGTTAAACCCGAATGAAATAAGAGAAAATTTTACAAAATCGGCAAATACTTTTTTAAGCGAATTAAAACTAAAATGTGCTCAATATAAAATTGATTTTATTTCGGCAGATATTAATGAAGATTTTAAAGAAATTCTTATTCCGTATCTTATCAAAAGAAGAAAACTTAATTAATTATAAATAATCCAAACGCAGGAAGGTCTTGCAGACGCTTCCGGTTTTTTTATTCTAATATTCAGTCAATTACCTTCGGTGAGGGCTTCGCCGTTCTGTTAATTCAAAATTATAAATTGTAATTCATAAAAGTAAGAAGTTTATTTTTATCGAAATTTAAAATAAAGTTTGGTTTTTTATAAATTTTAGGAGCTTCAACACCTTCGAAAAACAACTTCTCTCCTACAAAAACTCTTGCTTCGTCCCATAAACCTTCCGCAATTAAAGAATTTAATAAAATTGCACCGCCTTCGATAATTACCGAACGAATTTCTTTCTCGAATAAAATCTCAAAAATATTTTTCAAAAAATATCTGTCGAACTTAATTTGAATATATTCGGTATTTAAAAAACTTTCTCTTTTCTTTTCCGAAAAAACAATTGTTTTGCTTTTATTGTCGAAAACAGCCAAATTGCTGTTCAATCTAAGATTTTTATCAATCACAATTCTTACAGGATTTTTACCTTCCCAATCTCGCACGTTTAACGACGGATTATCTTTTTCGGCAGTATTTGTGCCAATCATTATTGAATCTTCTTCCGAACGCCATTTATGCACTAAAATTTTAGCAAAATCGTCGGTAATCCAATTTGGTTGAACAGGAGTTTCCGGCGAACGCTTAAAATCAATAAATCCGTCGATTGTTTGAGCCCATTTTAAAATAATAAAAGGTCTTTTCTTTTTGTTCGATATAAAAAAACGTCTATTCAATTTCAAACATTCTTTTTCTAAAACACCAACTTTTACATCAACTCCGGCGTTTCGAAGCATTTTGATTCCTTTTCCGCTCACTTTTTCATAATTATCTGTTGTTCCCACAACAACACGCGGTATTTTCAAATCAATAATTAATCGAGAACACGCGGGAGTTCTACCAACATGAGCGCAAGGTTCGAGATTTACATATAAAGTTGATTTACTAAGCAATTCCTTATTTTTTACGGAATTAACGGCATTTACTTCGGCATGTGCTTCGCCGCATTTTTTGTGATAACCTTCACCAATAATTTTATCTTCAAAAACAATTACAGAGCCAACCATCGGATTTGGAGAAGTGTGTCCTTTTCCGAGTGCTGCCAAATCAAGACATCTCTGCATAAATTTTATATCAATATCTGTCATATTTATTATCTTTACAAAAAAAAATTATGACTGTTTATTCTGCAAAAGAGTTTATAAAAAGCCAATTACAAGATATTTATCCGTTAACGGAAATTTCTGCTTTTTCGCGAATAATTTTTACCGACATTTTTAATATTTCGGTTGTGAGTCAAATTTCCGACAAAGATAAAAAACTTAATTCCGAAGAAATAAATAAAATTAAAATTGTTGTTGAAAGATTAAAAAAATTTGAGCCTTTGCAATATATTGTAGGGAAAACGGAATTTTACGGTTTAATTTTTTGGGTTGATAAAAATGTTTTAATTCCAAGACAAGAAACCGAAGAGCTTGTAGATTTGATAATTAAAGAAAACAAAATTAATAAAGAATTGAATATTCTGGATATTGGAACCGGCAGCGGTTGTATTGCAATTACTTTGGCAAAAACATTTTCAAAATCAAAAATTTTTGCAATTGATATTAGCAATGAAGCTTTAAAAATTGCAAAAAGAAATGCTGAATTTAATAATGTAAATATTGATTTTATAAATACCGATATTTTTAATGACGATATTTTTAATGATGATATTTTGTTTGATATAATAGTAAGCAATCCGCCTTATGTTACTGAAAAAGAAAAACAATTGATGAACAAAAATGTGCTCGATTTTGAACCTTCAACAGCTCTTTTTGTTAGTGATTCAGAACCGTTAAGATTTTACAAAAGAATAGCAGAATTTTCAAAACAAAAATTGAACAAAACAGGAAAACTCTATTTTGAAATTAATGAAAACTATGGTAATGAAATGTCACAACTTCTTAATTCTATGAATTTTAAAAACATAAGAATTATAAAAGATTTGAATGAAAAAGACAGAATTTCTGTTGCCGAAATTTAAATTATTCAATAAAAAAATCGCCTGCCACAGTAATAGAATCGTTAGATAATTTATCTTCCAAAACGATAAAAAATCTGTATGTTCCGGGTTTGTCGTTTTCGCTTGTTTGAAAACGTGCATTTGGCAAATTAATTCTATCTCCTTTTAGTTTCTTAATACCTTTAGTTTTAAGAACATCTCTTTTAATAATTACATTTTCGCCAAGCGTGTTTTCAACTTTCATGTGCATTTCAAAATGTGCTTCGCCTGAATTATCTGATGCAAAATTTCCGACATTTCGCACAACAAAATAAACCAAATCTCCTCTGTTGTATACCGGCGGATCAACTTCTTCAACTCCGGATTCATTTTTCTTGGCAAAATAAAATCCGTCGGCGGTAAGAATTTTTGAATCTGAAAGTTTTTCTTCAACATTTGATGTTGTGTCCGAGCCGACAGGGTTTTCGGAAACAGAATTTTTACATGAGTAAAAACTCAAAATCGACAATAAAATAACAATAAAATTTTTCATAGTAATACGAGTGTAATCGTTTAATTAAATTTTGGGTTATCTTTAAATATAAGAAAAATTTCGATTCTAAACAAAACTTTTTTTATTATCTCGGTACTTCAACCGAATCAACAATTTGCTTAATAATTCTGTCATTATCAATACCTTCCATTTCTTTTTCGGGAGTAAGAATAATTCTGTGTCTTAAAGTCGGATAAACCATGGCTTTAATGTCATCGGGAATTACAAAATCTCTTCCGTTAACAGCTGCAAAAGTTTTTGACGCTTTCATTAAATTTATTGATGCACGCGGTGATGCACCCAAATAAATTGCATTATTGTTTCTTGTTTTTGTAACAATTTGTGTTATATATCTTATTAATTGACTGTCGATAAGAACCGAATTAATAACATTTTTAAATTCCACAATTTCTGATTTGGAAACAATTGATTTCAAGTTTATTTCTCTGAAATTCCCGGCAAAAGTATTATAATTTTCGAGAATTTGAACTTCTTTTTCAAAATTAGGATAAGAAACATTTATCTTGAATAAAAATCTGTCGAGCTGAGCTTCCGGAAGTCTGTATGTTCCTTCATGTTCAATTGGATTTTGAGTTGCCAAAACAATGAACGGATCGTCCATTTTATATGTAATTCCGTCGTAAGTTATTTGCCTTTCTTCCATAATTTCAAACAAAGCAGCCTGCGTTTTTGCCGGAGAACGATTTATTTCATCAATAAGAATAATATCGCCAAAAACAGGCCCTTTTTTAAATTCAAATTCGGATTTATTCATATTAAAAATTGAAGTTCCTATAATATCCGAAGGCATTAAATCGGGCGTGAATTGTATACGCGAAAAATCGGCATCAATAATATTTGCAAACAGTTTAGCCGTGAGAGTTTTAGCAACTCCCGGAACTCCTTCAATGAGAATATGTCCGTCGGAAAGAATTGCAACAAGAATTTGTTCAATCATTTCTTCCTGACCTAAAATTACTTTAGAAATTTCTTCTTTAATTTTAGAAGCTGTTTCGTTTAATTTATCAATATTTATTCTGTTTTTGAAATCTAAATTCTCCATAATATTTTTTTCTTTTAAGAATATTAATCTTTGTTTTTCAACCATTTAATTTTAACTGTTTCTCTTTGAAATTCTTTTTTTTCTCCGGTAACGGAATCTGTATCGAAAATCACGAACGACATAAATAATGTTTTATCAATTTCGGAAATCGCAAATACGGCTGAATCCGGCTCAACAATAAAAGTATTTACATCTTTTATTGTTACAACTTTTCCGCCTTTTTTGAAACATTTATCGAAGTTATTTTCTACATTATCAAAGCAATACCAAGCCGAAGTCCTATCTTCGGAAATTAACAAATCGTACTTCTCACTTTTTTCTTTAATTATTTTTGAATTAAAAGTTTCAATATCAGATATTAAAATACCTTTTGTCATTTTATTATAAGTATTTGGAGAAAAAGAAGCATTAACGCTAATACTCATTTGTTCAGACATTTCGAAGAAAATTTTAAAAGGCTTCTTCTCAAGAGAAATTATTGGTTCTTCAAGATTTATTCTAATAGTATCTTGTTCAAACCAAACATAAAATGTTTTGCTTTTTTCTACATTTTTGTGTGAAAATAACATCAATGAAATAAACGCAACGGCAATAAAAGTAAGGATTTTTTTATACATTTTTTGGTTATTTAGATTGATTGTAAAATTTATCTATAAGCATATTAAACATGCCTAATTGTTCATTATTAATTGAATTTTCCTTTAAAATATTTCTATATGTAATAAATATTTTGGAAATACTTTCGGAATCAACTCCGGTTTTTTCTGCAATTTCATCAAAGTTAACATTTTCTATGTCAGATGTTTTAATATGATAATTTGAAAAAAGATATTCGTTAAAATAAGTAAACTTCTTTATACAGATGTCTTTATGATTTTTAGATTTATAATAAACTCTTCCGAGAGTTTTAACAAAATCTACGGTGAAATTCTGCAAAGGTTCAATTACAGGAATAATTCTTTGATTTCGTTTTGCCGAAGAAAGCATAAAAATAATTATGCCGATAATTAAAATATAAAATGCGTATCTTAAACTATAATTAGAGAAAATATATTCAAAAACCGACCTGTCATCGTTCTTAAACGGTTTGTAATAATTCTCCCAAATTATATCAGTTTCGGGTAGATATGAAAGTGCATTGTAAGCAAATTTGTAGTTTTTATGAGTAATAAGTGAATAGTTTGTAAAAGCTTTTGGCTGAGTGCACAAATAAAAATATCCTTTTCCAAATTTTTGTTTTATGAAAATAGGATTATTAAGTGAATCCGAAGCTAAAATTATTGTATTTAATGTGTCAATTTCTGAAAAGTAAAAGTTTTGAAATTTAATATCGTAATATTTAAAAGTTTTTTGAGTAAATTTTTGGTTATGAAAATTAAACTTCAACGATTTATTCATTAAATCAAAATTGTTGGTAATCTTTATGTTAAGATTATTTTGCAATGAATCGGCAATATAGTTTGCAGCAATAAAAGCCGTATTTCCTTTTTCAACAAAACTTTTTAAAGCTTCAATATCTGTATTTGTAATTTCAAAAATATCGGTAATAAAAATGTAATTTATAATAGAACTGGGGTTTCTTGTAGTAAATTCGTATACGGTTCGGTTATTAACTTCAATTTTATTATTAGGAAATAAATCTTGAATTGTGTTAAATAAAACATAAGTTCCAAACGGAATTTTATCTTCGTGGCTGTATGTTTCACGCCAATCAACAGGTTGAGGTTTTGAATATTCGACAAAAATCAGAATCAGTAATAATATCCCGATAAAAATATAATATTTTAGATTCTTATTTTTCATTAATTTCGGAATAAGCATTTTTAAAAATTGATATGGTATATTCAAATTGGGTTTCGTCAATTTTAAACTCGCCGTACCAAATATACTCGAAGAAAAAAGAAAGTTCTTTAAAGTTCTTTTGAAATTTTGTATCGAATAATTCTTTTTTGTAATCGGTATTTGTTTTATTCACATCCCACACAATGATATTCTTGTTTATAAGCAACTTAATGTATTTTAGATACGAATATCTAACCGCAGAATTATAATTTTTTTGGTTAACGGCTTGTTTAATTAATTCATCAAGGTCAACATTTTTAAGTTCGTCTTCGGAAATAAACATTTCGGATTTCAAATTTACATTTTTGTTTTTGAAAAACATTGAGTTGTATTTAAAACCTAAAAGTTTTATTAAAATGAAAAACATTGCCGAAAAAACCAGAATATAAAAAATTAATGAAGTGTGTTTATATCCAAATATTTTAGAAAGAAATCTTTGTAAATAGTAAATTATTTTTTGTATAAATCCTTGAGAATTGTCAACTTTTTCTTGATTATATTTATAATAATTATCGTCTAAATATTTTTGAATATTTTTAGAATCTTTAATTTTTATTTCGGATTTCTTATCATATACAGTTTTGTTTTGAGCAAAAACATAAGCTTGCGATATAAATAATATTGCAAAAATAAATATTGAAAACTTAATTAGTTTATTCATTAATCTTTAGGTTCATTATCATCTTGTTCATCTTTTCCGGGAGTAACAATTGGCTCGTCGTGTTTATTAATTTCATCAAAAGAAATTCCTTCTTTTTCGGTTTTAATTTCTTCGGTAATATTTGAAATTTTTTGAAATAATTGAGAATGTTCTTTTTCTTCAACAAATCTAAAATAAAGCATAATTATAAATATTTCGAAAACTGTCATAACAGAAATAGAAATAATTCCTACAAAAATCACTTTAAAAATAGAAATAATTGAGAAATCGTTTGTAGGCGTTGCCGGACTAATTAATGAAAGAACAGAAGTAACAACAATAATAATTGCAGCAAATATAATTACAACAACTATGAGCATTCCGAAAGTGTTCCACCAATTATTTTTGATGACAACAAAACTTCTTTCGATAGCTTTTGGAGCGGTTTTGTTTTCAAAAACAACAATGAACTGAACAAATATAGAAACCACGGCAAGATAAATTCCCGGAATAAGTAAGAAAAAAACTCCGGCTACTATTATAATTCCAAACAAAATTTGAGCTAATGCAACATTGCCGTAATTTGCTGAAACTTCTTTCCAAACATCATTTTCATCGAAATTTTCGTTT
Source organism: Draconibacterium orientale (assembly GCA_022729995.1). GTDB lineage: Bacteria > Bacteroidota > Bacteroidia > Bacteroidales > JAADGE01 > DZBS01. The sequence continues at coordinate 6,052 of DZBS01000077.1, read as the reverse complement.
CCTTTTGTAATATAAAGTTTTATGTATGCACTAACAACCGTGTATAACATAACATACATAAGAAAATTAATAATATTTATCAAAAACAGATGAGTGCTAAATCCGTGTTCTACTTGATAAAAAACATCTACAGGTTCGTTAAAATAAGCTGTAAGAAACTCTGCAACAATAAAAAAGGGTAAAACATAAATAGACAATGGCTTATACAATTTTTTAATTTCTTTGAAAAAGAAAGTAAAAGATAATCCGAGAATTTCGCCGTAATCTCTTCTTTTTAAAAAATTTATTTGTTCTTGGTTCATTTTAATTTGAATGAAAAATATTAATATTTAAATCTGTCTTTGCTTTCGTCATCGTAAAGAAATCTATTGGAATTATCGTCTTTTGGTTTGCTTTTTTCTTCTTTAAAAGATTCATCAACGTTGTTATTTTCTGTAATTTTATTTTGATTTTCTTCATTATTTTGAACTTCGAAAATTAGTGGTTTTTCCGGTTCTTCAACATAAATTTGTTCAATTCTTTTGTGAATATTTATTCCTTCTTTTTTTGATACAAAATTAAAATATAATGAAGCAGATAATGTTTGTTGCAAAATTGTAAAATATATATAAAAGAAAAACATAAAAACAGAACCAACTGCAACAGCAATAAATGTGAATTTATCAAAAAGCATTCCTAATGTTCCAAAAATTAATGCACTAAAAATAAACATAGATAAATAAATAACGAATATTAAAATCAATCCAAAAACTATATATACTCCAAAAGTGAACCACCAGTTAGATTTGATAACATCAAGCGAGCGTCCCAAACCTTTGCTTGCATTTAAATCTTCATGAACAATTGCAATATAAGCAAAAGATAAAGCTACAGCCATGTAAATACCCGGTAAATAAAGAAAAATAAATCCCACACCAACAAGTAAACCGGTTAAAAAACCTGCACCAAATAGTCTGAAAAAATTATATTTGGACAGATTCCAAACATCAATATCGGAAAAAGAACTTCGTCCGTTTTGAACATATAACGAAATATAACTCACTACAATAACTGTAATGAAGAAAACTGTAATTCCGAAAATTAATCCGCCGACAAAAAACAGCAAGAAAATTTCTCCGAAAAAATTTGACGGGCTACTTCCAAAAACATCTGATAATTGCCGAGAATAAAGAGAAGCTATCAATAAAAAAACTGCCAAAACCGGACCTGCAAATTTTATAAGAATTCTTGAAACAGGCTTGAATTCTTGACGAAGAAAATAAAATGGAGTTCCGAGTAATTCGCCAAAATCTCTCACTTTCAAGAAATCAAAATCTTCTTTTCCGGAGTTATTAAAATTGTCCATAAATTAAATATTTTATTAAGTTTTCAATTTTTAATTATTATTGATTTTTTATAAACTTTCTTTGGATATATAAAAAAATACCACAAAATTAAAACTGCCGATGCAATAATAATTCCAAATTTAACGGTATATGGCCATTCGGTATGACGAGTAAAAAAACTTTCGATAAAAGCTGCAAACACAATAAATATGCTCAAACCTATAATTACTTTAATTCCATTTTTTCCTGCATAAATTAAAGATTGCTTTCGCGAAAAAGTTTTTGGTGCAATAATTGAGTTTCCTAACATTATTCCTGCGCCGCCGGCAACAATAAGCGTAAACATTTCTATTGTTCCATGAAGCCAAATTGCCGAAACCGATTCGGGTAAAACATTAAATTTATAGAAAAAATATTGAAATGCACCAACCATTATTCCGTTTCTGACAATTAAAAAACCTGTGCCAATTGGTGTAAGCATTCCAAAAACAAAAACAAAAGTCATAACTTTTAAATTGTTTTGAGCAATCATTAAAAACATTAAAAGACTGTCGGTTTGCTTATAAACAGCCATCGGATTTCCGTTTTTTATGTTTTCAATTGTCATGTTCACATATTCGTTGCCCAAAACAATTCGTGTAAAAGAAATATCATTTTCGGTAGACACAACGCCCAACAAAACAGCAAAAGCGAAAATTATAAACGAATATAAAATTTGTTTTCTGATACTGTAAATTACAAGAGGAAAATCATTTTTCCAAAAATAAAAAATACCGGTATTTTCTTCTTTTTTTGTTTTATAAATATCTTGATGAAATTTAGAAGCCAGAAAATTCAAATATTTTTCGGTTTCGGAACCCGGAAAATATGTTTGAGCAAACGAAAGGTCGTCGGTAAGTTTAATATAAGCATCGGCAATTAAATCTGCATCCTTTGAATTATTTGAAATAATTAATGATTCAAAGTTTTTCCAACTCAATACATTTTGATTTAAAAATACAATTTCCTTCACAATTATTAGCTTTTATTAATTAAACAAAAATATAAAAAATGATTAAAAAAAAATATATTATTAACAAGCCGGTAATTATTCATTTCTTAAAAAAAATAATATTTTTGCAGATATTTAAATTTAGTTATGGAAAATATAAATATTATAACAACCCAAAATGTTTTTCTTTACCACAAAATAGCAAATGTTGGAGAAAGAATTTCCGCTACAATCATTGATATACTTATATTTATTGCATATATTTATATTTATTTTTTGGTTTCATATGTTTACGGAAGTCAAAACAGCTCTTTGGTTCTATATATGTTTATAATTCCTTTTGCTTTATATCACCCGATTTCAGAAATTTTTATGAACGGACAATCGCTCGGAAAAAAGGCAATAGGAATAAAAGTTGTTAAAATCGACGGTTCACAGCCTTCGATTGGCAGTTTTATAATTCGTTGGATTTTCAGAATTATTGATGTTGACCTTTTTTCGGGTTTAATTGCAATAATTGTTATTTCATCAAACGGTAAAGGTCAGCGAATTGGCGATATTATTGCAAAAACAACTGTTATAAATATCAGAAAAAAAGAATCTTTAGAAAATACAATTCATAAAGAAATTGCAAAAAATTACGAATTAGCTTATCCTCAAGTTGATTTACTAAACGATTCTGATTTAAATACAATTAAAGACGTTATTTTGTTGTATAAAAAAGATATGAGTTCAAATATTTCTTCGGATTTAGTATATAAAACAGCTTCTGCAGTTTCCAAAAAAATGGGGATTGGTTATAATAAATCGCCTTATGAATTTTTGGAAAAAGTAATTACAGATTATAATTATATTCACAAATCATATAAATTATTGTAAAACCTAATTTTTATTTCAATTTACCGATAAGAATTTTTTCCGGTGTTTGAATAAAAATATCTTTTATAACTATTTTTGCATCAATACAATCAATATTGCTTTCAATCGAAATTTCTTCGGGAATAAAGTTGGTGATATTAACAAATTTTATTTTGTTGGTTGATTTTGAATAATAATAGATTTTATTTTTCATTACTCCAAATCTGTCAGTATCTTCAATTTCAATTGTTTTATCATAAATTCCGGAATAATCAAAAATAACAATTCCTTTTCCGGGAAAATTCACATACAGTTTGCCGTTAAAATCGGTCATGTAAGACGGATTTTTATCGCCAAAATCAAAAATAGTTCTTTCAAATTCGGGTTTATATTGCGAGTTAAATTTAATGAGAATTCCTGCTGTTGTATTAACAACCCAAAATCCGTCTTCATTAGAAGAACAAACTAATTCGGCGCTGTTTATGTTAAAATTATCGAGTAAAATATCTCCCGAAATTGCATTTAATTTACTGTCTAAAAATCTAACTTTATTTAACGAATTGTAATAAACGAGTATTTTTAAGGGATTTGAAACATCAAAAGATGTAATTTTTTCGTTTGCAGGCGATTGGAAAGTGCCAAGTTTTATTCCGTAAGTATTATATTTGTGAATTGCATTTCCTTTTGCAACATATAAAAATCCGTAAATATCTGTTTCAATAAAATCGGCAGATAAATCCAACTCTTTTTCAATAATAATTTTTTCGGGTAAACTGAAAAAAAAAAGAGCAATTGCCAAAAATGTAGCTTTCATAAATTTTAAGTGAAAATTATTTTTTTAATAGTTCGTTGATATAAGAACGATCATTTGAGAGTCTTGGTATTTTATTTTGTCCTCCGAGTTTACCTTTTTCTTTTAGCCAATTATAAAAAACACCTTCTTCTGCAATGTTTACAATAGGCATTTGAAGGTTCAAGTTCTTGTATCTTTTGGCTTCGTAATCGGAATTTAAAGATTTCAAAGCAGTATCAAGAATTTCGGTAAAAAGAATAATATTTTCGGGCTTTTTACTGAATTCGATTAGCCATTCGTGAGCTCCTGTAGAATTTTGATTCATAAAAACAGGTGCTGCCGTGTATTCTTTTATTAAAGCTCCGGTTTTTTCGCAAGCAATTTTTAATGCTTTTTCGGCATTATCAATAATTAGCTCTTCGCCAAAAGCATTAATATAATGTTTTGTTCTTCCGGTAATTTTTATTTTATAAGGATTTTTTGAAGTAAATTTAACAGTGTCGCCAATCATATATCGCCACAAACCTCCGTTTGTTGTAATAATCATTGCATAATTTTTATTTAATTCCACACTTTCAAGCGGATAAGCAACAGGATTTTCATCGTTAATATTTTCAAAAGGAACAAATTCATAAAATATACCATAATCGAGCATTAGCAACATATCGTCGGTAGAAAAATCATCTTGTATTCCGAAAAAACCTTCCGAAGCATTATATGTTTCCATATATTTCATTCCGGGAGAAGAAATAATTTTTTTGAATTCGTTTCTGTAAGGAATAAAACTAACACCGCCGTGAACAAACAATTCCAGATTTGGCCAGATTTCAGAAATATCCGACTTTCCTGTAATTTCGAGAATTTTTTTCATCAAAACTAAAGTCCATGAAGGAACTCCGGCAATATTTGTAACATTTGTTTTGGAAGTAATTTTTGCCATTTTATCAATTTTTTCTTCCCACTCCGACATTAATGCAACAGATTTTTCGGGAGTTCGCAAAATGTTAATCCAAATTGGCATATTATCAATAAGTAAAGCAGAAAGATCTCCAAAAAATAATTCGTTATTGAAATTACTGATTTTTTTTGAACCGCCGATTCCTAATGTTTTTCCGAATAAAAATTTTGAATCGGGAAATAAGTTCAAATTCATTATTATAACATCTTTTCCGCCTCTAAAATGGCAAAGTTCCATGGATTCTTTGCTGATTGGAATAAATTTACTTTTATCGGAAGTTGTGCCCGATGATTGAGCAAACCATTTAACGGAATCTTGCCACAAAACATTTTTTTCACCCTTCATCATTATTTCGATATAGGGTTTAAGTTCGTCGTAATTTCTTATAGGAATATTTTTTACAAAATTATTATAGTCTCCGTTTATTAAATTGAAATTATGATTTACCCCAAATTCAGTAGCTTTACCTAAACCTATCAGTTCTTTGAGAGTTTTATTTTGAACTTCATAAGGATTTTCTTTAAAAAAATCTATTTGAATTAATCTCTTATTTGTTATTTTTAAAACAAGTTTATTAATTATTTTCATTTTTTTTTATAAATTTGTAAACTATAGTTTTTTATTTGTAAAGAAATATAAAGCTTTAAATTTAACAATAACAACAAAACAAAAAACTTTTATTTAAAAAATTTCAGGCATTTTGTTTTTGTGCACGATTTTTGATAACTTATAAAGTAATTTTACCATTTTTTATTGAAAATAATAAATTTTATGGCAACAAATGATAATGCAAATATAATAATATTCGAACAGACTGAAGATTCTCCGGAAATTATTTTAGATCAAGAAAAATTTTTATTGAAAATTTCAGGTCCGTCATTTCCCGAAGATGCTTTTCAGACATATCAGCCTGTTATTCGTTGGATAAATTCGATAAAGAATGAAACAATGAAGTTAACTTGCGAATTTGATTTCTCGATTTTAAGTTCAGCATCAAACAAACTTATGTTTGAAGTTCTTATAAAACTTGAAGAAATGTATCAAGAAGGAAAAGACATAATTATTTTCTGGTATCACGATGATTTTGACGAAGATATGCAAGAAGAAGGCGAAAGTTTTGCTCAAAC
>DZBS01000076.1:7049-15522 GCA_022729995.1 Draconibacterium orientale | reverse complement strand
TTCCTACCAGTGACGGCGGAGATGCAATTACAGTTTCTGCTGACGAAACTTACACGGGAACTTCTTATAAATATTCCGGTTGGGTTTATGCTCACAGTTCCGGAGGATCCGATAAAGCTTATTTTGATAATTTTGGTGCAGGAATTTCGTCTTGTTCGCTTCCTGATATTGAAAGCTCAAATATTAGTTTTTCTTCTGTTACTGAAAATTCAGCAACAGTAAATTGGACATCAGGAAACGGAGCTTCACGTATTGTTGTTGTTAAAAAAGACGGTGCAGTAGATTGGGTTCCGTCTGATTTAACAACATATTCAGCGAATTCGTCTTTTGGAACCGGAACAGAACTGGGAACAGGAAATTATGTTTTGTATAACGGAAATTCAAATACTTTTAATATTTCAAATTTAGAAGGTGCATCAACATATCATTTTAAAATTTTTGAATATGGTTGCAATTCAGGTAATGAACTTTATTTAACATCAGGAATTTCTGCCGAAAACAGTTTTACAACTTTTCCTGCTCCGGTTACAAATTTAAAAATTACATGTCTAACCAATTCAACTTCCGAAATTACTTGGTCTTCACCTACGGGAAATTATTCCGGAGTTATTCTCGGATTTAGAAACGATATAAATCCTGTACATTCATTAAGTGTAGATGCTTCAACATTAACCGCTGATGCTATTTTTTCCGTCGGAACAGAATATGGAAATACTACACCTTATAGTTATATTGTTTATAAAGGAAACGGAAACTCGGTAATTGTAAACGGTTTAACGCAAAATCAACAATATCAAATTAAAGCATATTCTTATGTAAACGAAACATCAACTGTTTGGTCTACAATAACGCCAACTCTAAATATAGCATCGCTAAATGTAACAAATGTTTCAAATTCAAAAGCTCTTGCAGAAAATAATGCTGTTAAATTAAGCTGGACAAACCCGGCTTTGTGTTACGACGAAATTATGGTTGTTGCAAAATATAATTCTTCGGTTATCGGAAATCCTTCAGGAGACGGAACTTTATATACGGCAAACTCAATTTTTGGTTCGGGAACATCGTTTGAAGCAGACGCATATATTGTTTACAAAGGAGCAGGAACAGATATTTTAGTTTCAAATTTAATAAACGACAACACATATTATTTTAAAATATTTACACGAAAAGGTTCAGAATGGAGCGCAGGAGTAGAGTTGAATAAAATTCCAAAAGATGTTACATATTTTGAAGCGGGCGAATTAGTTTTTACGGGATATGATACAAAAACAAGCGGATTTGATTGCACAAATTCTGATGTTGCAATTGATGTTTTTTATATTTTAACAATGGTAGATATTAAGCCCGGAACCGAATTCGGATTTTTAAATGCGTCTTATGAATACGGAGCACTTGCAAATGAAAGAACCGATAAATTTTGGAGTTGCACTTCAACTCCCGGAACATACTCGCCAGGACGTGTTTCTGTTACATGGAATGGTGTTGTAAATATTACAAAAGGTTCAATTATTGCGGTTTATCTAACATCTACTTCAAATGCAAATAGAGTAGAAATAAACGGAGCAGATCAAACTGCCAACTTTTTATCCGCAGGAAGTTTTACAAATATTGCCGAAACATCGCCCGACCAAATTTGGTTATATCAAGGAATAATAAGCGATTACGGAGTTTCACCCAATATTTATTCTACTGTTGACGGAACAATAATTTTCGGATTATCAAATCAAGCAGATTGGGTTCCTTTTACATCGCCTGTAACTGTTGCAAGAACATCAAGAAATCATCCGGATATTGAATGTTTAAACATGGATTTTTCCGGAGATATTCCCGTAAATTACTATTCTACAACTGCTTTGCATATTGGAACAAAACGTCAAATTTTACTAAGTTTAATGAATACTGCAAATTGGAATACTACTACTAATACCGATTGTAACGATATTCCTGTTGCAGTTGGAAATACATCGTTTACCATAAATACAAGCGAAATAAACGGAACTTGGCTTGGCGACAGCGATTCCGATTGGTTTAATTGCGGAAATTGGGAAAGTCTTGTTGTGCCCGATGCCGAAACTGATGTTGTAATTTCTTCTTTGGCAAGCAGAAATGCTGCCATTGACTATAATTCAGTTTTTGCCGATAAATTTAATTTTAAAGCCGAATGTTTAAATTTAACTGTTGATGCTTACACATTGGATTTGAGCGGAAGCAATTTAGATTCTTTGTATGTTGGCGGAAATTTAACAATTCAAAACGGAGGAATTATTGATATGAACGATGGTTCTTCAAATCTCAACGGTATTTTGCTTGTTGAAGGAAATTGGATTAATAATGCAATTTTTGATTCCGGAAACGGTAAAATTATTTTCAACGGAAGCGAAAGTCAAAGTATTTTCAACAATACGGGAACAGAAACATTTAATGCACTTACATTGAATAATGTGTATAATTCCGGAGTTCTTTTAAATTCAAATTTAATTGTTTCCGACACTTTATTAAATAATTCAGTTTTAAATTTGAACGGAAAAAATATCGAATTGCAAAATGTATATTTAAACACAACAGGAAAATTTATTGGAAATTCATTGTCTAATTTTACAATAAATAATTCAGGTTTGGTTGGGAATATTGAATTTTATTCTGATTTCAATTTAAATAATTTTACATTTAACAGAATTGGTCAAAATGTAAATATTATAAGCAATTTGTTTGTTTTAAATAATTTGACAATTGCAAACGGTTCCGTTTCATTAGCGGCCGGAAAATATTTTGATGTTGTAGGAGATATTATTAATAATGCAGGTTCTTCCGGACTTATTTTAAAATCGGATAGTTTGGCAACGGCATCATTAATAAATTCAACATTAAATGTGCCTGCAACTTGCGAAAGATATATTTCCGGAAATCAATGGCATTTTGTTTTTGCGCCGTTAAACAATATTTCTTCAACAGTTTTTAATCTCACAAAAAATTTCTATTATTATGATGAAACTACTTTCGATTATTGGAATAGTTCCACAATATATGGGACTTCGGGCTGGAAACCCGAAACAAATCCTTCTTTAAGTAACGAATTTGGTTACATAAAATATTCCTACTATGATATTAATTATAATTTATCAGGCGGAAATTTATTTGTAGGACAAAAAGATTTCAATTTAACTTACACTGAAAACGGAGTTCCTACAGAAGCGGTTAATTTAGACGGAGTTACAGCAACTTGGATTAATTTCGACGGTTGGAATTTAATCGGAAATCCATATCCTTCTGCATTCGATTGGGATAATGCCGGAATTAACAAATCAAATATAGAAAATGTTGTTTATTATTACGACGGTTCAATTTCAAACTACAGATATTACGGCGGCGCAAATCTTTACGACCAAGGAATTACAGTCAACGGAGGTTCTCAAATTGTTCCTGCAAATCAAGCATTTATGGTAAAAGCAATAAATTCGGGCGTTTTTTCTATTCCGCAAAGTGCAAGATTGCATGAAGCTCAAAGTTTTTGGAAAAATAAAATTTCAAATAATGAAATATTAAGACTTCAATTAGAAAAAAATGGTTTCTCAGACGAAACTGTTTTCAGAACTTCGATAAACGCAACCGAAAATCACGATATTAATCTTGATGCTTATAAGAAATTGTCTTTGAATAACACTAAACCTCAGATATATACAAAGAATATTGAAAACGGTCAAACTTTTGCAATAAATACATATCCGATAATTGAAGGCTCTAAAACTATTCCGGTTTCTTGTTATTTTGGAAACGAAGACAAATATAATATTCGTTTTACAGAAAATTCATTTCAAAATACACACATAATTTTTGAAGACAGTTACATGAGTTTAAAATTCAATATAAAAACTAAAAACAATTACGAATTTGAATCGGGAATTGCAGATAATGAAAACAGATTTTTCTTGCATTTCGAGCCAAATACAAGTCCTTTATCAAATTTGATAATTCCAAATCAAGAAACTTTTATTTTCAGTTATTATGAATATCAATTACCTGAAAATCTTTTCTCGGATAATGATTTTGGCGATACACTTTCTATATCTTTAACCGATAAATCAGGAAATACATTGCCTTCTTGGATTCAATATAATCAACAAACGAAAACAATTTCAGGAATACCAAATAATGTTGAAATTCTTAATATTAGAGTAATCGCAAAAGATATTTTCGGAATTACGGCAAATGTTGATTACATTTTAGATGTTAAAAATTCTGCTTCGGATATTACAGAAAAAGAAACAGAAGGAATAAATATTTATCCAAATCCGGCAGGAAATGAATTATATATTGATATGAATAAAAATTCTGCATCAATAAAATATAGTATTTCGGATATTACAGGTAAAATTAAAAGTTCAGGTTTTTTAAATAAAGGAAGAAATTACATAAATCTTGAAAAGCTTAATTCCGGAATTTACTTTATCAATATTAAAACCTTAGAAAGAAATACAACTCAAAAATTCGTTAAAAAGTAATATATCGATTCTTTAAAAATGAAAAAATCAGCCTTTCAAAAAATTTGTAAGGCTGATTTTTTTGAAAAAAGATGAATTTTTTTTGAAATTTATTTGATTTTTCAGAACAAAATTTGACGTTTATTCATACCTTTGTTTTCTGCTTTTTTAAATAAATTTTAAAAGTTAAGAAGCGAACACGTATTAATGCTTTGATATTCAGCAGACTTAAAGTGGTCAAAAAAAAATCAAAAAAAAAATCATTATTAATCAAAAAAATATTTTTAATTTTATCTTTGCATGTTTTTTTAATTATAATTTTATATGTGTTATAACGAAAATGGATAAATATCTTGTTAGTAATTTACTCCCTGAAATAAAAGGGCAGCAAAAAGCCGAACAAAAAGGCTTACTAATCGGTAACCGCGTTCCTAAGGATTATTTTATTACCCAGGGAACCGGCGAAAGTGATATTACAATTCATGCGGGGTCCTACCATTTAGCTTTACAAGCCGCAGGAATTGAACGAGCAAATATCATGACATATTCTTCAATCCTTCCCCAAATCGCAAATTTGATAGAGAAACCGGAAGATTACACTCACGGAGAGGTAATGGAATCTATCATGGCTGTTGCACACGGGAAGAAAGGTGAGAGAATTTCAGCCGGAATTATATACGGCTGGTTGTATGATAAAGTGACCGGAGATAAATTCGGAGGTCTGGTGTGCGAGCATAACGGAAGTTTTACAGAGGAGAAGTTAGAGTATATGCTACACGCAAGCCTTAATGAATTATATATCAACGGTTTTGATAAGCAGTATGATTTAAAGAACATAACTCTTTTAAAAGAAACATTTGTTTCTCAAAAAGAATATGGAACTGCTTTGGTAGCTTTATGCTTCACCAATTATTATTACCCGATCATTAACTAATCATTATATAGATGAATTACGGTGGTTTAGAAGAAGAGTTCTCTTTATATGAGAACTCTTCTATCGCTGTGTTGCCTGTTCCTTATGACGGCACCAGCACTTGGATAAAAGGAGCAGACAAAGGACCTGACGCTATTCTTGAAGCTTCGGAGAATATGGAACTATACGATATCGAAACAAATTCAACTGTTTATACAAAAGGTATATTCACGGCTGATGCTGTTTTGGGTGTTGAAACTCCTGAAAAATTGTCGGATATTGTTGAAGAGAAAGTTTTTAAATTTCTTTCCGACAAAAAATTTCCGGTAATTCTTGGTGGCGAACATTCGGTAAGTATTGGTTCAATTAAAGCTTTTGCAAAGTTTTATAACGATATTACTATACTCCAGTTCGATGCTCATTCCGATTTACGTTCGGAATATGAACATTCTGCATACAATCACGCTTGCGTAATGGCAAGAGCACAAGAAGTTGCTCCGATTTTGCAAGTTGGAATCAGAAGCATGGATGTTTCGGAAAAGGTAAATATGGATTTAGACAGAATATTTTTTGCTCATCAAATTAGAAATAATACCGATTGGCATGAAAAAGTATTGTCTAAACTTACAAAAAATGTTTATATTACTATAGATTTAGATGTTTTTGACCCTTCAATTATGCCTTCTACGGGAACTCCTGAACCTGGAGGAATGTTTTATAACGAAGTTTTAGATTTTATAAAGAAAGTGAATAAAAGGGCAAACATTGTAGGATTTGATGTTGTTGAACTTTGCCCCAATGAACTTGAAAAATCTTCTAACTTTATGGCTTCTAAATTGATATATCAAATTTTGAGCGAAAAATTTATTAATTAAATTATACGACAATTTTCTAAAAAATTAAATAATATGGAAAAAAAGGAATTATTAAAAGAAACCATTGAGCATATTGATATTAAATCTTTTGACTCATCGCAAATTATCGATTCAATGCGAAAAATGTCTTTTTCATCAAGAGACACAGCCGTTGCAACCGATATTTTAATGAAAATGGTGAAAGACAAAGAAAGCACAAACATTTTAACATTAGCAGGAAGTTCTAGCGCTGCGGGATGTATGCAAGTTTATGTTGAAATGATTAAAAATAAAATGATTGATGTTGTTGTTGCTACCGGCGCTTCAATTATCGACATGGATTTTTTCGAAGCTTTAGGTTTTAAACATTACAAAGGAAGCTTAGAAGTTGCCGACACTCCATTAAGAGATTTACTTATCGATAGAATTTATGATACTTATATTGATGAAGAAGAACTTCAAAATTGCGATATGACAATTAAAAATGTTGCCGATTCAATGAAACCCGGAGCATATTCTTCAAGAGAATTTATTAATGAATTGGGAAAATACCTTGTAGAGAAATCTGTTAAAAAAGACAGCCTTATTCAAGTTTGTTATGAAAATGATGTGCCTATTTTTTGTCCTGCATTTTCCGACAGCAGCGCAGGTTTCGGTTTAGTGAAACATCAATGGGAGAGACCCGATGCTCACGTTTCTATAGATTCTGTTAAAGATTTCTTGGAACTTACAAAAGTGAAAATTGAAGCCGGAACAACCGGATTATTTATGATCGGCGGCGGAGTTCCAAAAAATTTCACACAAGATACAGTTGTTTGTGCCGAAATTTTAGGATATGACGTTCCTATGCACCAATATGCAGTTCAAATTACTGTTGCCGACAGTCGCGACGGTGCTTGTTCTTCATCAACATTAAAAGAAGCAGCTTCTTGGGGAAAAGTTCAAGTTATTGACGAACAAATGGTTTACGCAGAAGCAACAACGGTTCTTCCGCTAATTGTAAGCTATGTTTATCATTCAAAAGAATGGGAAAAAAGAGACTTCAAACGTTGGAATAATCTTTTTAAGAAATAAAATTTCAATGTTGTTTAATTAAGGGTTTCTCTGCCTTTTTAAATTATTTATTCAATTGTTAAAAATGAATAAATAATTTAAAGTCCGAAGGACTTTATTGTTAATAGCCCCGCATGAAATACGGGGTTTATAAACTAAGTAGAAACCAACCGCGAAGTGGTTGAATACAAATTCGCTTGTTATTATTCAACCGTTTCACAGTTGTTATTTATTACGAATCTGTTACCCCAAGTTTCACTCGGGGATATTCATATTTAATCACTTCGTGATTATAAAACCTTAACTTAACGACATTGTATTATAAAGTATTAAGTTAATATAAATCAGTCGGCAGTAATTGGTTAATTAATTGACAATTACTGTAGACTGAAGTCTGAATTTTTTATTCTATTTTTACAATTTTTTTAATGTAGATATTATTATCTGAATAAATTTTAAAAATATAAATTCCGCTTTTTAGAAAATATAAATTTAAGAAATTTGAATTTAGATTATTGATTTCCATTATTTTAATTCCGGCAAGATTATATATTTTAACTGTATTTTGTGTTGATAAATTTAAAATATTTACTCCAAAAGATGCAGGATTCGGAAAAATTATTATTTCATTTCCATTAACTGCTTTTATTGAAGTATTTATAAATTTATCTGCTTCTAATGTATTAATAATTCCCCAACCATATTCATTATTAGGATTTTGAGAATTGCTTGCAGTGTTTTTCAATGAATTAAAAATATCCATATTTGTAACCGACGGATTTTTTTGCATCAGTAAAGCTGCTGCACCTGCAACTAACGGACACGAAAATGAAGTTCCGCTTGAATATGCGTAGTCGGGCGAAACAGACGAAGCAACATAAACATTTGTTCCGAGTGCCATAACATCGGGTTTTATTCTGCCGTCGGAAGTTGGTCCGGTTGAACTAAAATAAGACCTAATTTCGTCAGCAGTAACAGCACCCACAGCTAAAACACTGTCGCCGTCGGAAGGAGCCATAATTGTTGTGATTCCGAAACCTTCATTTCCGGCGGAGTTGACAACCAAAATTCCCAGACTTGCTGCAATTTGTGCACCTTTTGTAATTACAGAAGTATTTCCGTCAAGTTCGGTAATGTCATATCCTTCGCCGTTATCAAAAAAAGTGTAGCCTAAA
>DZBS01000076.1:0-6949 GCA_022729995.1 Draconibacterium orientale | reverse complement strand
ACATTTCGTTATTTTGAAGTAAATTTTCTGAATAGTTAATTTTACTTTTTAACACAATATCAATTTTGCTAATGAACGGAATTGCTGACAAATTGTAAAGTTCTGATATGAGAATATCACCGGAAATTGCATTTAACCAAAGTGATATTCTTCTTGTTTTAATAAGGTGATTTGTAATTGACGAAATGTAGTTTTCATTTACCGGAATGTCGTAAAAAGTTGAATAATTTGTTTGAAATGGAAATGTTTTTGCTCTTCTTTTCAATGAATTTATCGGAAGTTTATTTTCGATTTCAGATATTTTTTCTTTCAAGTTTTCACCTTTATCTTTAAAAAAAATCCAAACAGTTAAAGTGTCATTCAAACCTTTATTATTTGATATTTTTATTAAGTTATCCGAAAATTTTTCTTGTGAAAAAGCTTTTTGAAAGCTAATTAAAATAGTAAAAATCAATATTATGTATAAACTAATTTTCATAATGTAATTTTTAGTATTTATTCGAATGATATTTTTTTCAATATTAATTATTTTAAATTTACAGATATTTTTCTGCTTCTAAAATATTTTCGTGTTTTCCGAGGTCAATAACATACGAATAATCATGGTTGTAATATGAAATTTTATGGTTTTGAGCAAGTCGCATATATAAATCAATAATCGAAAATTTTCCGGTTTCAGTTATCAAATCAAAAATTTTTCCGCTAACTGCGTGAATTCCGCTAAACGAAACGGGTATTGCGTTTCCTTCAATTTCACGAGCAATTTTTTTTCTGTTTGTATCGATATTTTCCCAACCGCAAAGAAATTTATTTTCATCAAAAATCAATCTTCTGTCGGAAACTCTGCTCTGAATTGCAAGTGTAACCAAGGCATTGCTTTTTTTATGGCATCTTAAAAAGTCTTTAATTTTAATATCGCTAAAAATATCGACATTATAAATAATAAAATCTTCATTTTTATCGAAAAAAACAGAAGCTTTTTTTAGTCCGCCGCCTGTGTCGAGAAGTAAATCTCTTTCATCGGAAATATGAATAACGGAATCGAAATTATTGTTATCCTTTAAATATTGTAAAATTAAATCGCCAAAATGATGAATGTTAATTACAAATTCGTTAATTCCTTCAGCTTTTAATTTTAAAATTACTCTTTTCAAAAATGTTTCACCTTTAAGTTCAACCAAAGCTTTTGGTTTATTGTCGGTTAACGGTTGTAAACGAGTGCCGAGTCCGGCAGCAAAAATAAATGCTTTCATATTTTTATCTGTTATTAAAATCCTTCAGTATGTTCTAAATCTACAATAATATCGAAATTATTTTTTAAAAATTCGGCTGTTTTTTCGGCACAATAAACAGAGCGATGTTGTCCGCCGGTGCAACCAAAATCTATTGAAAGATTTAAAAATTTTCTTGTAATATATTTTGTAATTACTTGATTTATTATTTGTTGAGTATTTTTCATAAATACTTGAACTTCACCTTTATCTTCCAAAAAATTTATTATCTCTTTATCTTTTCCGCAAAATTGTTTGTATTTTTCAATTCTTCCGGGGTTTTCCATAAATCTGCAATCGAAAACAATTCCGCCGCCGTTTCCGTTTTTGTCGTAAGGAATTCCTCTTTTATATGAAAAACTTCTGACAGTTACTTTTAGTTGCCTTGTGTTCTTTGAAATATTTTTAAGTTTTTCGGAAACAGATATTTCTTTTAAAATTCTCTTAAGTTCAGGAATTTCAACCGGTAAATTATATTTAGAAAGAAGTGTTTCGATATTTACCAGTGCGTATGGAATACTTTCAATGAAATATGATTTTTTTTGGAATAATCCTCTATAACCGTAGGCACCCATGGCTTGCATAATTCTTAACAAGGCATAACCGGTAAAATATTCATTGAAATTTTCTGATTTTTTCCCAATAGTTTTTTCCAATATTTCTTCATAATAAGTTTTAATTTCTTCTCTAACTTTTTCAGGAATGTCAGCTTTTGAACCATAAAGCAATGTTGCAATGTCATATTGTAAAGCACCTTTTCTACCACCTTGATAATCAATAAAATATATTTTATCTTCTTTCAGCATTATGTTTCTTGATTTGAAATCTCGAAACAAAAAATAATCGGTTTCTGTTTGTAACAGATAATGAATTAGTGTGTTAAAATCATTTTCAAGTAATTGCTCGTTGAAATTAATTTCGGCAAGTTTTACAAAGAAATATTTGAAATAGTTCAAATCCCATTGCATTGATTGTTTATCGAACTTTTCTCGCGGATATGCAACCGAATAATCAAGATTTTTACCTGCATTTAGTTGAAAATTAACAAGTTCTTTAGCAACTTGTTTGTATATTTTTACTAATTTATCCGGAAATTCTTTTGAGTTTTTTCTTAATTCTCTGCTAACGTCATCGAGTGTTAAATCGCCTAAATCTTCTTGCAAATATATGTTTTCATCTAAATTTTCCGAATAAATTTCAGGAACATTTAATCTGTTGTTTTTGAAGTTTTTAGAATAAGTTATAAATGCAATATTTTCTTTTAAATCTTCATTAAAAGCTCCAATTGCCGAATGATTTTTGCTTTTTAGTCTGAAATATTTTCTGGAAGAGCCGGATTCAGGTAATTTTTCAATTGTAACTACTTCTTCTTTAAAATAGTCAGTAAAAAGTATTTGTAATTTATTTTCAATATTTAACATTTTATCACCGATTAATTTTTATTTTTTATTTATAGTTTATTAAATTTAAACTTTATGTTACAATATTTAAACTATTATATTAAAGTATTTTATACTTGTAAATAATCATTAATAGTTTACTGAAATCTTTTTTAAATATCCAAAAAGACACTTTATTTTAAATTTATTTACACTTTGATATTCTTATTTTTTATATCAATAACAATACCTTTATAAAGCAAATAAAGCAAAACAAAAACACTCATAACTGCGGGTGCAATTGCCGATTTTCCGCCAAACAGTGTCATTGAAGTTGCAATTGCAAAACCCGAACTTTTGATTGTCAGCATAAGGTTTTGCGAAATTAATAAATTTTCGGGAATTCGTTTTTTCATAATTTTATTAAAAATGTAGCCGGCAACAAACATAGCAATAAATAAAATTAAAGAAACTTTTAAAACAATATCAATTTCTTTAAAAATTACATTTCTGTTGATTGCAACAGCTGTATATAAAATTAATGCAAAACCGATATCGGCAACTCTTCCTCTAATTTTTTCGGCAAACGGATATATTTTTTTTAATCTCAAAATTCTCGATAAAAGTATCGGTATTAAAATTACTTGAAGAATTGTATAAATAATTTCTAACGGACTAATATTGCTTTTTGCCGAAAATAATTCAATAATTATTGGCGAAATTGCTATTGCGGCCAAATATGTTCCAAGAATTCCTTTTAAAGAAAAATTTTCGTCGCCTTTAAAACTTAAAGTAAAAGGAATAATTGCTACGCCCGGCGGAGTTGCTGCAATTACAACAAATCCGAGAATAATATTGTAATCGTCGAAAAAAATAAATGACAAGCTAATTACAATAATTCCGTGAATTAAATAATTCAGGAAAATTGAAATGAATGAAGATTTTAAAAATGATTTATAGTCGGCAAAAACATTAAATGAAATTCCGGAAGTTGAAAAAACCATAACAACAGCCAGAATATATAAAGTGTAGTTTTTAAAATATATTGCTGAAGAAGGAAGTGTTAAGCCGAGAATTAATGCCAAAATCATTAAAAAATTACGATTTTGTATGAATTTTATTAGAAAGTTCATTTTAAAAATTTTCCGCAAATATCGGATTTTTTCTTACAATTTTCTATTAAAAATTATTGTTTTTGCTTCGCGGATGAAAATCGGAAACCATTTGGTGAAGAAAATCTCGTTCAATGTGAGTATAAATTTCTGTAGTCATGATAGATTCGTGTCCGAGCATTTCCTGAACGGCACGCAAATCGGCACCGCCTTCAATTAAATGTGTTGCAAAAGAATGTCTGAATGTGTGAGGACTTATATTTTTTTGTATTCCTGAAATTTGAGCAATTTCCTTAATAATTGTAAATATCATTATTCTCGTGAGTTGCTTTCCTCTTCGGTTAAGAAAAAGAATGTCGCTAAATTTAGGGTCGATATTAAGAGAATTTCTGTAATTTTTCATGTAAATATCAATTTCAAAAATAGCACTTTCGCCAATAGGAACAAGCCTTTGCTTTGAGCCTTTCCCGGTAATTTTTATGTATTTATCTATAAAATTAATTTCAGAAATTTTTAACGAAATAAGTTCCGAAACTCGTAATCCGCAACTATAAAGAACTTCAATAATTGTTTTGTTTCTGTGACCTTCGGGCTTGCTCAAATCAATTTTAGATTGAAGAAAATCTATTTCCGAAACCGATAAAACTTCGGGCAATTTTTGTCCGATTCTTGGAGATTCTATAAGTTCCGTAGGGTCTTCGTCAATTATTTCGTCTATAATTAAAAAATGATAAAATGCTTTAATTCCGGAAATTATTCTGGCTTGCGAACGCTCGCTGAGTCCTAAATCATTTAAGAAATAAATTAAATTTTTAAGTTCTTCGTAAGTTACTTTTTCTGGTAAATTCTTAGAAAAATTGGCAAGTTTAACAACATCGTTAATATAAGCTTCAACAGAATTTTCGGAAAGTGATTTTTCAAGTTTTAAAAAATTTTTAAATTCTTTAATCTTGATTTGCCATTCTTCCAATATTTGAATTTGATTTTCCATGATATAAAAAGATGTTTTACAAATTTACAAAAATTCTTTACAAATTCAAATTTTTATTAATCTTATAATCTAATTGAATGATATTTATATAGATATTTAAGTTTCAAAAATAAGTTTTCACTTTTTTTTCAAAAATAAAAGTTATGCTTGCATAATTTAATTTAAAATTGATAAATTTGAAAAATCTTTATATGTGAATATGATTTTATAGAAAAAATATTCTCACTACATTTAAAAAATTTTATTAATAAGAAAAAATAGTACTATGGTAGATTTTTCACTAACAAAAGAACAACAAGAAATAGTTGACAAACATCGCGATTTCGCGCAAAGAGTAATTCTTCCGGTAAGAGAAAAATATGATTTAAGCGGCGAGTTTCCTTGGGAAGTAGTTAAAAAAGCTTATGATGAAGGATTAATGAATTCACAAATTCCAAAACAATTTGGCGGAGAAGGCTTAAATATTTTTGATGCTCAACTCGGCTCCGAAGAACTTGGTGCTGTTTGTGCCGGAATCGGTATAAGTGTAGATGCTAATATGTTAGCATTAACTCCTTGGGTGATTTCTGCAACCGACGAACAATTAAAACGATTTATGGGTCGTTTGGTGGAAGAAAAAGCTGCTGCTGCATATTGTTTAACCGAACCAAATGCAGGTTCTGATGTTGCCGGAATAAAATCTAATGCCATATTAAAAGGCGATAAATATATTTTAAACGGACATAAACGTTTCATTACAAATGCCGAAGCTGCAACATATTTAACAGTTTTTGCACAAGCAGATCCCGAAAGAGGAGCAAGAAGTTTGTCTTGTTTTGTTGTTCCTACAGATTTACCGGGTGTTGAAATTTTACCGCGTTTAGATAAAATGGGACAAAGAGGTTCTGTTCAAAACGAAATTATTTTTCATGACGTTGAAGTTCCAAAAGAAAATTTACTCGGAAGAGAAGGCGAAGGTTTCTTAATTGGAATGAAAACTTTCGACAGAACAAGAACCGGAGTTGCTGCTTTAAGCGTTGGAATTGCTCGCGGAGCTTATGAAATTGCAAGAGATTGGGCAAAAAACAGAATTCAATTTGGTGCTCCAATTACTGTTCATCAAGGAGTTTCGTTTATGCTTGCAGAAATGGCCACAAAAGTTGAGCTTGCTCGTTTGATGACTTGGAAAGCTGCTTGGTATTATGAACAAGGATTAAAAAATCCGGGAACATATTCTGCAATGGCTAAATATTATGCTTCCGATGTTGCAATGGAAGTTACAACGGATGCAGTTCAAGTTATGGGCGGCGACGGATATACAAAAAGTTTTGGTGTTGAAAAAATGATGAGAGACGCTAAACTTTGTCAAATTTATGAAGGAACAAATCAAGTTCAAAGACTTGTTATTTCTAAAGGAATTTTGAAGTAAGAATTTAAAATTTAGTATTAAGTATTTAGATTTTAGTATTTAGAGTCAAATTATATAAAAAAAACCGGCAAATTGTCGGTTTTTTCTTTTTAAGATATTTTCCAAAAACTAAATTTTCATGGAAAATTAATTTAAGAAATGTAAATTTGTTTGAAAACTCATTTACAGAACTTTCAGTAATGTTCAATTCAGAAATTCGATAAAGTTTTTTACAAAAAAATTGTATCTTGAATTAAAATAAAAAACAAATATGCAAACTGAAAATAGTTACATAGAGCAACTCACCGAAAGTTTAAAAACAATAAATCCTTATTTGGTTTTATTGTTTGGTTCGTATGCCTACGGAACTCTTAGCCAAGACAGCGATATTGATTTATTGGTTGTTACTAATGATGATTTTATGCCGAAGAGTTTTGATGAGAAAATTGAAATTTCATTAAAAGTTAAAAAGCATTTGTTAAATATAAACAAACTTGTTGCCTTAGATTTGATTGTTTATACAAGACCGATGTATAAAAAATTTATTGAACTGCGAAGTTCTTTTTCGCGTGAAATATTAAGTAAAGGAATAATTTTATATGAAAGCAATCACTCAACAATGGCTTAAATATGCAAAATACATTTACAATAAAACTTTAGAAATGCTTGATAATTAAGTAATCAACGTATATAAAATAAAAAAACCGGCAATCACCGGTTTTTTTCATATTTTGCTAAAAGCTAACCGCCAAAATTAGAATTTATATTTATTGTCTTCAATAAGTTTGTCGGCAATATTTCTCCTTCCG
>DZBS01000008.1 GCA_022729995.1 Draconibacterium orientale | reverse complement strand
CTGCCGCAGTTGCTTATGACACATTAAATTCCGCAAAAGCAAACAAAGCTGATATTGTAATTATTGACACAGCCGGACGATTGCACAACAAAATCAATTTAATGAACGAGCTAACGAAAATTAAACGTGTTATGGAAAAAGTAATTCCGGGCGCACCTCACGAAATTCTTCTTGTTCTCGACGGTTCAACAGGTCAAAACGCATTTGAACAAGCCAAGCAATTTACAAAAGCCACAGATGTTACCGCACTTGCAATTACAAAACTCGACGGAACAGCAAAAGGCGGCGTTGTTATAGGAATTTCCGATCAATTTAAAATTCCCGTTAAATATATTGGCATTGGCGAACAAATGCAGGATTTACAAGTTTTCAATAAAAAAGAATTTGTGAATACACTTTTTTCAATTTAAAAATATTCCAATTTAAAAATTTGAAAATGTGGAAATTTGAAAGTTATTCAATTATAGAATGATATATTTTTTTTCTTTGTGTCTTAGAGATTTAGTGGCTTTTTAAAATTTGAAAATGTGTTAATTTGCTATTTTGAAAATGTGGAAATTAAAAAATGAAAATCTGTGAACGGCTTTAGCCCTCAACGAAGTTAAAATCAGAAAAATCAGTCTAATCAGTGTTCTATTTTAAAATGATACAATGGTTCAAATATACAATTATACAATTTTTTTCTTTGAGCCTTTGCGGCTTCTTTAAATTTTAATAAATCAGAATGAAACATCCATGTATATCTCTCGACACACAAACGAATGATTATTTTGGATGTTCCTATCTGACCTTTAAAAACAATTTAAAATAAACAGATGAAAAACCAAATAAATATAATAACTCTGGGTTGTTCAAAAAATGTTGTCGACAGCGAAAATCTTGCAACTCAATTAAATTCGCAAGGAATAAAATTTGTTTTCGACGAATTTAATTACAATTCAAAAACTGTTGTTATAAACACTTGCGGATTTATAAAAGACGCAAAAGAAGAATCTATAAATACAATTCTGGAATTTGCAAAAGCAAAAAATGAAGGTAAAATCGAAAAATTGTATGTAATTGGCTGTTTGTCGGAAAGATATAAAGCCGATTTGGAAAAAGAAATTACCGAAGCCGATAAATTTTTTGGTGTAAACGATTTAAAAGAAATTGTTGAAACACTTAAAATAAACTACAAAAAAGAACTTTTGGGCGAACGAGTAATTTCAACTCCAAAACATTTTGCATATTTAAAAATTTCGGAAGGCTGCGACAGAACCTGCGCATTTTGTGCAATTCCGCTAATTAGAGGAAAACATGTTTCCGTTCCTATGGAAACTTTAGTTAGTCAAGCCGAATATCTTGCAAAGAACGGAGTTAAAGAATTAATACTCATTGCACAAGACCTTTCATATTACGGATTAGATATTTACAAAGAACAAAAACTTGCCGAACTTCTTGAAAAACTTTCCGACATTAAAGAGTTAAAAATCATAAGATTACATTATGCTTATCCGGCAAATTTTCCTTGGAATGTTTTAGATGTAATGAAAAAACGGAAAAATATTGCAAATTATTTAGATATTCCGCTTCAACATATCAGCGACAATGTTTTGAAACAAATGCGAAGAGGACACAATCAAAAAAATACTTTAGAATTGATAAAAAAACTAAGAACTGAATTGCCCGATATTTCAATCAGAACAACACTTTTGGTTGGTCATCCGGGCGAAACAGAAGAAGATTTTGAAGAGTTAAAACAATTTGTGAAAGATTCACGTTTTGAACGTCTTGGAGTTTTTTCTTATTCTGAAGAAGAAAAAACTTACGGAGGAGAAAATTATAAAGATATTATTACCGAAAAGGTTAAAAATAAAAGACTTGATGAAATAATGCAAATTCAACAAAAAATTTCATTAGAATTAAATCAATCTAAAATCGGGAAAATATTTAATGTAATTATCGACGGCGAAACCGATGAATATTTCGTGGGAAGAACAGAATATGATTCGCCTGAAGTTGATAATGAAGTTTTAATTTCCAAAACCAAAAAATTAAAAATCGGAGAAATTTATGAAGTGAAAATCCTTTCGGCCGAAGAATTTGATTTGTTTGGTGATTTAATTTGATAAATTTTTTTTCATGGAAATATTATCAAACTAATAAAAAAAACAATAATTTGGCAGAAAATATAAAACCAACATAAAATGAAGAAATTATTTTTTTTATCAATTCTGACAGTTTGTTTTTTTCAAAACAGTTATTCCCAAATAGACCAAAAATATTTAGACGTAAAAGATAATAATTATTCCTATATTATAAAGTTTTCGCCATATTCAACATTTTGGGGAAGTGTTCCGCTAACAGGCGAATACGGTTTATCGGTTGAATATAAAGCCGGAATAAAATCTTCAATAGAACTAAAAGCGGCTTATGTTGGTAAAGGTCTTCTTTATTTGTCTATGGAACCCGATTTATATACTTCGTCAGAACCGCATTTAACAATGACAGGTTACAGATTTCAAGCGGATTATCGTTTTTATTTTAACAGAAAAGATGTAGCAAAAGGACTTTTTGCAGCACCTTTGTTTTCTTTCACAAGCGTAAATTTCTCCGACGATTTAAATAAACCGCTTGGTAATTACATAAAAGTAAATCATATTGAATATGCCGCAATTGCCGGTTATCACTTAATTGCACGACGTTTTTCTTTAGAAGCTTATATTGGCATAAAATACCGACAAAGACATTGGGTTGAAAATTATCTTCAAAATATTACAATTTTAACCGAAGCAGAAATGAATGATATGTATGTGATTACAACTCCATTTTTACCCACAATGGGATTTACAATCGGTAGAACTTTTTAAAACAATTTAAGAATTTTAATTTATAGTAATTTGCATTTTGGTTTATTCAAAAACTTAAATAAAAGTTCTATCCTAATTTTTGGTAATTTCATCTAAAAAATAATTCTTTAAATATAAAGAATCTTACATTTGTGTTTTAATAAAAAATATACAGATGAAACATCCATGTAAGTTTCTCTACAATAGCAATATTGATTATTTAGGATATTCTTGTTTGACCTTTAAAAACAATTATAAATACACAAATGAATAAGTCTTTAATTATTTTATATATTTCGCTGTTTTCAGTGCAGTTATTTGCACAAGAAGACACAACTGCTGTTAACTCAAACAATTTGTTAGACGAACTTACGCAAAACGACAGCACAACAGTAAAATTACTTCCCGATCATATAATTCCTACTCAACGATTAATGTGGGGACCAAGAGGAATTATGAGGAATTTTAATGCATTTGAATTATCTCCGCAATCGCGAGAGCTTGAATTAAAAATTCGAAGAACAATGTTTGTTTCTCATCAAATTGTAGGTTTTTGCACACTCGGAGCCATGGTTGCGCAAGGAATTGTGGGCAGCAAACTTTATAACGGAGATGCCGGAATTAAAAATTTACATGAAGGATTGGCAACAGGAATCAACATCGGATATTCATTAACTGCATTTGAAGCTTTATTTGCTCCGCCAAAAATGATTAATGATTATAAAGGTTACAGCAGTATTAAAGTTCATAAATATTTGGCAATTGTTCATTTAACCGGAATGATTGCAACAAATATACTTGCCGGAATGGTTGAAGACAATCCCTCATTAAAACCTTACCACAGAGCTGCAGCATTTACTACATTTGGCTCACTTGCTGCCGCAATGATTATAATTAAATTTTAAAAAAATATCAATTTAAAATCTTAAATAAAGGAAAATGTTTAAAAGTAAAAAATAATATTCTTTTAAAACATTTGTATTATTTATGATTTTTAAAAAAAGTAATAAAATGAAGAAAATACTAATTATTTCCATAATGTTGATGCTTGTAAATGTAGCATTTTCGCAAACTCAACAAAAAATTGCAAACGACAAATCAAAATCTACAATAAAATATTCAGCAAGTCATCCGTTACACGACTGGGACGGAGAAAGTAAGGAAGTTAAAGCCGTTATTATGGCTGATGAAACTAAAACTAAAATTTTCAGCACGGCAATTTCTGTAAAGGTTTCAACATTTAACAGCGGAAATGCAAACAGAGATTCGCACATGATAGAAGTTACCGAAGCAATTAAATATCCTGCAATTACTTTTGCGAGCACATCAATTTCGCAAACCGGAAATAAACTTAAAGTTACCGGAAACATGAAATTTCATAATGTTACAAAAGTTGTTACAACAACTGCCGAAATGAAAACGATAAATAATCATATTATTGTTGCGGGTGAATTTGACCTTAAAATGACTGATTTTAAAATAGAAAGACCTTCGTTGATGGGAATGCCAACTGCAGACGAATTAAAAATAAAATTTGATTTAACTTTTTAAACTGATTTAATTTCAGGCAAATAAAAAAAGATGTACATTGTGCATCTTTTTTATTTAATATCAATTTCAAAAAAAATATAATGGTAACACCTATAATTTTTAGCTCAATAATTTTGCAAAAAAGCGGAATGGACGCATCTTTTATTGAATTTCCTTTTGATGTAGAAGAAAAATTTGGAGTTAAAGGCCAAGTTAAAGTAAAAGCAATTTTCGACGATAAAGTTATTTATCGCGGAAGTCTTGCAAAAATGGGACATCACTGCCATATTCTCGGAATTACAAAAGAAATTCGCACCAAACTCGGAAAAACTTTTGGTGATACTGTTGAAGTTGAAATAGTTCAAGATATTGAAAAACGAGAAATTATTATTCCGTATTCTGTTGCTCAAATTTTAAAAAATAATTCGGAAGCAAAAGAATTTTTCGAGAAATTATCTTTTACCGACAGAAAAGAATATATGAAATGGATTGAATCGGCAAAAAAAGAACAAACCAGACAAAAAAGATTAGAAGAATTTCTTATAAAACTTAATAACAAACAAAAATTTTCCGATAAATAAATGAGGCGAAAAGATAAAGAAATTTCAGATAAAAATATTATTGATGAAATTATTCGCAATTCAAATATTTGCAGAATTGCAATGATTGATAACGGTTTACCGTATTTATTGCCTTTGAATTATGGTTATTTCGACGGAAATTTATATTTTCATTCGGCACTAAGTGGCAGGAAAATTGATATTTTGAAACAAAATAATTATGTATGTTTTGAAATTGAAGGTCATACAGAAATAATTACCGGCGAAAAAGCTTGCGATTGGACAACAAAATATCGTTCGGTTGTAGGTTACGGGCATATTGAGTTTGAAACTGATATTGAAGATAAAAGAAAAGGCCTTGATATTATTATGAAAGCTCACGGCAAACTTGATGAAAATATTTATTCCGAATCGTCTTTGAAACCTATGTTAATATTGAAACTTAAAATAGAATCGGTTTCCGGAAAACAATCCGGCGATTGGTAATTTTATATCAACAGTATGTTAATAAGAAAAGTAAATATTTCGGATTTTGAGAATATATATTTGTTTATTAGTGACTTGGAAAATTATCAATTCAACAAATCGGAACTTCGCAAAATGTTTCTTCAAAATATAAATAATCCTGAATATTTATATTTAACAGCCGAATCCGATTCAAAAATTATAGGTTTTATAAGTTTTCACACCCAAAACTTGCTTCATCATTGCGGAAAAGTAGGAGAGATTCAAGAATTTTTTATATTGAAAGATTTCAGAAGAAAAGGAATTTCAAAACTTTTTATGAAAGAAATTGAAATCTTTTCTGTAGAAAATAATATTGTAAGCATCGAAGTTACTTCCAATAAAAAAAGAGAAGAGAATGTTCAAATATATGAAAATCTCGGTTTTACATTAACTCACAATAAATTTACCAAAAACTTAAATCGGTATTTGTAATTTTTGTAAATTGAAAAATATTTTTTCAATTTAATAAAAAGCCATGAACTATAAACTTAAATTATTTTCATTAGTTTTTATTTTGATTTTATATTTTTCTTGTAAAAATTCTAAAAATCATAACAGTGAAACCGCTAAAACAGATATAATAAATTCAAACATTTCTCCTTTGCCCGAGCTTGATTTGAAATATTCTGTATATAAAATTAATCCGAATCTCGATACTTTTATTGTAAGCAACCGAGGAACAATAATTGAAATTCCAAAAAATGCTTTTCTCGACAATGAAGGAAATCCGATAAAAAATACTGTGCAAATAAAATATCGTGAATTTACAAATGTGTTGGAAATTTATTTCGCCGGAATTTCTATGGAATGCGACAGTGCAGATAAATCTGTTGTGTTTGAAACTTCCGGAATGATTGATTTTAATGCAACATCGGAGAATTTGCCTGTTTTTCCAAATCCCGAAAATAAAATAAATGTGAATATGATTTCTTTCGACAAATCGTCGGATATGAATATTTATGCTTTTGATATAAATTCAAAAAAATGGAAATATATTGGGAAAGATAAAATTACACAAAAAAATTACGATGATGAATTGTCCAAACTTCCTAATATTCCGCCTGCTCCCAAAAAAGCCGGGAAAAATTCATTTTCTGTTGAAGACGACACAAAAAAATTTCCTGAATTAAGTGTCTACAAAAATATTCTTTTTGACCCTGTTGACGGAAAAGATTGCGGTTTTTCCGGAACGGAAATTCAAATAAAAGCATTATCGGGCGGTAAATATGAAGTGAAATTTATTTTTGATGCTTACGGTGTTCGACAAGAACAAATTTGTATTTGCTATTTGGCTTTTAAAGAAGGTGTTGATTACGATAACGCATTTAAAATATATCAAAAAAAATATGAAAAATTAATAAAGAAAAGAAAATTGGAAGAAGAAAAACTTAATAAAGAATGGGAAAAATATTATGAAATAAGAAAAAAATATGAAGATGCCGGTTTGTTGGATTATTTTATGAAAAAAGAAATTGACAAAATGAAAAAATCCGACAAAATTGTGAGAACGTTTCAAATTCAAGGATTTGGACTTACAAATATCGACAGACCGTTAAAAGTAAAAGGAAGTTCAAATTTGATTGCTTCTTTTATGGATTATGACGGCGATAAATTAGAATTGAACAATATAATGATTGCCGTGAAGGGTAAAAATATGATGTATAAATGCGATAAAAATGTTGTTTTTGAACCGTCAAACGATAACGTTATGTGGGCGATTACTTCCGATAACAGAATTGCATGGTTTGGTACGGATGATTTCAAAAAAATATCGCAAACATCAGGTAATTATGCTTTTATAATGAAAGTTTACAATAAGAAAGTTGAAAGTTATGAAGATGTATTTAAATTATTTTTTTTAAATTGATATTATAATAATGAAATCAAATTATAACTTAAAATTTCATTTTTAATGAATTTGATTAAATATTTTTTAATTAAATCCTAAAAAGAAATAATAAAATTCTATGATTTTTTAAAAATCATCAGAAATGCAATATCCTTTTTCTTGAAGAAGAAATTCGGCAATTTGAATAAATTCTTCTTCCGATGATATATCCGGATATGATTTTTTAGCAAGAGAATAATGAAATTTTGCATTGTTAATATCTCTTTGTTTTCGGTGCAAATATGCATGAATCCAAATAATATTCGGACTTTCGTTTTCTTTCACCGCTTCATGAGCCGATTCCCAATTACCTGAACCTTCGAGCCAAAGTGCTTCTAATTCCGGTGATATTCCTTGTGGCGGACTTTCGTCTTTTAATGAATTTAAAAATTCCATTAATTTCATTTTATTTGTTTTAAGTTAAAATTATTTATTTTCAATTTTTTCGATAATATTTTTTGCAGTAGCTTTTATTGCCGGAATTGCCACAGAGTTGCCAAATTGTTTGTATGCCTGCGTGTCGGAAACCGGAATTATATATTCGTCCGGAAAACCTTGAAGTCTGGCGCATTCTCTCGGAGTTAATCGTCGCCAAAAATCTTTGTTAACTTCTCCCACAATTTTCGTTACCGGATTAAAATCCTTTAGCCTACAATCAATTACAAGGTTTCTTTCACGTCCCATTCCGCCCACAACAATTGCATTTGTGCATTCGTTGTCGGCAATAATTTGATAACCGAATCCGTTTCCTTTATCGGCGTGCCTTTGCTTATGATTTTTTAATGTTTGCTGATATGTGTCCGACAAATAAAATTTTACCGAAACTGTTTTTGATTCTTTAATATCTGCAAAACTTTTTTTCTCGTTTATTGGTTTTGGATATTTGAATTCTTCAATATTTTGGTCTTTTCTAAAACCTATTATAAAAATTCTTTCTCTGTTTTGCGGAACACCAAAATCTTTTGCATTCATTATTTCAGGTTCGGGCACAAAATAGTTTAAATCTTCTCTCAAAACAGCCAAAATAGTTTTCAGAGTTTCGCCTTTATCGTGGTTTCTAAGTCCTTTTACATTTTCCAAGAAAAAAGCTTTAGGTTGTTTTTCTTTTAATATTCGTGCAATCTCAAAAAAAAGAGTTCCTCTTGTTTCTTCAAAACCTCTTCTTTTTCCTGCAATTGAAAACGCTTGACAAGGAAATCCGGCGCAAAGAATATCATGCTCGGGAATATCTTTTTCGTTAATTTTTGTAATATCGCCAAACGGAACTTCTCCAAAATTTTTCTCATAAGTTTTTTTTGCATAATTGTCTATTTCCGATGAAAAAACACATTTCCCGCCAAGACTTTGCATTGCTATTCTAAATCCGCCAATGCCTGCAAACAAATCTATAAAAGTGAAATTTGTTTTTTTATTTTCGGGGTATGGAATGTCAAATATTATTTCTTCTTTCAAGTATTCATTAAGAGATTCATCTGTTTTATTTTGAAAAAAATCGTTTGCTTGTTTAATGAAATATTTTGAACAACCGTTTTTTCTGTTGTGTAAATAGTGTGTGAAAAATGCGGAATTTTCGCCTTTTTCTGTGATAGTATCAAGATTAATTTTTTCTTTAATTTGACTGTATTTTTGCATAATAACAAAATTTGCACGTTAAAATTTGGAAATAAAATATTTAAAACTCTATTTTAATGTCATTATTAATTCTTCCAAACTTACTTTATCTTGGTTACCTTCAATCATGTTTTTTAGTGTAACTTTATTTTCAGCAATTTCGTTTTCGCCGGCAAGTATTACAAATGGAATTTTTTTATCGTTTGCATATTTCATTTGTTTTTTCATCTTAACAATGTCGGGATAAATTTCTGCATCTATGCTATTCTCTCTTAATTTTTGTAATATTTTTAAGCAATACATTTCTTCTTTTTCTCCAAAATTTACAAACATTGCTTTAACCGAAATGTTTGTGTTTTTTGGAAATTTTCCGGTGTTTTCCATAACATCAAAAATTCTGTCGGCTCCAAATGAAATTCCTACACCCGAAACTCCTTCGAGTCCAAAAATTCCGGTTAAATTGTCGTATCTTCCTCCGCCGCAAACGCTTCCCATAAGCATGTCGTTTGATGTTACTTCAAATATTGCTCCTGTGTAATAATTTAAACCTCTTGCAAGTGTTAAATCAAGTTCGATATTATTTTTGAATGTAAAATTATTAATATAATTAAAAAGTTTTTGAATTTCGGCAATTCCTTGGGTTCCAATTTCTGTTTCACCTATAAATTTTTCGAGACATTGAATTTTTTCGGTAATTTTTCCCGATAAATTTAAAATCGGTTCGAGCAATTTAACCGAATTTTCTTCAATTCCTTTTTGCATAAGTTCTTCATAAACTTTGTCTAAACCTATTTTGTCAATTTTGTCAATTGCAACCGTAATATCAGTAAGTTTCTCCGGATATCCTATTCTTTCGGCAATTCCGGCAAGTATTTTTCTGTTATTTATTTTGATATTAACGCTCATATCAAGTTTCGCAAAAACCATATCAATCATTTGAACAATTTCAAGTTCGTTGATTAGCGAATCGCTGCCGATAATATCTGCATCACATTGATAAAACTCACGGTATCTGCCTTTTTGCGGTCTGTCGGCTCTCCAAACAGGTTGAATTTGATATCTTTTAAAAGGAAATATAATTTGATTTTGGTTTTGCACAACATATCTTGCAAAAGGAACTGTAAGGTCATATCTTAAACCTTTTTCGCAAACAATTCCTGCAAGTTTATTTATATTTCTTTGCGATAATTCTTCAGGTGAAACTTCTTTTAGAAAATCTCCGGAGTTAAGTATTTTGAATAGTAATTTATCGCCTTCTTCGCCGTATTTTCCCGTTAATGTAGATAGATTTTCGAATGCGGGTGTTTCCAACGGCGAATATCCGAATTTTTGATATACAAATTTTATTGTTTCAAAAATATAATTTCTTTTTGATATTATTTCAGACGAAAAATCTCTTGTTCCTTTTGGAATTCCGGGGGTTTGAATTGCCATTTTTTTGTAATTTATTAATGTTATTTTTTATTGATGTAAAAATATATAAAAAATGCGAAAATTCTAATATTTATTTTTATAAAGCATTGAATTATAATCAAACCAAATAAAATTTTATTTTTAAACGGCTTTTTTATATCAATTTAAATTGAAAAAAAAAGAGGCTTTTGTTGAGCCTCTTTGAAATATCTTGCAGAAATATTTTATAATTTCTTTGCAAATTCTTTTTCAGTGAAGGCTTCAACTAAGTCGCCAACTTCAATGTTTTGGTAATTTTCTATATTTAAACCGCATTCTTGACCGCTGACAACTTCTTTAACTTCGTCTTTGTAGCGTTTAAGAGAGCCAAGTTTTCCGGTATGAATAATAATTCCGTCTCTAATAATTCTAATTTTATTATCTCTTTGAATTTTTCCGTCGAGGACCATACATCCGGCAATTTTACCCACTTTTGTAATTTTGAAAACTTCTCTGATTTCAATAGTTGCGTTAATTTCTTCTCTAATTTCAGGCGAAAGCATTCCTTCCATTGCCGATTTTAGTTCTTCAATAGCATCGTAGATAACAGAATAAAGTCTGATTTCGATTTCTTCTTTTTCGGCTAATCTTTTTGCTGCTAATGCCGGTCTTACTTGGAAACCGACAATAATTGCATTTGATGCGGCTGCCAACATAACGTCGGCTTCGGAAATTTGTCCTACAGCTTTATGAATAACATTTACAATAATTTCTTCGTTTCCAAGTTTGATAAACGAGTCTGCAATTGCTTCAATTGAACCGATAACGTCGCCCTTAATAATAACATTAAGTTGTTGGAAATTACCAAGTTTAAGACGTCTGCCGATTTCGTCGAGTGTAATGTGTTTGTGTGCTCTAAGAGTTTGTTCTCTTTGAAGTCGTTTATTTTTATTTGCAATATCTTTTGCTTCTTTTTCAGAACTCATTACGTGGAATGTATCGCCGGCTTGCGGAGCGCCGTCGAGTCCGAGAATTACAACGGGTTCCGACGGACTAACTTTGTCAACCTTCTGATTTCTTTCATTATACATTGCTTTTACTTTTCCGGAGTGAGCACCGCAAAGAACTATGTCGCCAACTTTTAATGTTCCTGTTTGAACTAAAATAGTTGTCAAATATCCTCTTCCTTTGTCGAGCGATGCTTCAATAATTGTTCCTTTTGCAGGTCTGTTTGGGTTTGCTTTAAGGTCGAGCATTTCGGCAGCTAAAACAATTTCTTCGAGTAAAAGGTTTACATTTAATCCGCTTTTTGCCGAAATATCTTTTGATTGGAATTTTCCGCCCCAATCTTCAACAAGAAAATTTCTTGCGGCTAAAGATTCTTTAATTTTTTCAGGATTTGCACCGTCTTTATCAATTTTATTAATTGCAAAAATTATAGGTACTTCTGCTGCTTTTGCGTGAGCAATTGCTTCTTCGGTTTGAGGCATTATATTGTCGTCTGCGGCAACAATAATAATTACAATGTCGGTAACTTTTGCTCCTCTGGCTCTCATTGCGGTAAATGCTTCGTGTCCGGGAGTGTCAAGGAAAGTAATGTTTTCGCCTGTTTCCAATTGAACTTTGTATGCTCCGATGTGTTGAGTTATTCCGCCTGCTTCGCCGGCAATTACGTTTGCATGTCGGATAAAGTCGAGAAGTGAAGTTTTTCCGTGGTCAACGTGTCCCATAACTGTAACAATTGGCGGACGAGTAATTAATTCTTCAGGTTTATCAACATATTCGTCAACAAAATCATTTTCGTTAA
Source organism: Draconibacterium orientale (assembly GCA_022729995.1). Lineage (GTDB taxonomy): Bacteria > Bacteroidota > Bacteroidia > Bacteroidales > JAADGE01 > DZBS01. Next base: position 36,378 of record DZBS01000008.1, on the reverse strand, counting down.
TGTCGATAAATTCAACTTGAAATCCGTTTTCTTCTGCAACAATTGAAATAAGTTCGGCATCCATTCTTGAATTAATGGTTACCATTTTTCCTAACTCAAAACATGTAGATATTACTTTATTAACGCTAATATCCATTAATGTAGCCAGTTCGTTGGCAGAAATAAATTCGGTAATTTTTAGTATTTTAAGGTTTTGTTCTGCTCTGTCGAGTTCAACTTGTATTTTTTCTCTTTTTTCGTCTCTTTTTACCTTTCGATGTTTTACAGTCGATTTTTTTCTTTTATCGGTAAGTTTAGCAAGAGTTTCTCTAACTTGGTTTTTAACATCGTCGTCGTTAACTTCCGCTTTCTCAATTTTCTTTGGTTTTACAGTAGTTTTTACTTTTGCAGCCGAAATTTCTTCCGGTGTGAGAGGTTTTTTAACTCTCTTATGTCTTTTCCTTTTTCTTTTGTTTTTATCTGCGGCATTTTCTGCAGGTTTTTGTGCTGTTTTATCAGTTGATTTTTCAGCAGGAAGGTCTATTCTTCCAATAAGTTTAGGACCTGTTAATTTTTGAACTTTTGTTTCTATAAAGTTTTCTCCGGGAATTATTTTTGATTTTTCTTCTTTCGGTTTTTCGTCTTTAAGTTTTTTTGCTTCAATAGCATTATTAACTTCTTTTTGTTTTGCCTTTTCAATTTCAATTGCCTGTAAACCGGCCAATTCTTTTTCTCTTCTTCCTTTTCTTCTTTCGGCTCTGTTTACTTTTCTGTCTGGTCTTGTTCTTTGGTTAAGTGCATCAAGATCAATTCTTCCGATTACTTTAATATCATTTTCCGGAGCAGTTGTTTCGTTCAAATTTGTTATATTTATTTCGGTATTATTATTTTTTTCTTTTGAATCTATTTCTCTTACTGTATCTGTTTTTTTGATTTCTTCAACAGGTTTTTCGGAAATAATTTCAGGTTTTTTAGTTTCAATTTTTTCAGTTACGGGAATAGTTTTTTCTATAATTGTTTCTGTTTTTTTGTCTGATATTTCAATTTTTTCGGCTTTTTCTTTTTTTGATTTTCCTTTTTGGGGTTCCAAATCTATTTTACCGAGAATTTTTAATGTAGACTTTTGGCTTACTTCAATTTCTTCTTTTTCTTCAATCTTTTTTTCCTCAACTTTTTTTATTGCAATAATTATTTCGGGTTGAGAAATTTTCTCTTCTTTTTCAATTATTTTTTCGGTATCGGATTTTATTTGATTATCTTCAGATTCAGTAACTGTTTCTTTAATTATTGCTGCTTTTTTTCTAATGAGTTCTTCGGATTTTTCTTTTACATATTTATCCGAGCTAAATTGTTGAAGAAGCAATTGGTAACATTCGTGAGTTACTTTTTCGTTTGGGCTTGGGTTAACTTCAAAGCCTTTTTTTACTAAAAAATCGGCAAGGTGAGTTAGCCCAACATTAAGTTCACGAGCTATTTGACTAAGTCTTTTATTTGAGTTGTCTGTCATATCAGATTTTACAGATTTAATTCAATTTTTTTTTACAAATATTTGCCGAAAAAAATCACGGCAATATTAATACTTTTTTTTGTTAATTTATTGGTGTTTAGAATATTTTTGTTTATTCAAACTCGCTTTTTATTATTCTTATAACTTCGTCAACTGTTTCTTCTTCAAGATCGGTTCTTTTTATAAGTTCTTCTCTTGTTGATTCTAAAACACTTTTTGCCGAGTCGCAACCAATAGATTTGAAAATTTCGAGAACCCATTCTTCAATTTCGTCCGAAAATTCCATAATGTCGATGTCGTCTTCCATCATATCTTCTTCAACATCTCTAAATACATCAATTTCATATCCTGTTAAACGTGAAGCAAGTTTTATGTTTAATCCGCCTTTTCCTATTGCAAGTGAAACTTCTTTGGGGTCTAACATTACTTGAGCTTTTTTCTCGGCTTCGTCGATTTTTATCGAATTTATTTTAGCGGGGCTTAATGCTCTTTGTATATATAATTTAAGGTTTGTAGAGTAATTTATCACGTCGATATTTTCGTTTTTTAATTCTCTAACAATTCCGTGAATTCTTGAACCTTTCATTCCAACGCATGCTCCAACCGGGTCGATTCTGTCGTCGTAGGATTCTACTGCAACTTTTGCTCTTTCGCCTGCTACTCTAACTATTTTTTTGATTGTTATTAGTCCGTCATAAATTTCGGGAACTTCAAGTTCAAAAAGTTTTTCGAGGAATGTTGGCGATGTTCGCGATAATATTACTAAAGGACTGTTGTTTCTCATTTCAACTCTGTCGACAACTGCTCTAATTGTATCTCCTTTTCTGAAATAATCCGAAGGTATTTGTTCTGTTTTGGGTAAAATAAGTTCGTTTCCTTCGTCGTCGAGCACAAGCAATTCTTTTTTCCAGATTTGATAAACTTCTCCGGTAATTATGTCGCCAATTTTTTCGTTGTATTTTGAAAAGATATTTTCTCTTTCGAGTTGTAGAATTTTAGATGTAAGGTTTTGTCTGATAGATAAAATTGCTCTTCTTCCAAATTCTTCAAGTTTTACTTCGTCGGCAAATTCTTCGCCAACTTCGTAGGAATCGTCAATTTTTCTTACATCTGAAATTGATATTTCGAATGTTGAGTCTTTAACTTCGCCGTCGGCAACAACAATTCTGTTTCTCCAGATTTCGAAGTCGCCTTTGTCGATGTTTATAATAATATCAAAATTCTCGTCGGTTCCGAATTGTTTTTCAAGCATACTTCTGAAAACTTCTTCGAGAACACTCATCATGCGAGTTTTATCGATACTTTTATTTTCCTTAAAATCTGCAAACGTATCTATAAGGTTTACATTTTCCATTTTTTTATTTTTTTTAGAATGATATTACGGGTTTAGCTGATTTGATATTTTCAAAGGGAATGTATATTTCATTTGATATTTCTTCTTTCTTTTTTGTCCCTTTAATTTTTTGTTTTTTTGTTTCTAATATTTTTATTCCTGATTCGTCTGTTGAAATTAGTTCTGCAGTATATTTTTCTGCTTCGGTTGTTTCAATTTTCAATTTTTTGTTGATATGTTTTTGATATTGAATTTTTAATTTTAATTCTTTGTCGATTCCGTAGGACGAAACATCTAATTCATAATCTTCTGTTTCTCTGTCGTTTTCATTTTCAATTGCTTTGCTGATTAGAATGCAGTCAAGTATGCTGACACCTTGTAAACTATCTAAGAAAACTTGAATTTTGTTATTATTAGAGACTTTTATTTCAGCAATGAAAATTTCTTTATTTTCGAATTTTTCATTGTTTTGGGAAATAAAATTTTCAGCGGTTTCTTTTATTTTATCTTTTGAAATCATTTTTTTTTAATAAAAGAGGGGACTTAATTTGTCCCCTTTATTCTAATTTTTCCTTACAGCGTGCAAATATATAAATATTTGTTTAAATAAAACAATTGTTTTGAAAAAAAGTAGTTTTTGTTGTAAAATTTTAAATTAAAGTTTAACACCAATTACAATTATATCGTCCATTTGTTCTTTTTTATCTTTCCAATCATCAAGCTCTGTTGCCAGCATAACGGCTTGTTCGTTCATTGGCAAATTGTGAATTTCGAATAAAAAATCGCGGAATCTTTTTGCCATGTATTTTTTATTATCGTTTCCTCCAAATTGGTCTTGAAATCCGTCGGAATAGATATAAAAATGTGTAGTTTTTGAAATATCAACAGTTTGCTTCACATAAACTCTTTCTTTTTTAACAAATCCGCCAATTGAAATTGTGTCGCCTTTAATAAGAAATTGTTCGTTATTTTGAATATAAAACAGCGGATTTTTAGCGCCTGCATATTCCATTATTTTATTTTTAATGTCGATAACACAAAGAGAAATGTCCATTCCGTCGGTGTTTAAAGATTTGTCTTGTTGAAGTGCGTGATATATTCCGTCGTGAAGTTTATGCAGAATTTCATCGGGCGAAAATATTTTTTCCTGATAAACAATTTGGTTAAGATATGCGTCGGCAAGCATCGACATAAATGCTCCGGGAACTCCGTGACCTGTACAATCAACTGCCGTGATAATTATTTTTTCGTTTCCTAAATTATCTTTTGTTACAGCATGCCAGAAAAAGTCGCCGCTTACTGCTTCTTTCGGACTAAGCATTACAAACGATTCGGGTAATTTTTTTCTTATTTCGGTAATTTTTGGAAGCATTGCTCTTTGCATTCTTCCTGCATAAGTTAAACTTGAGGTTATTTTTTGATTTTTTTCTTCGATATTATTTTTTTGAATTTGTATTTCTTCTTTTTGTTGGTTAATTTCTTCGTTTTTCTCAACAAGTAATTTGTTTGCTTTTTTAACTCTTTTGTTTGTTTTAATAAGATAAAATCCAAGAATTATAAATACAACCAGAATTATTGCCAATGTTAAAAGTCCTATAATAAAAAGTTTTTGTTCGGCAGCTTTCTTTTCAATAATTGCTTTTTGAATTTGTTCGTTTTTTTGAAGAATTTGAATTTCCTGCTCTTTCTTTTGAGTTGCAAGGTTCACTTGCAATTCGGCAGATTGTCGGTTTTGTAAATCGGCAATTATCGTATCTCTCAATAATTCATACGAATGCAAGTAGTTTAGGGCTTGTTTTATATTGTTTTTTGCTTCAAAAATATCAACCAAAAGTTTATATGCGTCTAATCTTATTTCTTTAAAATCGTTTAAAATTGAAGTGTTTTTAGCTTCTACGGCAAATTTCATTGCTTCTTTATATTCTTTATTTGAAAGAGCAATTTCGCCAAGTCTGATTTGGATTTCGGCAATATTATCCAAATGTCTTTTTTTAGTGAAAATTAAAAGAGCTTTATTATAGTTTTCAATTGCAGAATCGGCTTTTTCCTCAAAAAAATATATTTCTCCAAGTCCAAAATAAGTATCGGCAATTTTAATTTGATTTTTTTCAAGCATATAATTTTCAAGTGCTTTTTTTAAATATTCTCCGGCTTTTTCATAATCTTCTTCATATATACAAGCATTTCCGAAGTTTTCATACGAAAGTGCAATTAGTTTTTTGTCGCCTAATTTTTTTCTTATATTAAGCGATGAGTCAAGATATTGATAGCATTCGGGGAAATTGTAATCAAGCATTTTAACTTTTGCAATATTATCGTAAACAAAAGAAATTCCTTTTTGTGATTTTATTTCGATAAATATTTTAAGTGCTTTATTGAATGTTTCCAATGAAAAACTGTCGAGTTTTTGAGACATATATGTTTGCCCGATTTTTATTTGAGAATAAGCGGTTTGTTCTTTGTTATTTATTTTGAAGAAAATTTCATAAGATTTATTGTATGAATCCATTGCAAAATTATAAACGCCTCTTTGGTAATAGTTGTCTCCGATATATCTTTGTGTGAGAGCAATTCCGTTGCTGTCGTTAATTTGAGTATAAATTTGAAGTGCATTTGCTGCATGTTGAACAGCATCCATCGGTTGTGTATTGAATGTTGCTTTGTAAAGTTTCACATACAACGATGCAATTGTTGTGTCGGCAGATTTTTTTGAAATTGAAATGTTGAGCAATGTCGTTAAACTGTCGATATTTGATTGCGAAAATGCAGTAAAATTTATAAATATTAAAAGTATTGTAATTCGGAATTTTAATTTTTGTTTTAAATTCTTCATTTTGTATTTTCGTTTTTTTATAGAACAAAGATAACTTTTTTATAATAAATATGAAACAGAAATATTAATTGAAATTCAAATTTGTGAAATCTGTTGAGTTAACAAACGGGAATTTTAGTTCTTTTGAGATTAAACTTTTTTTTATAAGTTTTGTTATGTTTTCTTTATTAATATTTTTTTGCGAAATACACAGAAACCCGATTTTTCGTGAAAGATATTCGGCTAAATATTCTTGTTCGGTTTGTCCGGGAGTTGGAATTAAAATTGCATTTTTGTTTAATCGCACCAAATCCATAATTGAAGTGTAACCGGCTCGGCAAATTATTGTTTTGCTTTGTAAAATAATTTTACGCATTTCTTTTCTTTCGAGATGATTTATTTCGGTGTAGTTTTCAAATTCGTTTTTCTCAATTTTATTTTCGGGTTTTCCGGTGATAATTATTGTTTTATATTTTAAAAAATCTATTGACGATTTTAATTTTTGTTCGAAAATACTTCTTTGAGGTTCCGGACCGGAAATTATTATTGCAATATCGTAAATAATTTCAGGTTCAATTTCGGTCGGTTCAAAATCGGAAAGAATTCCTATAAATTTTGCATTTTTTGGCAACGGAAATTTATGTGATAAATCGCCTGTTAAATTTATTTCTTCGTTTTCAAAATCCGGAATCATACATTTATCGAATTTTTCAATAAATATTTTATGAATTTTATATAATATTTTATTCGGAAATTTATTTTTGAAAGGTGTTTTTGGCGAAATTTGATGTGTTATGAAAATAGAATAAATTTTTTTGGAAAAAAAACCGTATCTGTTATCGGAAATAACAATATTGATATTAAATTTTTTAATATATTTTTTCAGTTTAAAATATTCGTAAATTGAAGTAAAAATAATTTTATATGCCTGAAGAAATATTATAAAAGAGTTATTGATTTTGTTTGAATACTTTATATTATAAGGCTTTAAATATAAATAATTTAATTCGGGAAATTCTTTTTTTAAAATTGAAATTGACATTAAATTTCCGGCAATATAAATATTATGATTATTGTTTTTCAGAAATCTGATAATCGGAATTATTCTCACCGTGTGTCCCAAACCCCAATCGAGAGGTGAAATTATTATGTTCATTTTGAATCTATTTGTTCCAAGTAAGATTCTTTTTTTCGTCGTAAATTATTTTGTTGTTATCCATAAGCCATCTAATTATTTTCACGGCTTTTTTCTCGTCGCAATTCATTTCGTCAATAAGTTTTTCGGTTTGTAAAGGTTCTTTTTTAAGAATGTCTTTTATTTTTGCTAATATAATATCAAATTCGTAGTTGCTGATATCCAATTCGTTTCTGCTTTTACAAACATCGCAATTCCCGCATCTGTATGAATCTTTTTCTCCAAAATATGACAAAAGCATTTGACTTCTGCATTTTGTATTGCTTTCGGCATATTTTAGCATTGCGTTTATTCTGTTCAAATATCTGTCTTTCTTTTCGTTGTATTTTTCAACCGAAATTCTCAAATTTTTTGGTTCCAATCTTTCTTCCGAAAAAATAATAAAAGGTGTTTTTCTTTGTTTCACATAATTAATAATATTAGCCTGCGCCAAACTTGTCAGATAATTAACTATTGTTTCAACATTAACTTTCGATATTTTAGCCAAATATTCTTCGTCAATAGAAATATAACCCGAAAATAAACCCGAATATGTTCTAAGTAACAGTTTAATAAATGCATCGAAAGCAGAATTTGCAACCTGAAATTTATACAAATCGTCTCTGTTTATTGTAAAATTTACTTTTGAAGGATTAAAATCATCTTCGGTAAATTCCATATATCCTTCGTTTTGTAAGAATTTCAAACTGCTGAAAACAGTGTAAATTTGAAGTTTAAATTTTGTAACAAAATCTCGCATACTAAATGCTCTAACAAGTCCTTTTCCTGCTCCAACCGGAATTTCGTAGTAATTACAAATTGCATCGTAAATATTTTTTATTGTTTCAATATCCGGAAAATTCGTGGCAATTCTTTTTTCAATACTTATTTTATCCGAATTATTGTAGAGTAAAACGGCATAAGCAATTTTTTCGTCTCGTCCGCCTCTTCCGGCTTCTTGGAAATAAGCTTCCGGCGATTCGGGCAAATCAATATGAACCACAAATCTTACGTCGGGCTTGTCTATTCCCATTCCAAAAGCGTTTGTTGAAACAATAACTCTTGTTTTATTATTTTTCCAGTTATTTTGTTTTGAATCTTTAATTTTGGGGTCAATTCCTGCATGAAAATAATCTGCCGAAACTCCGTTTTCGCGAAGAAACTTTGCAATTTCAACAGTTTTTTTTCTGTTTCTCACATAAACAATTCCGGTTCCTTTATCCGAGTTAATAATTTTTAGAAGATATTTTAACTTATCTTCAACATTTCTGACTATATAAATAAGGTTTTTTCTTTCAAAACTTTTTCTGAAAATATTTTTTTGCGAAAAGCCCAATTTTTCTTGAATGTCATCGGCAACTTCTTCTGTAGCTGTTGCAGTTAAAGCTAAAAGCGGAATGTTTGGAATATAATCTCTTATTTTTGCGATATTCAAATATGACGGACGAAAATCATAGCCCCATTGAGAAATGCAATGAGCTTCGTCTATGGCAATCAAGTTAATTTTCATTTCCGGAACTCTTGTTATGAAAATTTTTGTTGCAATTCTTTCGGGCGAAAGATAAAGAAACTTATAAGCACCAAAAACAGCATTATTTAATATTAAATCAATTTCATGGTTCGACATTCCCGAATAAACTGCAGCTGCACTAATTTCTCTTTTTTTCAGATTCTCAACTTGATCTTTCATCAGAGCTATAAGCGGAGTAATAACCAAACACATTCCTTCTTTTGCAAGTGCCGGAACTTGAAAAATTATGGATTTTCCTCCGCCTGTTGGCAAAAGACCGAGTGTATCCTTTTTTTCGTCGGCTACAGATTTTATTATGTCTTCCTGCAAAGGACGAAATTCCGAATATCCCCAATATTTCGTTAATATTTGATTGTAAATACTCAATTATTAAATATTTGTATTATTTTTTTCGGTTAAATTATAGCTAATTATAATTCCTGCAATTAATGCTAAAGTTAAGAATAAAAATCCTTCGCCGTATTCGGCAAAAATAATTTTTCCGGTTCCGAAAAGTGCCGAAAGCACCATGAAAACTCCTACAAACCAGTTAACAAACAGTTTTCTGTAATTTGAATCGGCAATAATATCCGGATTTGAATCCGCAATTTTTTTCCAGCCTTTTCCTCCGGGATGAACATTTCTGTAAAACGAAGTTAATTTTTCTTCGGAAACTTGCGGTGTCAAAATCGTAACCGTTACCCAAACCAATGTTGACCAAAGTGCTATAATAATTAAAGAAATTTCAAAATCGCCCGATAAAACATCTAATCCGAAACCATATTTTAAAACCGGAAATATAAAATACGGTGCTGCCATAGCCGAAATTTCCGACCAAGCATTTATTCTCCACCAATACCAACGAAGAAGTAAAACCGGTCCGATTCCGCCGCTCATTGCAAGAACAAATTTCCACGCATCGCTAATTTTATCAAATTGTGTTGTTACAAAAATTGATAAAAACATCAATAAAAATGTTGTAATTCTCGACACTTTCACATATTTTTTTTCGTCGGCAGTTTTATTAATATATGGTTTATATAAATCGTTAATAATATATGAAGTTCCCCAAATTGTTTGCGAAGCAATTGTTGACATATAAGCTGCGAGAAATGCTGCCATTAATAAACCTAAAAGTCCGGAAGGCATTAAATCTCTAATAAGCATCACATAAGTAGATCCTTTGTCTGTTACGTCCGGATAAAGAATTAATGCCGACATTGCAGCAATAATCCAAGGCCAAGGTCTCACCGCAAAATGAGCAATTTGAAACCAAAGTGTTGCAAAAAGAGAATTTTTTTCGTCTTTTGCCGACATCATTTTTTGTGCAATATATCCGCCGCCGCCGGGTTCGGCTCCCGGATACCAACTCGACCACCATTGAACTCCTAAATATGCAATAAGTGCAGTGAAGCTCATTTTTAATAATCCGGTTCCGGAAGTTTCAAGGTTGTCGGAATTTGAGATTGTGGGAAAAAAATCAAAAGCCCAAGCGGGTAATTTTTCTTTTAAACCTGCAACTCCGCCAACGTCAACATGGTTTACCGCAAAAATTGCAAGAACAATACTTCCTGTCATTGCAACAATAAACTGGAAACTGTCGGTTAGTGAAACTCCCCAAAGGCCTGACAGAGCAGAATATACAGCAGTGAAAGTCATTAATATTGCAACTGCAATAAGTTGAGAATTAATTTCAATTCCTAAAAAATTAAATTGAGAAACTCCAAGAATTGTTAAATGAGGAAACATTACCGTAATAATTTTCACCATAGCTAAATTTACCCAAGCAATTACAATAATATTCATGAAAATTCCTATATAAACAGCTCTGAAACCTCTTAAAAAGTCAGCTTCTTTTCCGGAATATCTTATCGAAACAAATTCGGCATCTGTCATAATTCCGGAGCGTCGCCAAAGTTTTGCAAAGAAGAAAACTGTGAGCATTCCTCCAAAAAGCATATTCCACCAAAGCCAGTTTCCGGAAACACCGTTTTGCGAAACAAGTTCTGTAACTGCAAGCGGCGTATCGGCTGCAAAAGTTGTGGCAACCATACTTGTTCCCGCAATATACCAAGGAAGTTTTCTTCCGCTGAGGAAAAAATCGTTCATTCCTTTGCTTGCTCTTTTCGACATAAATAATCCAATGGAAATACTTAAGACAAAAAATAATGCAATAATACTCCAATCTAAAATTGTAATGTGCATGATATAAATTTATTTATTTCTTCAAAGATTATAATTTTTTTTGCATCTTAAAAATCAAAAATTAATATTTGGGAAAAATGATTTTTTTTTATAAATGTGAAATTGTAGTTCTATTATTAAAAAAAGGATTAAAGTTGTTTATTTTTTTGCTTGAATTGAAAAATGTTTTAGCTTGCCGGTTATTTTTTTATTAATTTTAACGTTTATGAAATTTACAAATACAGTAATTACCGGAACAGGGAATTATATTCCTAAAGTAGTAAAGAAAAACAGCGATTTTGAGGACACTCAATTTTACGATGCAAACAATGAAAAAATTGAAGGCGACGGTAAAATAGTTACCGAAAAATTTAAAGTAATTACCGGAATTGAAGAACGCAGATACGTTACCGACGATTTGAATGTGTCGGATATTGCAGCAATTGCAGCTGAAAGAGCAATTATTAGTGCGGGAATCGACCGAGAAACAATTGACCAAATTATTGTTGCTCACAATTTTGGAGATGTAAAAACGGGAACAATTCAAACCGATATTCTTCCGAGTATTGCTTCAAGAGTTAAACATCTTTTAAAAATTGAAAATCCTTCTTGTGTTGCATTTGATTTACTTTTTGGTTGTCCGGGTTGGGTTCAAGGAGTTATTCATGCCGATACATATATAAAAGCCGGAGCAGGTAAAAGATTTCTTGTAATTGGTGCCGAAACCTTGTCGAGAGTTTTAGATATGCACGACAGAGATTCAATGATTTATTCCGACGGAGCAGGAGCTGCAATAGTTGAAGCTGTTGAAAGCGATGAAAAAACCGGATTATTGTCGTGGGAATCGGCTTCATACACAAAAGATGAAGCATATTATTTATTCCTCGGGAAATCAAATAAACCCGGTGAAGATGAAAAAATTAGATATATAAAAATGCACGGAAGAAAAATCTATGAATTTGCATTATCAAATGTTCCAAATGCCATGAAAAAAGCAATTGATAAATCCGGAATTGATATTTCCGAAGTAAAAAAAGTTCTTATTCATCAGGCGAACGAAAAAATGGATGAAGCAATGATTCAAAGACTTTTTAAATCTTATAAAATGAAAACTCCGGAGAATATTATGCCTATGAGCATTAATTTTCTGGGAAACAGTTCTGTTGCCACAATACCGACTTTGTTCGACAGATTACATCGAGGAGTTTGCGAAAATCATCCAATCGTAAAAGACGATATGCTTGTGTTTGCTTCTGTTGGTGCGGGAATGAATATTAATGCATTTGTTTACAGATATTAAAAAAATATTAAAAATTAAAATGGATATAATAGAAAAATTAAAATGGAGATATGCAACAAAACTATTTGATTCAAATAAAAAAATATCTCAAAAACAAATAGATACAATTAAGGAAGCCGTTAATTTAACAGCTACTTCTTATGGTATGCAACCATTTAAAATGATAATTGTTTCTAATCAAGAAATAAAAGAAAAACTTACAGAAGCAGCTTTCGGACAAATTAATGTTTCTACTGCATCGCATGTTTTGATTTTTGCCGCAAAAACTAATATTGATAACGATTATATTGATTCTCATGTAGAAAACCTTGCACAAATAAGAAATGTAGAATTAAATTCGCTTGTTTCATACAAAGCAAATATTCAAAATTTCATAAAGAAAAAATCTCTCGAGCAATTGTTAAAATGGGCATCAGACCAATGTTATATTGCATTAGGTAACTTGCTTACTGTTTGTGCAATAGAAAAAATTGATGCTTGCCCGATGGGCGGTTTTGATGCAGAAAAATTTGATGAAATTTTATATTTAAAAGAAAAAAATCTTCATTCAGTTGTTTTTGCAAATCTTGGTTATCGTTCGGAAGATGATAAATATGCAAAGTTAAATAAAGTTAGACGTCCTTTAAATGAAATGTTTATAGAATTATAAATTATGTCGGAAAATATATTTATTGATAAAAATCTTTCAAAAGAAGAAAAATACAAATCTCTTATTCCTCAAATTAAATCACTTATAACAGGTGAAGAAGATTTTATTGCAAATCTTGCAAATGTTTCGTCGGCCTTGTATTTTGGCATGAATTATTTTTGGGTTGGATTTTATTTAGTTAAAAACGAACAATTAGTTTTGGGCCCGTTTCACGGACCAATTGCTTGCACAAGAATAAATTTAGGCAATGGCGTTTGCGGAACTTCTTGGCAACAAAAACAAACAATTATTGTTCCCGATGTTGATAAATTTCCCGGACACATTGCATGCAGTTCCGATTCAAAATCGGAAATTGTAATTCCTGGAATTATTAAAGGTGAAGTAATTTTTGTGTTAGATGTCGATAGTGAAAATCTTAATTCTTATGATGAAACAGATAAAAAATATCTTGAAGAATTGGTAAATTTCATAACACAAACAAAGAAATAATATGGAATGGTATATGATTTTGGCGGTAATTCTTGCCGGATTTGTTGCAGGTTTTATAAACACCCTTGCCGGAAGCGGCTCAACAATTACATTACCTTTACTAATATTTTTAGGATTGCCTGCAAATGTAGCAAACGGAACAAACAGAATATCAATATTTTTTCAAACACTTGTGAGTGTTGGAAGTTTTAAAAAGCAAAAAGTTATTGAAGCAAAAACCTCAATGAGACTTGCAATTCCGGCCGTAATAGGTTCAATTATCGGAGCTCAATTTGCTGTTGAAATTAATGAAAGAATTATGAATAATGCCATTGCCATAATGCTGGTGATAATGTTTTTTCTTCTTCTTTTTAAACCCGAAGCATGGATAAAAGGTCAAGCAGATTTGGCATCTGAAAAACCGGGAATTTTTCAAATAGTAATATTTTTTGTAATAGGAATTTATGGCGGTTTTATCCAAGCCGGAGTTGGAATGTTTCTTTTGGCAGGCTTAGTTTTAGGTTCCGGTTTGGATTTAGTGAAAGCAAATGCTGTTAAAAATCTTATAATTTTATTATTTACATCAGTAGTTATGGTTATATTTATGTATAACAATCAAATAAATTATGAAATAGGACTTATTCTTGCCGCAGGAAGTATGCTCGGTGCTTTTGTAGCAACCAAATTTGCCGTAAGTTGGGGACCAAAATTTATACGATATGTTTTGTTGTTTGTAATTTTGGGAGCTTCGCTAAAGTTATTCGGATTATTCTAAAAATTAATGAGATATAAAAAAAAGATTCATTTTCTCCGGCATAAAAATTGATGCTTTAAAACATTTTTAATTCATATTTAGTCTTAATATAAATTCCGTTCAGATTTTATATTAAGATATTTTGATATTCAATAAGTTAGATTTGTTTTAATAAAAATATTGTTTGACAGTAATTTTTTTGTAGCTGTTTTTATAAATAGATTAATAAAAAATTATAAATTTATCAAACAAAAAATTTATTTAAAAATTCAAACTTTAATTTATGAAACTTCTAAAAATTTTACCGTTTATTCTAATTTTATTGTTTTCGACTTGTAAGAAAGATGATTCGGAAATATTGAAAACAGTAACAAATGAAACTTCATTCGAATTATTAACACCTCAAGAAATTAACACTGCAATTAAAAAATCAATTGAAAAAACAGGAGATTTTAATTGGAAAAATGCCGACGACAATATGCTTTGGAGTGCGGTTATTCATGGCGACAGCATTTTAACCGTAGGATTCGGAAGTAAAGAATTTATTGAAGGAACCGACAAATTGAACAGTGATTTAAGAAAAAGTCTTATTGACGAAATTATTTTGTCGGAAGGAAATGCCGAGAAAACAAATATCGTTATACATCAAGATGAATTTTTAACTTATTTTGATATTAAAGTTTCAAAAATTGAAACAATTGCTCTATTAAGAAGTAACCCAAACGTTAGATACGCAGAACCTTCCGGTTACAGATTTTTCGATTATGAAGCAACAGAAAAAAGCGACAGCGGATGCGATACAGGTTCAGACGTAATTAATACGGCAGATTACAGACTTATAGCTCCAAATTGTTATGTATCATGGGTTTATGACAAACATAATATCCCCTCAGCATGGAATATCAGCACAGGAAGAGGTATTACAGTTGGTGTTGTAGACACCGGAATTTCACCATATCAATCTTTATTAAATGCAAGTTTTAATGACGGATATTCAACAGGAAGAACAGTTCAAAAATATGGAACTTATACAGAATCAATATGGTATTGGGTAACAACAACTGACGGACCTGATGATAAATGCAGCCACGGAACTTCTATGAGTTCAAATGTAGCAAGCCCAAGAAATGATAATTATATGCCGGTAGGCGTTGCTTACAATTGCAACTTAATTTCCTATAGAGGAACATCAGATGTACTTCTTGACGATTATCACGAACAAAGAGGTGTTGCAGATGCAATTACAGCTTTAGCAAATCGTTCGGATCTTAAAATTATTTCTATGTCGGTTGGTTATATTTTTACAATTTCAAAAATATCAGATGCAGTAAAATATGCTTATTCTAAAGGAAAATTAATTTTTGCAGCAGGCGGAACTTCAACATCTTTCACAAATTTTGTTGGAGTAATATTTCCGGCAAGTATGGCAGAATGTAATGCAGTTACCGGAGTTACCGACGGCGGTTCAACAGATGCTTGCGACGTTTGCCATTGGGGAAGTCAAATTGATTTCACTGTTGTTATGCAAAGATATTATGACGGAAACAGAACATCTCCAACAACCGGATTTTATGAAAACAGCAAACAATATGTTGGCGGTTCTTCAATTGCTACATCAACAATGGCGGGTATTGCCGCTTTAGTTTGGGCAAAATATCCAACATGGACAAGAGACCAAGTTCTTACAAAACTTATACAATCGTCAGAATTTTATCCGTATAAAAATGCAGATTTTGGTTACGGCTCTGTTGATGCGTATAAAGCAGTGCTATAACAATTAAGATTTATTAAAATTGAAAAGAGTAAGTTATCAATGACTTACTCTTTTTTTTATTACAAAGCTTTTCGTAATTTGCTTTTTTTATGATTTAATATTTTTACAATATGAAAATAATATCTATCAAAAACCTTTTTCATACAAAGTTTTTAAACCTTGTTGAAACAGAATATATAAATACAGCAGGAAATGTTTCGCAATGGGTTTCTGCGGAAAGAACAGCTAACAGAAAAGCGGTAATGATTGTTGCCGAATACGGCGATAAACTTGTGTTGATAAAGGAATTTAGAATTCCGGTTCAAGATTTTGAATGGAGTTTTCCTGCCGGATTAATTGATGAAAATGAAGATATTGAAACCGCTGCAAGAAGAGAATTTTTTGAGGAAACAGGTTTACGAGTTTCAGAAATTCTAAAAATAAGTCCGTTTGTAATTAATTCCGCAGGTCTTTCAAATGAAGCAATTTCAATTGTATTTGCAAAAGCTGAAGGCGAAATATCTTACTCAAAACTCGAAGAAAGTGAGGAATTAACAGTGCATATTTTAAACAAATCCGAAGTAAAAGAAATTCTTGAAGATAAAATCAATATTATTTCAGCAAAAGCTTGGATAATTATGGATTTTTTTGTGAATAAATAAAAAAGAGATTTAATGATTTCAGTCTTCAGTCTTCATAAAAACGATAAATCCTGCTGACCGAGAACTGAAGACTGAGAACTTTAAGATATTTTAGTTATATAAAAACCTTTTTATATTTTTCTTTGGAGTTTTTTCAAATTCTTCTTTATAAATTTCAAACTCTTTTATTTGCATATAATTGGGCAAATTCCTGTTAAGTTTGTGAATATTGTGTTTCAATTCGTGTAAAAGATGTTCCTCTGTATGATGATGTTCTTTTATGAAATCCAAATCGGGAAAGATAAGAGCTGTAATTCTTCCGTTTCGTTCAACAACAACCGATTCTGTAACGCACGGAAATTCGTTCACCAAAGATTCTAATTCTTCCGGGTAAATATTTTGACCCGATGAACCGAGAATCATGTTTTTAATGCGACCTTTAATTGTAATTACTTCATTTTCATCTATTAATCCTAAATCTCCGGTATGTAACCAGCCTTCGCTGTCAATTGCCGAATTTGTGGCAGCCTCGTTTTTGTAATATCCAAGCATTAAATTATCGCCTTTTACACAAATTTCGCCAACTTTTGTTTTAGCGTCATGATTAATAATTTTAACTTTTAACGAATTTACTATTTTACCGGTTGATTCTAATTTTCTTTGGTCCCAAGTTTGGTATGAAATTAACGGACCACATTCTGTCATTCCGTAACCTATTGTAAATTTGAATTTTATGCGAGTAAGGAATTTTTCAACTTCGTGATTCATTGCAGCACCTCCAATAACAATTTCGGAAAAATTATTTCCAAAAACATTATTTAAACTCGCCAGAACTTTTTTGTAAATTATATTATTTAAACCGGGAATATGCCTTAAAATTTTCATTAAAGGTTTGTCCATTTGAGGTTTAATCTTTTTTTTATAAATTTTTTCTACAATAAGCGGAACACACAAAATTAGTTTTGGTTTCACTAAATCGAAAGCTTTAAGTAAAATTTCGGGTGTTGGCGTTTTCCCTAAAAATGTAATATGACAACCCTTTGAAAACGGGAATAAAAATTCAAAAGCGCAACCGTAAGCATGAGCTGCAGGAAGAAAAGAAAGAATATTATCACCTTTGGTTAAAAACATGTTATCTCTGGCATAATCAACGTTTTCCGACAATGATTTGTGACTTAACATTACACCTTTTGAAAAACCCACAGTTCCCGAAGAATATATAATTTCTACAAGTTCGTCTTGATTAAATTCAGGAACAGTAAATTCACCTTTATTAATTTTTATTTCTTTTGATTTCTTGAATGATTCGATAAAAGTTGCTTTATAATTTTCATCTTTTGAATAAAAAACGGAATAATCATCTAATGAAATTCCTATTTTAAGAAATTCTAATTCTTCTTTTTCAATGTCTTTTCCAATTTTTGTATCGGCAAAAAATATTATTGATTCGGAATGATTTAATAGTTTTGCAATATCTTTTGGCTTAAAATCCGACAACAACGGAACAATAATAGCACCATAAGTTGTTGTAGCAAGAAAAGTTATAGCCCAATTTGTAGAGTTTTTTCCCGAAACGGCAATTTTATCTCCTTTCTTTACATCTAAAGT
Organism: Draconibacterium orientale; assembly: GCA_022729995.1. Lineage (GTDB taxonomy): Bacteria > Bacteroidota > Bacteroidia > Bacteroidales > JAADGE01 > DZBS01. The sequence continues at coordinate 18,706 of DZBS01000008.1, read as the reverse complement.
TTTAAAAACATTGTGTAATTCGGTGATTTTCTGTGCTGTTTCTCCGTAAGTTATAGGCTTTTTATCTAAATCGGATAAAGCTTCGCTTTCCCAGTTTTCGATAATTCCGTTGTGCAACCAGCCTAAAAAAGTATTTTTCGACATACTCGTGTTATTAGTTTATAAAATTTATTTATTCTCGAACAGTTTATTTGTTTTGGTCGAAATTATTAGTGAAGTATCAATTATGCTTAGTGTTTTAATTTCGACTTGTAAAATTATAACAAAAACCGACATTTTTATTTTTTGACCTATATCTTTAAAACATATATTTTTAAATTGATAAAAGCTATAATAAATTTCGATAAAAATCTATTTTATAAATTCTTGCATCAATGTTTCTCTATTTTTTTATATTTGCAATTCTTTAAAAATTGATTTTATAATGGTTTCGGTAAACAATATTTCCGTTTCTTTTAGCGGAGTTCCTTTATTAAACAGCATTTCGTTTGTGATTAGTCCGAAAAGCAGAATCGGATTAACAGGAAAAAACGGTGCCGGAAAATCTACTTTGCTCAAAATTATTGCAAAACAAGCATCGGCCGATTCGGGCGAAATTTCTATGTCTTCGGATTTTACCGTCGGGTATCTTCCTCAGCAAATGACTTATCCGAAAGGAAAAACAGTGAAACAAGAAGCTTTAACTGCTTTTGAAGAAGTTATTTCAATAAGAAAAAATATAGATTTAATTAATATTAAACTTGCCGAAAGAATAGATTATGAATCGGCAGAATATAATTCTTTAATAGAAAAATCGGCACATTTGCACGAAAAATTTACTATTCACGGAGGAAATTCTATTGAAGGCGATACCGAAAAAATTCTTAAAGGTTTGGGTTTTCTTGATTCTGATTTTATAAGAGATGTTGCCGAATTTAGCGGCGGCTGGCGAATGAGAATTGAACTTGCAAAAATTTTATTGAAAAAACCCGATTTGCTTTTGCTCGATGAGCCTACAAATCACCTCGATATTGAATCTATTCAATGGTTGGAAGATTTTTTGAAAGATTATTACGGTTCAATAATTCTTATTTCGCACGATAGAGCTTTTCTTGATGCAGTTACAAACAGAACAATAGAGATTATTAAAAGTAAAATTTACGATTATAAAGTTTCTTTCTCGGAATTTGAAATTTTGCGTAAAGAACGAATTGTACAGCAACTTGCAACATACAATAATCAGCAAAAAATGATTTCCGAAACCGAACAATTTATCGAACGTTTCAGATATAAAGCCACAAAAGCCGTTCAAGTTCAATCAAGAATTAAGCAACTCGATAAAGTTGAGAGAGTTGAAATTGACGAAACAGATTTGTCCGGTTTAACAATTCGATTTCCGGAAGCGCCGCGTTCGGGCGACGTTGTTATTGATATTGAAGAAATGACAAAGGTTTACGACACAAAAACTATTCTCGAAAACATTTGGCTTACTGTTGAAAGAGGCGAAAAAATTGCTTTTGTAGGAAAAAACGGCGAAGGGAAAACTACTTTGGTTAGAATTATTAAAAATGAAATTGAATATCGTGGAAATGTAAAGCTCGGACATAATGTTAAAATAGGATATTTTGCTCAAAATCAAGAAAATGAGCTTGATAAAAACAAAACCGTTTTTCAAACTCTCGACGATATTGCTGTTGGAGAAATTAGAACAAAATTAAGAGATATTTTGGGGCAATTTCTTTTCAGCAACGACGATATTGATAAAAAAGTTGAAGTTCTTTCAGGCGGTGAGCGTTCCAGACTTGCTCTTGCAAAACTTATGCTCGAACCATATAATTTGCTGATTCTCGATGAACCAACAAATCATCTCGATATGCACTCAAAAGATATTTTAAAACAAGCACTTAGTCAGTTTGGCGGTACTTTAATTGTTGTTTCTCACGACAGAAATTTTTTGCAAGGTTTGTGTACCAAAATTTTTGAGTTTGGAAATAAAACAATTAAGAAACATTCCGGCGACATAAAACAATTTCTTGAACGTAAAAAAATGGATTCGTTGAAAGAAATCGAAAAGAATAAATTGGTTCAATCTTCGGAAAACTCTTTAAAAGAATCGTCGCAAAACAAAGAAATTTATGAAGAAAGAAAAAAAATTGATAAAGAAATTCGCAAAGTAAAAAAGACAATTGACGATGTTGAGGCACGAGTATTTTTCTTAGAAAATTTTATTGAACAATGCGAGAAAAAACTTTCGTCGGGCGAAAATATTACCGAAAGCAATTTTTATATCAATTTTGAAAAAAGCAAAAAAGAGCTTGAGCAAAAAATGACAGATTGGGAAAATTTAAGTTTAGAAATGAATTTGCTCGAAGAAAAGAAACAAAATATAAATTGATTACCTATTTATAATAAGCAATTTGGAAAAAAAAATTGTCGTTAATACATAAATGAAAACTAAATTTTCAATTATTGATACTAACGACAATCCAAAAAACTAAAAGACATTCCTTTTCCGGTTTAATAGAAAGTTTAAAATTTACATTTTATTTTAGAAACTATTTATCCGTTTATTTTTTTCAAATTTGATGCCAAAAGACCTCTTTTTCCTTGAATCACCTCAAACTCTACTTCTTCACCTTCTTCCAAGATTTCATATTTTTTATTTTGAAAACTTGAATAGTGAACGAATAAATCATTTCCTTCTTCAGTATGAATAAAACCAAATCCTTTGGTTGAATCAAACCATTTTACACGTCCTTTCATTTTTGTTTTTGATTTTTCTGTCTGATAAATACTCAAAAAATTGATTATTCTTTAAGCTTTCCCGTTAAATAGTCATCAACAAGAAGAGTAATTGCCTTAGAAATTTCTTTCCTTTGTTTTTTAGACAAAGCCGGCAAGTCATTTTCTTGCTCAGATGTAAGAAAAGCGACTGTAGTTCCTAATGAATCCGCTATTCTCATAAGCGATTTCACATTATAATTATTGGGGTTATCACGACTCAACATTACTCGTAAACTAACTGTCGGGATTTTACATCTCCTTGACAATTCTGCAATAGACCAAGCTTTCTCAGCTCTTAATTCGTTAATTTTGCCTGTAATATCCATATCTTTATATATTAAGCTTTTACCAAAGATAATACATTTTTATACAAGATGTATCAAAAAGAATATTTATTTTCATTAAATTTTATAATATTTGATAAATCCATAATTATCTTACTTGAAATGACACTTTCAGAGCCTTATTCAGATTGCTTTCTGACAGATTCCCGGTGAACAAGTTGAAGTAGTTTTATTACAAATTTTTTATCGAGTCCCATTTTTTTTCCGAAATCTTCACGTGTAAGCATTATATCAAGCCATCTTTTTAACTGAAATATTGTTACATTATTCTCTTTTTTGTATTTCCCTATTTGTTCAATAATTTTCATTCTGCCCGACATTAATTCCAGCATTTGAAAATCTATTGCATCAATTCTTTCTCTGAATTGCTCAAGTAAATCAATAAATTCTTTATTGTCCGATTGTGCTTTCGGATATGTTAATTCATCCAAAAGTTTTTCCAATTCTTCCGGAGTTATTTGTTGTTTAGCATCGCTCAAAGCCGTGTCCGGCGAAATATGTGTTTCAATCATCAGTCCGTCAAAATTCAGATTTAATGCTTTTTGCGAAATTTCTTTTATCAAACTTCTTTTTCCGGCAATGTGGCTTGGATCGTTTATTACAGGAATTTCAGGAAACATACTTTTAAGTTCAAAAACCAATTCCCATTTAGGAATATTTCTCAAATTTGATTTTTCAAAAGGATAAAATCCGCGATGAACGGCTGCTACATTTTCTATTCCCGATTTTAATATTCTTTCAATTGCTCCGGCCCAGAGTTTTACTTCCGGATTTATCGGATTTTTTATCATCACCGGAATATCTGTTCCTTTTAAACTATTTGCAATTTCTTGAACCGAAAACGGATTCGACGAAGTTCTTGCTCCAATCCAAACAATATCTACACACGATTCGCATTTAAAAATTTCTTCTACATGTTGCGGTGTTGCAACTTCAACTGCTGTTAATAAACCTGTTTCGTCTTTAACTTTTCTAAGCCATTTAAGTCCTTCTTTGCCAACACCTTCAAAAGTTCCCGGATTTGTTCGCGGTTTCCAAATTCCTGCTCTATAAATATCAACCTTACCAATAGATTTTATTTCTCGGGCAGTTTCCAAAACTTGCGTTTCTGTTTCGGCGCTGCACGGGCCGGCAATAACAATTAATTCTTTGTCTCTTTCGGGCAAAAAAATGTTGTTTAAATTGATTTTTCCTTTAAAAGTCATTATTCTGTTTTAAACATGGTTGTGCAAATTTAGTAAACTTATTTTCTGTTTTTATTTATTATGTTTACATCTGTTAGAATTTTTTTTTAGATTGATATAAAAAAAACTTCAAATAATTGCGATTCAACTGAATACGTAAAAAAACTTCTTTTAAATCAATTTTATTAAATTTGTAAACTTAAATTAAAAAAAAACACATGAAATTTTCTGAATTAGCATACAACAGACAAAGCACTCGTGCATATAAATCGGATAAAATTGAACAATCAAAAATAATTAGTTGTATTGAAGCCGCAAGAATTGCTCCTTCGGCTTGCAATTCTCAACCTTGGAAATTTATTGTTGTTGACGATGAAACTTTGAAAAACAAAATAGCTCAAGCAACATCAAATAAATTATTACCGCTAAATCATTTCACAAAACAAGCTCCGGTTCACGTAGTTGTAATTAATGAAGGTTCTAATTTTACCGCAACTTTAGGAAATAAAATCAAAAACAGAGATTTTTCTTTAATAGATATTGGAATTGCAGTAGAACATTTTTGTTTGCAAGCACACGAAGAAGGTTTGGGAACATGTATTTTGGGTTGGTTTGACGAGAAAAAAGTTGTTGAACTTCTTGAAATTCCCAAAAATAAAAGACCGGAACTTATAATTACTTTAGGATATTCGGCTGAAGAATACAGAGAGAAAAAAAGAAAAAATTTAGAAAAAATTATGTCAAAAAATAAATACTAAGAAATTATGTAAATGAAAATCTTATGAAAACAAAATTATTATTATCTGTAATATTCATTTTATTTGTAAATACTTCCTGTAAAGAAAAGCAAGAAGCGGAATATTATCTTTTTCAAAAAGGAAAAGCCAGTTGGTACGGACCCGGATTTCACGGAAGAAAAACTGCAAGCGGCGAAAAGTTTAATTCGGATTCGCTTACCGCAGCTCACAGAACTCTCGATTTTGGAACAATTGTGAGAGTTACAAATATCGAAAATAATAAATTTGTTGAAGTAAGAATTAACGACCGCGGACCTGTAAGTAAAAAAAGAATCATAGATTTGTCGGGTGCTGCAGCCGATTCTTTAGGAATAAAGAAAAAAGGAGTCGGACGTGTTACTCTTGAAATTAAAAAAACAAATATTCATATTAACAATGAGCATTGAACTTAAAAATATATCAAAAAAATTTTCGGATTTTGAGCTGAAAAATATCAATTTCAAAGTGGAAAAAGGCGAATATTTTGCGTTACTTGGTCGCTCCGGTGCCGGAAAATCTTTAATTCTCGAAATTATTTCGGGCTTTAAAAAACCCGACAGCGGAAAAGTTTTTATTAATGAAATTGACATTACCGAAAAAAAAATTCAAGACAGAAAAGTTGGTGTTGTTTTTCAAGATTTAGCAATTTTTCCGCATAAAACTGTTTGGCAAAATATTGAGTTTCCTATAATTAAAAAACCTAAAATTGAGAAAAACCAAATAATAGAAAGACTTGCAAATGAGCTGAATATTTTTCATTTATTGGATAAAAAACCCGGAACTTTATCGGGCGGAGAAAAACAAAGAATTGCAATTGCCAGAACTTTGGCTGCAAATCCCGAAGTGCTTTTGTTAGACGAACCTCTTTCGGCTCTTGATGTTCAGTTAAAAGCCGAAACTACCGATTTGCTTAGATTGCTTAGTAAAAAAGGAATTACAATAATTCATATAACTCACGATTTTAACGAAGCTCTTCAATTAGCCGAAAAAGTTGCAATTATGAATAAAGGAAAACTTTTACAAAGCGGAAATATTAGAGATGTTTTTAGTAAACCAAATTCAAAATTTGCGGCAAATTTTGCCGGAATCGACAATTTTTTTGATGCAGAATTAACCTCAAATAAACAAACTAACTCAAAAATTGCTTTTGTCGACAACAAAATTTATTTCTCAATTGTTACAGATGAAAATAATTGCCACGGATATATTATAATTAAAAATGAAAATATTTTATTGCTTCCCGAATATGCCGAATCGAGCGCCGCAAATAATTTTGAAGGAAAAATTATAAATATTTTACCCGAAAGGAGCGGAGTGAAAGTTGTTGTCGATATAGGAATCAGAATTACCGCTTTAATAACCGAAAATTCTTTGACAAGGTTACATTTGGAAGAATCAAAAACTGTTTGGGTTTCGATAAAAGCAACTGCAATAACTTTTATAAAACATTAAGTTTTTTCGGCAGATATTAAAAAAATCATTAATACATTTGCAATGTTTTAAAATTGAAAAAATATTAATAAAATTGTTGCATATCGAAATGCTTTTTTTTACATAACTGAATTAAAAAATGATTGAATTTCCAAAAATATTAATGATTGGCGGTGCTACAAGAAATGTAGGAAAAACTTCTTTTATATATCAAATAATTAAAAATTTATCTGAAAAAAATATTATCGTTGCAATAAAAATTAAAACAATTTATGAAAACGATAATTTTTTTCACGGAAAAGATATAAATCCTTTAAAAGAAAACGAGAAATACAGAATTACAAAAGAAAATGATATTTCGGGAAACGAAGATACTTCTAAAATGTTGAATGCCGGTGCATACAAAGTTTTTAAAATTAAAACCAAAAATAAATTCATTCTCGAAGCTTTATCGGAATTAAATACATTGATTTCTGACGACAATTTTATTATTTGTGAATCAAACAGCCTTAGAGAATTCATAATTCCCGGACTTTTTATAATGATAAAACACATTAAATCGGAAGAAATTAAACCGAGCGCATTAAAATTGGAAAAATTTGCCGATAAAATAATATTTACCGACGGTGAAAATCACGATTTTAATCCCAAAAATATTTTTATTTCAGAAAACAATTGGAAAATAAAAAATTAAAAGATGATAGAATTTCAAAAAGCCTACGAAATTGTAATTGGCACAAAATTAAATATAGGAACCGAAAAAGTTGCGTTAAATAATTCACTCGGAAGAGTTTTGGCTCAAGATGTTTTTTCGGATATCGACATGCCGCCGTTTAATAAATCGGCAATGGACGGATTTGCATGCAGAAGCATAGATTTATTTAACGAACTGGAAATTATAGAAATAATTCCTGCCGGAAAAATTCCGCAAAAAGAAATCGGCGAAAATCAATGTTCAAAAATAATGACCGGAGCGCCTTTGCCTGTTGGTGCCGACACAATTTTTATTGTTGAAGATTCAAAAGAAATTGGCGAAAATAGAGTAATTTATACAAAACCAAAATCGGAAATTGATACATGTAATATTGAAGCAGGAAACGATGCAAAAGCAAATATCAGTTTCAAAGGAGAAGATATAAAAATCGGCGATGTCGTTTTACAAAAAGGAACATTACTGAAACCGCAGCATATTGCAGTATTGGCATCTGTGGGTTGTATTAATCCGGAAGTTTCAAAATTGCCTAAAGTTGGAGTAATTGCAACCGGCAGCGAACTTGTTGAACCGAATATTAAACCGAAAGATTCACAAATTAGAAATAGCAACGGTTCGCAAATGATTGCCCAACTTGCGGCAATAAATATTAATGCAAATTATTACGGAATTGCTGTTGACGATGAAAAAATTACACAAGAAATTTTCGATAAAGCAGTTTCCGAAAACGATATTATTATGCTTTCGGGCGGAGTTTCCGAAGGTGATTTTGATTTCGTTCCAAAGATTTTGAAAAACGCAGGTTTCGATATTAAATTTGACCGAATTGCAGTTCAACCCGGAAAACCTACAACTTTTGCAATGTCGCAAAATAAAATATGTTTCGGAATGCCCGGAAATCCTGTTTCTTCTTTCGTGCTTTTTGAATTATTGCTGAAACCGTTGATTTATAAATTAGCCGGAAGTGATTATAAAAATCAACGAATAATTTTAGCTCTTGGTATTGATTTTAATAGGAGCAGAGCAAACAGGCTTGCTTTTATTCCGGTTACAATTTCCGAAAACGGAGAAGTTTTCCCGGTAGAATATCACGGCTCGGCGCATATTAACGGATTAACCGTTGCCGACGGATTATTTGAAATTCCGATTGGTGTTACAAACATGAAAAAAGGAGAAAAAGTTAATGTTAGACAAATATAACAGAAATATAAATTATTTAAGAATTTCCGTTACCGACAGATGTAATTTTAGGTGTGTTTATTGTATGCCCGAAGAAGGTGTTCCGCTTATGAAACACGAAGATATTCTTAATTTCGATGAAATTTTTGAAATTGCTCAAACTGCTGTTGGTTTAGGAATTGAAAAAATAAGAATTACAGGAGGCGAACCTCTTGTGAGAAGAAATATTATTGAATTAATTTCGAGAATTGCCAAAATCCCCGGATTAAAAGATTTTGGAATGACAACAAACGGTGTTTATCTTTCAAAATATGCACAAGAATTATTCGATGCCGGATTGCAACGAGTTAATATCAGCCTTGATACAATGAATCCTGAAAAATTCAATAAAATTACAAGAGTTGGAAATATTGACGAAGTTTTGAAAGGAATAGAAGCTGCAAAAAATGCCGGTTTAAATCCGATAAAAATAAATTGCGTAATAGAAAAATCGGAAAATGAAACAGATGCTGTTGAAGTAGCAAAATATTGCAAAGAAAACGGTTTGCAAATTCGCTACATTCGCGAAATGGATTTGGAAAAAGGATATTTTTGGCAAGTGAAAGGCGGCGAAGGCGGAGCTTGTAATATTTGTAATCGTTTGCGATTAACATCCGACGGAAAAATTCGTCCGTGTCTTTTCAGCGATTTAGAATATGATGTAAGAAAACTTGGAGCCGAAAAAGCAATTCTTCTTGCAATTGGCGAAAAACCCGAGCGAGGAACAATTAATAATACAAATAAATTCAATAATATCGGTGGATAAAATTAGTTGTTAAAAAATCTGTTAATCAATTCCTTATCTCCTTTTTTTATAGCAACAAAAGGTTCTGATTGAAGCAGTAAATATTTCTTTACAAAAAAACTGAATGTTTTAGCTGCAAAGTATTTTGCTCGTCCTACACTTTTTTTTACTTTATCGAAATATATATCAATATTATCTTTTCTGAAATTTAATATTTGTTCCAAATCATTTCCGTCGGAAAAATAACCGCAATGAAAATTCTTTTCGGCAAAAGTTTTTTCGGGAAAATTTAATTTGCCCAATCCGTATATTTCAAAAGATTTTTCAAGAAGTTTGCGATATGAAATTCTGCAATTTTCGCCTCCGCCCAAATTAAATGTTTTTCCTGCAAGTTCATTTTCAAAGAATGCCGATTTTGCAACTGCTCTTCCTGTATCTTCGGGAGTTGTAATTTCAATTTTTGTAGTCAAAGGCATGTGAAACATTAGTTTGGAAATTTTATGATTTCCCGCTCCCATAATTGCCGAAAGTCTTAAAATTGTATATTTCAATCCGCTGTCAATAACAATTTTTTCTGCTTCTATTTTTGTTTTTGCATATTCGTCGCCAACGCTTGGTTTTAGTTCATCGCCTACAAATATTTCAGGATTTGTAAGTCTGTCGCCGTAAATAGCGACCGATGAACTGTAAATAAAGAATGCTTGAGGAGAATATTTTTTTGTGGCTTCAACAATGTTTTTTGTTCCCAGAACATTTACATCATTTGCTAAATCGGGTTTGTCGTCGGCCGTTGGCGGAATTATGGCTGCTAAATGAATTACCGTGTCGATATTTTTGCAATAAGATTCAATTTGAGAATAATTTGTAATATCTCCGAAAAGAATTTCAACTTTACCTTTATATTTACTTAAAGTTTTTTTAGATTTTTTTGAAGATAAAGCAAAAATTTTTACCGAAGGTTTTTCTTCGCTGTTAAGTAAATATTCTAAAACTTCTGTTCCCACAGTTCCTGTAGCGCCTGTCAATAATATTCTTTTCATATTAAAAGGTTTTTTCCAAATTTATAATTTTTATGTTTTAAACTGTTTTTTAAATCAAAAAAATCTTTTTAATAATTGCTTTTTTGTTAATGATTTTTTTGTTCTTTTTCATCAAAACCTGTAATGAGAATCGGGAGAAAAAGAATAAGAAAAAAGATTATGTCTATTACGCCGGCAATTAACTAATTATAATATTTTATCGACAATCCGCCGGCGACAAATTTCTATAAATAATTAACCCCGAGTTAAAAACTCGGGGCTATTCATATTTAATCACTTCGTGATTATTAAATTATAATAAATAAAGAAAAATAAATCCTACTTTTCTATGAAATTTTTTTAATCGTTTGTTTCTGTATTGTCCAAACTTTGTTGATACATTGCCATTGCATTGTAACTCATGCCCATACTTGAAAATCCGCCGTCGTGGAATAAGTTTTGCATTGTTACTTTCCTTGTCATATCAGAAAAAAGAGTGATGCAATAATCGGCAAATTCTTCTGCTGTTGCATTTCCAAGCGGCGACATTCTTTCGGTAAAATCCATCAATCCGTCTATTCCTTTAACTCCGCTACCTGCTGTTGTTAAAGTCGGTGATTGTGAAATTGTGTTAATTCTGATTTTTTTATCTCTTCCGTAGATATATCCAAAACTTCTGGCGATAGATTCAAGCATTGCTTTTGCATCGGCCATGTCGTTGTATCTGTATAAAGTTTTTTGAGCTGCAACATACGAAAGTGCAACAACAGAACCCCATTCGTTAATAGCGTCCAATTTTTTTGCAACTTGTAAAAGTTTATGAAATGAAACTGCTGAAATATCGAGGGTTTTATTTAAAAATCCGTAATCTAAATCGTCATATTTTCTACCTTTTCTAACATTCAATGACATTGCAACTGAATGCAAAATAAAATCTATTTTACCGCCAAAATGTTCCATTGTTTTTTTCAATAAGTTTTCCAAATCCGGAACGCTTGTAGCATCGGCAGGAACAACAATTGTGTTACACTTTGCGGCAAGTTCGTCTATTTCGCCGAAACGCATTGAAAGAGGAGTGTTTGTCAATACAAATTCGGCTCCTTCTTCGTAGGCTCTTTCTGCTACATTCCAAGCTAATGATTTATCATTCAATGCTCCGAAAATTAAGCCTTTTTTGCCTTTTAAAAGATTATACATATATTTTGTTTTAAAAATTAAGCGACAAATATATAAAAATATTTGATATTGATGTTTTTCAACACATTTTTTTGAAGAAATACATTTGTTTTCTTCAAAATAAATTTGTTTAAGTTACTGATATTAAGTTGAATAAATTTGTATTTGAATTTAATTATTTATTATATCCTGAATAATCGGTTTTAGTCCGCTAAAGAAAAATTCTACTGCAATAACCATTACGATAAGTCCCATGAGTCTCATTAATACATTATTACCTGTTTCACCCAAAAACTTTATAATTTTTGAAGAACTGAAAAGAATTATAAAAGTGAGAATCATAACAAGTGTGATTGAAACTAAAAGTGTAATTTTCATCGGAATTGTATTTGAATCTTCCATAAGAACAATTGCGTTTGTAATTGCTCCCGGACCGCAAATCATTGGAATAGCAAGCGGAGTAATAGAAATGTCGTTCACATAAGCTTTTACTTCTGTTTCTTTCACTTTCACTTTTCCGAGGCGTGCTTGCAACATATCCATTCCCATTAAAAAGAAAATAACACCGCCAACAATTCTAAAACTGTTAACCGAAATTCCGAAGAAATTAAAAAGCAACTGACCCGAAAATGCAAAAAACAATATTGTGAAAAATGCCACAATACTTGCTTTTTTGGCGGTTGCAGTTCTTTGTTTGTTGTCCAATTCCGCTGTCATTGTCATAAAAACCGGCATTGTTCCTATTGGGTTTATCAGCGTAAAAAACGATGTAAAGCTTAATATTCCGAAAGTGATTAGTTCTTGCATATTTGATTTTATTAAAAAAACCAAGTCTGCTTTTATTTTTTGAAATTTTTTAAAAGTAGACTTGGTAAATATTATTTATGATTTTTTTTAGTTTGATTTTATTTCTTCACAATTTCAACTCTTCTGTTTTGTGTTCTTCCTGCATCGGTTCTGTTATCTCCGACAGGTTTTTCTTGTCCCCAACCGGTGAATGATAATCTTGTTTTATCAATACCTTTGGCAATAATTGCATCCATAACAGCTTTTGCTCTGTCGACAGAAAGTTTTTTATTGCTGTTTGCATCGCCTTGATTATCGGTATGACCTTCGATACTAATTTTTAGCGTTAAATCCAATTTCATCAATTCAAAAATTTGGTCAACAATTGGAAGTGATTCTGTTTGAATAACAGATTTACCTGTTTCGAAAAGAATATTAAGAGCTAAATAACCGTCTTTGTTTAAAGCGTCGAGCATTTCGTTTGCTGTAATTTCTTGAACCATTGGTTCCATTTCCAAAACATAAAGCAGAATGTCGCTGTTATTTGTGCATGAGACTTTTATGTTATACAATTTTCCGTTTTTATTCAATTCATAACAACCCAAACCTTCTTCTTCGTATATTTTTTTACCTCCGATTTTAATAATCGCATTTGCATAATTTTTTACAATTTGCAAATAACTTGGTTCCGGTTTTCCTGTTTCCGTGTCTAAAACATACCAAAAGTAAGAAAGATTTCCTTCCAAAAGAACATCTTCGCCATTAGAGTTATAAAAATCTAAATTGTCGAAGTTTTGAGTGCATTCCGTAATTACATAATTTGACATTCGAGTTAGTAAAGGATGGTCTTTGCAACCTTCCATATCTTGTGAAAATAGTTGCGTAATGCTTATCAACATTAGGAATACGGGTAAAATTAGTTTTTTCATTTTTTTTTCTTTAGTAAGTAATTAGTTTTAAAAAATATAATTGTTTTTATTTAACGAATACTGTTAGTTAAAATTTCATTTTCAAATTTGTTTCGATATTTTTTTCAATTCAAAATAAATAAAACTTAATATTTTAGGTTAAATAATTTTTTTCTTTAAAAAACACTTCTATAAATTAACAAACTTGTAATCAATATTTCCGTTTTTGATATTAAATTGAAAATATCCGGCATTTTCGGTTTCGTCTTTCAAAGCATCCATAACAATATGAATTGTGTTGCCGAAAGTTTGTTCGTCTTTTACATGGTCGTGGCCTGTAATTGCCAAATCTACATTGTTTTTTGTGAATAATTCCAATAACAAACGCACTTCTTCCACATTTGGATTTGTGCTTGTTGTTCTTCTGAAACGGAAAAAATTATTGTGAGTCAACACAACACATCGGCGATAATTCGGACGAATATTTATTAAGACATCTTCAAACCATTCTAATTGTTTAGTCCCTATAGTTCCGCCGCCGGAATCTAAGCAGATAAATAAATCTTTATCAACCGGAGTTTGAACTGTGAAATAATATGTTGAAGAACCGAATCGCGGAAAAAATTCGTTCCAACCTTCAAAATACAAATCGTGATTTCCTGCAACCGTAAAATATGGTATTGTATCAAAATTTGCGATGTGCTGTTTGAAAACGTCAAAATCTTCAACTTGTCCGGAAGCCAAATCGCCAACCATGACAACGGCTGCGGGACTTATGGTTTTTGAATCTTCAATGAAAATATCCAAATTTGTTGTTCCGCCAACGTGAATGTCGGAAGCCGTTAAAATTGTGTATTCATCGACCGTAACTGTAATTGTTTTAAACGGATTTTGAGAGTTCCATTCCATTGATTGTTCAAACCGTTGATTTACCGATTCGTCGGAAATAAAAATTCCTCCTAAATCAGCGTAATTACAAGCCGAGAAAAATAATGTTAAAATTATAATTGCCGCAATTTTTATTTTATGTTCCATATAAGCCCTGTTCTAAAGAAAAATCCAAAATAATTTACACTAAAATTTAACGAACCCGAACTTTTGTAACAAGGTTCAATAAAAACCGTAACAGGTTCGCTTACATTTAATTTAGCATTAAGTTTGAAATAAGGATTTGTTTCCTGATTAATTATGAAATTGTCGATGTTGGTAAACATGATTTCCGCATTCCATTTGTTTTCCTGTGGTTTCAACGAATATGAAATTGAATACATCAAATTCATATTTTCGTGAATTTTTGTGTTTGAAGTGAAATCGTAATCGGTAATTGCCTGTTTGTTAAAAGCATAAGTTCTGAAATTATTTCCTAACACAAAATCGAAATGTTTTGTTTTTGTATTTAGCAAAATTCCCCAATTTGTTTCATAAAGAATATCGGAAAATGGAGAATAAGAATAAAAAGGTTCAATTTTAAAAGAGAAATTTTTAATAGTGAATTCGCGTGAAGCATTAATAAAAAATCCCGAAAACACATTTTCATTTGCAGTTAATATGTCGAACTGAAAACCTGTTTCAAATTGAAATTTATCGAGTTTATATTGACCGATAGTTGCTGCCTGCAAGTAAAAACCTTCCGATACATTATTTTTTCCTTCATCGGTATAAAACGAAACCTGAGTTTGAGCAATTATATTTATTGAAAGAAAAAGTAACAGAAAAGAAAGTATCAGTTTTTTTTGATTTTTTGATTTCATATTTCTATTTGATTAATAAAATACTAAAAGTAAATTTAGAAATAAACAATTAAAAAGCAATAGTAAAATTTTTATGTTAAAATAAATGTTCGGTTTGGGAAAAGAATAATCTCAGACCGATAGGCAAACTTTTATTTGAAGTTTAGAAGAAAATCGTCAAGTTTAATATGCTTAATTCCTTTATAACTGTTTGGTATTGAAAAATCATCAAAAGTTATTAAATATTTAGCATAATTATCTTTTATTTCTAAAAGATTCTCTAATTCTCTTTTAATTGTTTTTTCTTCTTTAAGGAAATAGCTAACCTGAAAATAAACTGTTTCATTACTTTTTTCAGCAACAAAATTAATTTCTTTATCTCCTTTTTTTCCGGTAAAAACTTTATATCCGTTTATCAGAAGGTGATTTAAAACGCAGTTTTCGATATTTTTACTTATGTCATCAATATTAAATCCGGTAAGTGCATTTCTAATTCCTAAATCCTCATAATAAATCTTTTCGCCTATTTCAAATATTTTTTTACCAACTATATCTACTCTTTTAGTTATGTTAATGAAAAAAGCATCTTCCAAATAGCCGATGTAATCTTTTATAACAGGAACGGATTTTCCGATTTTTTGAGATTTTAAATAGTCGCTGATTTTTTTTGCAGAGAATAAACTTCCGGTATTGTCTGCCAAAAATCTCACAAGATTTTCCAAGAAAATTACGTCTCTTATATTGTGTCTGCTTAAAATATCTCTAAAAAGAATTGTTGTATAGATATTTTGCAGATAATCAGATATAACAAGTTCATCATCGGGTAAGTTTATCAAGTATGGCAATCCACCGAATTTCAAATAACTCATCAGGTTTTCCTTTGAATTTTCTTTATTATGAAACATCAGATACTCCAAATAAGACAAACTGTGTATCCGAATCGTTATTTGTCTGCCGCTTAACATTGTTGCAATTTCACCCGAAAGCATTGAAGCGTTACTTCCTGTGCAATAAATATCGAAATTTCCTTGATTCAGAAGACTTCTTAATGCCAACTCAAATCCTTTTATCTCCTGAATTTCATCTATGAACAAATAATTAAGCCCTTTTTTTTGATTCGTAGAAATAAATTCCAACAAACTATCGTCATCCTTTATATTCTTGTATTTGTGAAGTTCTTTATCAATATAAATAAAATTAGCTTCCGGTTTTTCATCAAGTATAAATTCATAAATTTGTTTTAGCATAAAGCTTTTTCCAACCCTTCTTTGACCAATTAAAACTTTTATTAATTGCTTATCAATAAAAGGAATAATTTTTTGAAGATAAATATCTCTTTTGAAAATTTTCATATTTGAAGTATGTTTTAAATTTATTGCAAAGATAATTAAAATTTAAATTATACTTTAAACTTTTGGCAAAAAATAAACATTCTTAAAGTATACTTTCGTTTTTGCGTTTTCTAATTCGGAATTTCTTTGCCAAACAATTTTTCAAACTCCTCAGTACTCCAACCTTCAGGCGATGATTCTATTATGCTATCAGGAACTTTAATGTCAAATTTTTTTTGATATTTTATGGATTCTTTGAAAAAAATATTACAAAAAATCAAAATTATTCTTTATTTGCCATCACTAAAACAATTTTTTGTAAACCATCAAATGCTTCATTACTTTTAGTAACTAATGAATCATTTTTTGTATAGTATGTAATTGTTCTTTCTTCGAGTGAGTTTGGAAAAATACTTTTATCACAGACTTTATATTCTATGTATGCAGGGGAAAAATATAGAAATCCAACTTTTAATTCTAATTCCTTATCCCAGAAATAAAATATTGAATCTTTTTCCCATTTATCGTATATGAAGCCACGATAAAACAGTACATCTCTTTTAATAGGAAAACCTGCCTCTAAATTATCACTTTTAAACGATAAATATACGTTATCTAAATTCAAACTTTTACTTGGATAGAAAATAAAATTGCTTTGATGTATATTCATTTCGTCTGTAACTAAAAAACCGATATCACTGTATGTTTTTGTTCCGTCAGTTCTTAGAATTCTTTTTCTATCAGAACGGATTTCTTTTTGACAAGATATTAGCAAAAATGTAAAAAAATAATAATTATGATGATTTTTAATATAATTGTATCGAAAAGAAAAATTTTAGATTTCATAAATACTTCGTTTTTTTCCAAAGTAAATTTAGAAAATAAACTTAAAAAACTATAGAAAATCAACTTGTTTAATACAAATCTTCATTCAAAAAAGGAATTAATGCGAGAATTACTGCAAAAGAATAATATTCGCTACGGTTTTTTTTCATAATTAATCTTTGAAAAAATCTTATTCATTTCCAAAATTAGTTAAGAAATCTCTTAAATGAATGTGCTCAATTCCTTCAATATCTTTGGGAGCGTATTCGTCTAAGGAAACAACAATTTTTCTGAAATTATCTTTAATAACGGATAAATTTCCGAATTCTCTTTCTATAACTTTTTTGTCGGACAAAAGATAAGTTACTTGAATATAAATTTTTTTCCCGGCTTTCATGCAAATAAAATCAATTTCTTTTTCTCCCGAAATTCCGACAGTTATATCGTAATCCATTACTTTTAGATGATTATAAACAACATTTTCCAATACTTGATTAATTTGAAAATTTGAAATTCCCGTAATCACATTTTTTAGACCAATGTCTTCAAAATAATATTTTTCATTGGTTTCAAAAACCTTTTTTCCGTGAATATCTGTTCGTTTTACTTTAAATATTAAAAAGGCATTTTGTAAATATGATAAATATTCTAATACAATTTGAGGCGACATTTTAATGTTTTGCGATTTTAGAAAATCACTTATTTTTTTTGCGGAAATCAGATTGCCGGTATTTAAAGCCAGATATTTAATTAAATTTTCAAGAAATGAATGGTTTCTTACGTTGTATCTTGTAATAATGTCTTTATAGATAATTGTTGAAAAAATGTTCTTCAGATATTCAAATACTGTTTCTTCATCGTTTATGAGATTAATTAAAAATGGCAAACCTCCTATTCTTAGATATTTATCAAGACTTTCTTTTGAGTTATCTATTTTATGAAATTCTAAAAATTCATTATATGTCAGACTGTAAATTTTAGTTTCAATATATCTGCCGCTCAAATATGTTGCAAGTTCGCCGGATAATAATTTTGCATTACTTCCTGTGCAATACAAATCTATTTCGGGTAAAGAATAAAAATGGCGAAGTGCTTTTTCAAAGCTTTCAATATCCTGTATTTCATCAATAAAAATATAATTCTTTTTTGTCTCCGAGATTCTTGATGAACAATATTCAATTAAATCTATGTATGTACGGATTTTATCGAATTCAAATTTTTCTTTATCAATATATATAATATTTGAATCTATATTATTTGCTTGTACATAATTAATTAATTGCAACAACAAATAACTTTTGCCGACACGTCTTTGTCCAACAATTACTTTTATAAGATTCTTATCTATAAATGGTTCAATTTTTTTTAAATAATAATTTCTCTGAATAATCTGTTGTTTCATCTGTTTTTTTTTATGTTTTTAAAGGTGAGATAGGAACATCCTTAATAGTCATTCCCTTGTGTGTCAAAATTTACTTCTCATGGATTTTTCATATTTTAATAATTAAGAACTAAAAGTTCGTGTATGAATTAAATTAATACAAATATACCAATTTATTTCATGTATAGATGAAATAAATTGAATTTAATTCAAATAATTCATTTATACATGAAATATTTCTTTCTTTATTTGAGAAATATTCTATGAAACATGTAATTTTGCAATATCAGATGTAAATTTAATTACCAAATTGTATAACGACTAATACAAATCTTCATTCAAAAAAGGAATTAGTGCAAGAATTACGGCAAAAGAAT
>DZBS01000075.1:4060-15747 GCA_022729995.1 Draconibacterium orientale | reverse complement strand
TTAGAATTTATATTTATTGTCTTCAATAAGTTTGTCGGCAATATTTCTCCTTCCGCATTTAATATTTTGTGGTTTTACGGCAGTGTAATATCTCAAAGCATGAATATATTTTTCTTGCTCATTTTCGTCAACAAAAGAATAAATTGCTTCTAATCCGCTGTTATATATTTTGTTGGCAGAATCAAAAATGAATGAATTTAAAATATCTTTATAGATTTTATTACTTTCTTCACCTTTCATTATTTCTAATTTTTTAACTCTCAAATAAACCGATTCGGTAACGTAAGCAAGCATTGTAATATCTGCAAAATTAAAAAGAACTTCTTGTTCTTGAGGTAATTGTCGTCCGAATTTTTTGTCGGCAGCATCGGCCAAAACAAGTAATAAATTTTTGAAATTCTTTATTGATGCATTTATATTTTCAAAATAATTCCCGTTGAAACTTGGTGAAGCAGGTAATTTTGTAATATCAATTTTTTGTGCTTCTTCAAACATCTGGAAAACGCCTTTTTGACCTTTTTTAATTAAAGTGTCGGCAGTAACCATTCTGTTAATTTCGTTTGTTCCTTCAAAAATTCTGTTGATACGAGAGTCTCTGTAACCTCTTTCAATCGGAGTTTCAGATGAATAACCCATTCCTCCGTGAATTTGAACACCTTCGTCAACCACAAAATCGAGCATTTCCGAACCGAACACTTTTATTAGTGCGGCTTCAATTGCAAATTCTCTTTGTGCTTCAACGTTTGCTTGTCCTTTTTCCATTCCGGAATTCAAATATCGTTGAACTGCGTCTTCAATATTTTGGCTTATTCTGTAAACAGCTGTTTCATTGGCAAAAGCTTTCACAACTTGTTGAGCAAGTTTGTATTTTATTGCTCCGAATGTTGAAATTAAACTTTTAAACTGTTTGCGTTCGTTACTGTATTGAACAGATTGGTTTATAGCAATTTTTGAAGCACCGATAACATTTGCTCCGAGTTTAACTCTTCCTAAATTTAAAATATTAAGGGCAATACGAAATCCGTCGCCTCTTTTTCCGATTAAGTTTTCAACGGGAACTTGGCAGTCGTTAAAGAATATTTGAACTGTTGATGAACCTTTAATTCCCATTTTATGTTCTTCCGGATTAAAAGTAATTCCGGGAAAAGTTCTTTCAACAATAAAAGCACTTAAAGCTCTGTCTTCGTCAACTTTAGCAAAAACTGTTAATACATCGGCAAATCCGCCGTTTGTAATCCACATTTTTTGTCCGTTGATTGTATAATGTTTTCCGTCAGCATTTAAAACTGCTTTAGTTTTTCCTGAGTTAGCATCTGAACCTGCGCCGGGTTCAGTTAAGCAATATGCACCTAAAAATTCGCCGCTGGCAAGTTTAGGAAGATATTTTTGTTTTTGTTCTTCGTTTCCGTAATACATAATCGGCAAAGTTCCGATTCCGGTATCGGCAGAATATGCAACAGAAAATGCGTAACCGCCTCCGAGAATGTCGGCAACATACATTGAAGTTGTGAAATCTTGTCCGAAACCTTCATATTCTTCCGGAATCGACATTCCCAGCAAACCGTATTCTCCGGCTTTTTTTAATATCGAAGGCATAAGTCCGGGTTCATGTGCATCAAGTCTGTCGAGGTTTGGCATAACTTCGGCATCTAAGAAATCTTGGCAAGTTTGACCAATAAGTCTTTGTTCTTCGTTAAATTCTTCAGGAATAAATATTTCGTCAATTTCAGAATCTCTGACAATAAATTCTCCGCCTTTAATTGCTTCTTTGTTCTTCATTCTTAAAATCTTTTTTTTGAAAACTTATATTATATTTATAATAAACTTTAAAAAAATAATTTCCGAAAGTAGAAATTTTTCGACCACTTGCAAAAAAAAAATCTAAAATATAGTTGTAAGTATTGAATTTATTACAAATATATTTTAGAATGATTTATTTATATATGATTATTATTTGGTATAGATTATTTTTCCGGTAAATGAATTTGTGTCTGTTTGAATTTTATAAAAATAAATTCCGGGAACTATTTCGGGCATTTCTTTCGATATTTCCCATTTTATAGTTTGATTTCCCGAAGGTAAATTACTGTATGAGCGAATGTTGATTTGTTTTCCTATGTATGAAAACAATGAAATTGAAACAGAAGATTCGTTTTCTAAATAGAAATTGAATGTTGTATATTCGTTAAAAGGATTTGGAATAATTGATATTTCTTGTTTATTTTCCGATGAAATTCCTGTGTCTGTTTCTAATATTATATTTCTAATTGTTAAAGTTTTCCAATCGCTTACATAAACAGTTTTTGTTTGAGACAAATATCCCAGAGCAGAATAAGTAACATCGTAACTTCCCGGAGCAATTGGTCGGTGATAATCGCCGACAATCGGGTCGGTTTTTACCCACGAATTATCTTTATCGTGCCCGATAATTTCAATTTTTGCATCAACAGCTTGTCCTTCAGAATTTGTAACTGTTCCGCCAAAACCAAAACCTGATTCTTCAATATAATCAAGCAATGATTGTTTATTATAATTCCAATAATTTTTAAGTAAATCGGAAGAAAGAAGTTTTGTTAATGAAATTTCAATTGTTATTTCTTTACAATGATGCCAATAATTCATATAATCTTGTCTTCCTCCGGTAATTACGTACCAATCTCCGCCTTCTGTAACACCTGTTGAAATGAGATGAGTGTAATAATCCGGTTTTATAACTCTTGAAGTGTTTACGTAATCAACGTTTGTTTTGTTAAACCAAGAATCATCAGGGTTTATGTTTTGAGATGAAGTCCAAGTATCCCAAGGATAATTAAGAACTTCTTCTCCTCCGTGAAAATTTGCTGACATTATAAAATTATGTTCGCCGGCAAAATTCATCATTGCAATTGTTTCGGGTTGATGTGAATTTCCGTCGGGATTTTGACCTGCTCTCGGATCCGGAAAATTTCTGTTTAAATCTATTCCGTTTGCATTATATCGTTGCGCCGAAGAAACAGTTGAATTTCCGCCGTAATAAGTTCCGTCGGGGTTTGCGGCCGGATTTATGAAAAGTTCAAAATTATTTACGATGTTATTCACATCTTTTGAAACAACATAATTTGAAAGAAGAGAATCTGCAAGTCTGAGTAATAATACAAAACCCGTAGTTTCATCTCCGTGAATAGACGAAGTATAGAAAAATTCAGGCTCTTCTTCGTTAATATCAACATTATCCGAAATTTTTAATGCAAGTATTTCTCTGCCGTTTTTTGATGTTCCAATCGAAACAGTTTTGCAAATATCGGGGTAATCGGTTGCAAATTTATTCATCATTTCTATGTAAACTTCATAAGTAGGATATTTATCCCAATTTGACATTGCAGCAACTGTTGTTGCCATATTTATAACTTTGGCGCTGTTGTCGCGAAGAGGAAGTTCTTCAATTTTGTAGTTGAATTTTGAAAATTTTTCAAATTCAGAATCGTTTGCATAAGCCCAAACAAATCCGTCTTTATAATTATCTATAGAAATAATTCTTGTAAGTTCGTTAAGTTCGCTTTTGTTTTCAACTTTAAATTTGAAATGATGTGTTTGAGCATTTGCACTTAATAATGCAAATATTGCAATTGATGTAAGTAATATTTTTCGCATGTTTTTAATTTTACCTGTTTTTTTAGGATGTAAAATTTTTTTAAAAGGTTGCATTGATTATAGTGAATCAATTACTTTCTCTAATTTTATTCCTCTTGAACCTTTGATTAGTATATTTGAATTTGTAATTTTTTCTGTTTTTAATTTTTTAACAATATCTTCAACTTTATTGAAAGCTATTATTTTTACGTTAATTATATTTGAATTTACAACTTTTTTGAATTCAGTACCTGTCAAAAATATCTTATCAAAAGAATTAATATTTTTTTCAATAATATCAACAATAGTTTTATGTTCAATTTCCGTTTCTTTACCAAGTTCAAGCATATCGCCAAGAATCATAATTTTATTTTTCATTTTTGAAGCTATGAAAGATTCCAATGCCTTTTTCATGCTCGACGGATTTGCATTGTAGGCATCAAGAATTAAAGTATTATTTTCTGTTTTTAAAACTTGCGATCTGTTATTTTGAGGTGTGTAATTTTCAAGTGCTTCTTTTATCAAATTATCTTTTACACCAAAAAAATTCCCAATTGTTGACGCTGCTAAAACATTCTCGTAATTGTAATTTCCGTATAATTTTGTTTTCAGATTAAAACATTTTTTATTTTTTGTAAGTATTTCCATTTCAAGAAAAATGCTGTTTTCAATTATATTTCCGAAACAGGTATTTTCATTTGATAAACCATAAGAAATTAATTTTGTGTTTGGTAGAATTTTTTTTAGAATTTCGTTATCCGAGTTAAAAAAAATTGTGCCTTTTTTTCGTTCTACTGAAATGTAAAGTTCTCTTTTTGCTTTTATAACTCCTTCCACAGAACCAAAACCTTGAAGGTGAGCTTTGCCGATGTTAGTAATAATTCCGAAATCGGGTAGGGCAATTTCGCAAAGTTCTTTAATGTCTTCGATGTGGTTTGCACCCATTTCTACAATTCCTATTTCTGTTTTTTTGTTAAATGAAAGTAATGTTAACGGAACTCCAATTTGATTATTCAAATTTCCTTGAGTGTATCCTATAATGAATTTTTTTTCCAAAACAGAAGCAATAAGTTCTTTTGTGGTTGTTTTTCCGTTGGTTCCGGTAATTCCTATAATTGGAATATTTAATTTTATTCGATGATAATTGGCAAGGTTTTGAAGAGTTTTTAATGAATCTTCAACATAGATGAATTTTTTATTATTTTTATATTCTTTGTCATCTGTAACAGCATAAGCAGCACCTTTTTCTATTGCACTTTCAATAAAAATATTGCCGTTGAAATTTTCACCTTTTATTGCCCAAAAAATTGAACCCGGCTCCATGGTTCTTGTATCTATTGATATTTTTGGATTTTCGAGGAATAATTTATATAAATTTTCAATATCCATTTTTTAGTCTTATTAAAAAGCAAATATAAAAAAAGACCTCATTTTTTGAGGTCTTTTTTTATATTTTTCTATAATTTATTATTGTCCTGAACCTGTCGGGCTTCCAAGTCTAACCATTGAACAACGGAATCCGATATCGTCGCTTGATTCTGTTTCTTCAAGAAATCTTCTGTTTCCGGGAACTAACCAATATGATCTGTCTCTCCATCCGCCGCCTTTATAAACTCTGGAATGGTCTGTAATAAGCGAACTTAAGCCTACAAAGTTTGCATCGCCTTGTTTATACATTTTTTTTGAGTTTGGTTCTGCTTCTGCTAACCATTCGTCAACAACACTTGAACTCATATCACCGTCTTTGTAGTTAATATTGTATGCGGTTCTGTAGTTGTGTCTGTTTTTACTTTCTTCATCGGTCATGTTTCTGTATTGCATTCTTCCCAGACTGTCTTTGGGAATGAAATCGCTGTTTGCATCTTTTTCTTTCACTTGGAAAACATTTCCTCTAAAAGGATTGAAATCTTCAACATCTTGTGAAGACAATGGTCTGTATACATCGCGAACCCACTCGTTAACATTTCCCGCCATACAATAGAGTCCAAAATCGTTTGGCCAATATGAATCAACAGGAACTGTAATTGAACCGTTATCGTTCAAAGCACCTGCAACTCCCATCATGTCGCCTCTTCCTCTTTTAAAATTAGCTCTAAACTGACCTAAATCTTTTTTAGAATCATTTCTTAAATAATGACCGTTCCAAGGATAAAGTCTGTAAGACCAAACTCTTTCAGGAGAATCTTGAGAATTTCCTCTTAAAGCAAGAGCTGCATATTCCCATTCAGCCTCTGTTGGTAATTGGTATCTTGGAAGAAGAATTCCGTCTTCCATTTTAATTTTACGTTCGCCTGTTCCGTCAAGAGTAGGATAACCGTGTTCGATTCCAACATCGTATTGTCCGGCATAATAAGCTTCCGTGTTGAAGTTTTCTTTTCCGTTTTGGTCTTCCGAACTGTGTCTGAAATAACCTTCGCTAATAAGAATTTGTTCGTTTACACGATCTGTTCTCCAATCGCAATATTTTGAAGCTTGTACCCAACTTACACCAACAACGGGGTAAGAATAATACGACGGATATCTGAAATAATACTCAACATAAGGCTCGTTATAAGCGAGTTCTCTTCTCCAACAAAGAGTATCAGGAAGTGCATCTTGATAAACTTGAGGAACTTGAACGAAAACTCTCTTTACCCAATGGAGATATTCCAGGTAATCAATGTTTTTCACTTCGGTTTCGTCCATATAAAATGAACTTACCGTTACTTTTCTGGATTGGTTATCCCAATTATACATAACGTCCTGTTCAACTCGTCCCATGTTAAATGCTCCTCCTTCGATGAGAACTAAACCGGGACCGGTTTTTTGTTCGTTAAGTTGAGAAACTTCAAAACCGCCGTTTTCAGCAGTATTGTATGCCCAACCTGTTGTGCTTGATAGTCCGGAAAGTCCTCCGGTAGTGGGAGTACCTCCTCCGCATGATGTTAATGCGAGTATAATTGTTGCGATAGCAACTGAGCTTAATAATATTCTCATTTTCATAATAAACCTGTTTCTATTTTGAAAAAATCAGTTTACAAATATAACTAAAAATTTATACAATATATTGTGTTCGTTTTATTTCTTTTTTTTGAACAATTAAAATTATATGTCAAAGATACTTGATTTGTGCTTATCGGCAAACTTATATATTTTGATAATGTTATGCTATATGTATATGATAATCTTAGCTTTTTGTTATTTAATCCTAATGTAATAACCGGTGTAAAGCTTTTAAAATCTATATTATTTTTTAGCCAAAATTTTGAAAAAAAAATGTTTTTTTCTAATAAAAGTCCAATTGTGAGTTTATCAACATTGTTCTGATAAGTATAAATTATTTCGGGCGTAAACCTAATAAGCTTTTTATTATTATCAAAACTATTATTAAAAAAATGTTTTGCAAAATGAATATTTATTTTTGGCGAGTTATATTCTTCAATATTTTTTGTGAAAATATCTTGAATATGAAATATTGCAATTCCTAATCTGATTTTTTTTGAAAAAAATGATGTTCCTGCCGAAAAATCTACTTTATTTACTGTCGGATAATTTGTTATTTCTTGTGTTTGGGTTGATATTGTTCCGGTTTCGGGGTTAATCATATCCGGAAAAACAAGATTTTCGGGATTTATACTTTTATTTATGTAACTAATTTGTATTGCCGAACTTAATTTGCTAAAATTTGATATTTTTAGGTGATAAGCATAAATACCTGAAACATATAAATCGTTAAATGTGTTTTTTCCTTGCGAAAAATTTGATATTACAAAGCTTGCACCGCTTTTTATTTTATTCAAATTTAAATTTAATGAAGCAGAATAAAAATCGTAGACAAATTGTTTTTGATAATTCAAAGTAAAGCTTTTACATTCCAAAATTCCCGCAAATGCCGGGTTTACAAATGTTTTTTCGGAATAAGGGTCGGCAAAAGTATAATCTTGCGAATAGCTCATTTTTGATATTGATATAAATATAAGCAAACTTAAAATTATTCTTTTTAAATAATAAGATGTAATTTTAAATTTAATAAATATTATGAATTTTACGATTTTCAATTTATTTTTAATTTCGAGATATTTTTTATTAAAATTTCATTTATGAACAAAATTCCATTTATATCGGCTAATTTATTTTTTTTATTTATCATTTTAACAAATTCGGTTTTTTCTCAAACATTATCGGAAAAAATAATTTGGAAAAATCCTGTTTACATTAATAAAGATATTGATAATTCAAAAATACTTTATTTCTCTGATGCCGAATATGATACAGACAAATTACCTTATTTTTCAAAAACAATAAATCTTGATAAAAATTCAAAGAGCAAAAGCTTTTCAATTAAACTTGAAAATTTGTCGTTTATTGCATTAACACCGGAAGAAGAAAATATAATTTCCGATTTAAAAATTTCTTCGGAGATATTTACAGAATCAAACGTTTTTTTGGCAAGAAATAAACCTGTTTTGCAGATTAAAATTCTTCCTTTTCGTAAGAATATTCAATCCGGAAAAATTGAAAAGCTCGAAAGTTTTTCTTTTAGTTTGATTCCAAAAAATGTTGTAAAGAATTATAAATCAAAATTATATCTTTCAAGTTCTGTGTTGAAAGAAGGAAAATGGATTAAAGTACCAATTTCAAAAACCGGAATTTATTTGCTCACTTTCGACGAATTAAAATTAGCAGGAATCGAAAACCCCGATAATTTGAGGATTTTTGGAAATGCTTCCGGAATGTTGCCCGTAAATAATGCCGAAAGTGTTCCGGACGATTTGATTGAGAATGATATTTTAATTCAAAATAATTCTGTTATTTTTTATGCTCAAGGTCCCGAAAAATGGAATTTTGATGATGTAAATCAGAAATTTATTCCCGTAAATCATTTGTATTCAAAATATTCGTATTATTTTTTTACATCAGATTATAATTCCGGATATGATAATTCTATAAAAAATTATTCGCAACCAACTGCAAGCGAAACAAATAATGTTTCGGAATTTAATGATTACGAGCAACATGAAATTGATTTATTGAATCTTTCACGCTCCGGAAGAATTTGGTACGGAGAAACTTTTGATGTTAATTTATCTCAAACTTTCAATTTTTCTTTTCCGGATATTGTTCCAAATTCAACAGGAAATGCAGTAATTCGATTTGCAGGTTATTCAACAGCGAGTTCAAGTTTATCAATAAATTTAAATGATATAAACACTTCAGTTTCTGTTCCGGTTTCGGGAATGTATGACAACGCAAGAGCAATTAATTTTAATTTTAATTTTAATACTCAAACATCATCACAAATTTCTGTAAATCTTACATATAACAGATTATCGCCGGCTTATAAAGCTTGGTTGGATTATATTTATATTAATGTGGAAAGAAAATTGATTTTTAGCGGAAACTCTCTAAAATTCACAACTTTTAAAACTTTGGGAGCCGGAAATATTACTAAATATAATGTTTCTAATATGCAAAGCACAAATAAAATTTTGGATATTTCAAATCCTACAAAACCTATGAATGTTGCATATACATTGAGCGGAAGCGTTGCAAGTTTTAAATCAAACAGCGATGAACTGAAAAATTATATTGCTTTTAATTCTTCTTCTTACCTAAAACCCGATATGAATAATGTTACAATTGTTCAAAATCAAAATTTGCATTCATTATCAGGAAATTATGAAATGATTATTGTTGCGAATCCGATTTTTTATAATTACGCAAAAGAATTGGAAACTTTGCATAAAGGAAAGGATAATATGAAAGTTATTACAGTTACAACCGAGCAAGTTTACAACGAATTTTCTTCCGGAGCACGCGATATTTCGGCAATTAGAAATTTTGCCGCAATGATTTATTCAAGAGCAAATTCGGGTGATACTCTAAAATATTTAATGCTTTTTGGCGACGGTTCTTATGATAATAAAAACGACACATTAAATAATACTAATTTTATTCCCACATATCAATCTTATGATTCAGAAAGTCAGGCATATTCATTCACAACTGACGATTATTTTGCAATGCTTGATATTGATGAAGGCGAAATTAACAATAGTTTAGTCGGACTTATGGATATTGGCGTTGGAAGAATTATTGCCGATAATGTTTCTGATGCTCAAAATGTTGTAAATAAAATTATAAATTATACAAAACCCGAAACTTTCGGCGATTGGAAAAACCAATTAAGTTTTATTGCCGACGACGAAAACTACATGGTTCACATGTATGATGCCGACACGCTCGCACGATATTTAGAAAAAAAACATCCTTCTTTCAATATAGAAAAAATTTATCTTGATGCTTTTCCTCAACAAACAATTTCCGGCGGCGAAAGATATCCCGATGTAAACGCGGCTTTCAGCTATCGAGTTCAAAAAGGCGCTCTTCTTATAAATTACACCGGACACGGCGGTGAATACGGACTTGCTCACGAACGTATTCTTACCAACAGCGAAATTGATTCGTGGAAAAATTTTGACAAACTGCCGGTTTTTGTAACTGCAACATGCGAATTTACAAGGTTTGACGATTATAAACTACTTACATCGGGCGAAAAAGTTTTTCTTAATTCTGAAGGCGGCGGAGTTGCAATGTTTACAACCGCCCGATTGGCTTGGATTAGTTCAAATGCAGTTCTTACAAAAGCTTTTTATTCACATGCGTTTGAAGAAAAAAATGGAAAAAAGTTACGTTTGGGCGACATAAGCAGATTAACAAAAAATGAACTTACCGGAATAAATAAAATGATTTTCTTCTTAATAGGCGATCCGGCTTTAGAAATCGGTTATCCGGGAAACGACAGAGTTATTACAAAAACTATTAATTCTCATGATATTTCTGTAATTGATACTTTAAAAGCTTTGAGTAAAGTAACTTTTACAGGAGAAATTCAAGATAAAAATGGAAATAAACTTACAAATTATAACGGATTTGTCTTTCCGAGTGTTTATGATAAATCGCGAGAAATTAATACACTTAACAACGACGGCGAAGGAGTTTTTAAATATAATTCGTTGGGAAGTGTTATTTTTAGAGGAAAATCGACAGTTACAAACGGCGATTTTTCATTTTCGTTTATTGTTCCGAAAGATATTATGCTAAATGTGGATACCGGAAAAGTGAGTTATTATGCACAAACCGCTTTGAAAGATGCTGCCGGTTATGGTTTTGATTTTTTAGTGGGAGATATTTCAAATTCATATCCCGAAGACAAAACCGGACCGGAAATTAAACTTTTTATGAACGATGAAACCTTCGTTTCGGGCGGAATTACCGATGAAAATCCGAGAATTTTTGCTCTTTTAACAGACGAAAACGGTATTAATGTTTCTTCGGGCGGAATTGGACACGATATTACTGCCGTTATCGACAATAACGACAAAAACGTAATTGTTCTTAACGACGATTACAGAGCCGATGCAGATACTTATAAAAGCGGTTCGTTAGAGCATTTTTTGTTTGAAATTGCTCCCGGA
Organism: Draconibacterium orientale; assembly: GCA_022729995.1. GTDB lineage: Bacteria > Bacteroidota > Bacteroidia > Bacteroidales > JAADGE01 > DZBS01. Next base: position 4,681 of record DZBS01000075.1, on the reverse strand, counting down.
CAACATAATTTGAAACTAAAAGTTTGGGACGTTTATAATAATTCTTCCGAAGAAATTATTGATTTTGTTGTTGCAGAAGCAGATAATTTGAAAATAGAACATATACTGAATTACCCGAATCCGTTTACAACTCATACCGATTTTTATTTTGAACATAATTTGCCCGGAACAGAACTTGAAGTTATTATTCAGATTTTTACAGTTTCCGGCAAACTCGTTAAAACAATAGACGAAACATTTTATTCCGACGGATTTCGAGCCGGACCGTTTTCTTGGAACGGAACCGACGATTTTGGAAACAACATTGGTCGCGGAGTTTATGTTTATAAATTGAAAGTTAGAACATTCACCGGCGAAATTGTCGAAAAATTTGAAAAACTGCTGATTTTGAAATAATGTGCTAATATGCTAATGTGCTAATATGCTAATGTGCCGATTCGGTGGCTGAGCGAAGTCGAAGCCTAATTTGAAAATTGAAAATGTGGAAATTTGAAATTTGAAATCTGTGAAAATCAGTTTAATCAGTTAAATCTGTGTTCTATTTTAAAAATTATACAATGATTCAAATATACAATTATACAATATGACTTTTTGTGTCTTAGAGGCAATTGAAATTTGAAA
>DZBS01000075.1:0-3960 GCA_022729995.1 Draconibacterium orientale | reverse complement strand
ATATACAATTATACAATATGACTTTTTGTGTCTTAGAGGCAATTGAAATTTGAAATCTGTGAAAATCAGTTTAATCAGTTAAATCTGTGTTCTATTTTAAAAATTATACAATGATTCAAATATACAATTATACAATATGACTTTTTGTGTCTTAGAGGCAATTGAAATTTGAAAATTTAGAATTAAGATAATCTCAAATTATAACATGCTCTATAAAAAATATATGCAGCAATTGCCATAAAAGTGTGGCTTATACACAAATAATCAATCCAAAAACTAATCGAAATTTGTGTCATAAAAAAGAATGCAGAAATCATTGTAACTCCAATTCCCCAAAGGAAAAGCTTGCTTGCTTTGTTCTTTGTTTTAATATATACAAAAAGTTGAATCGGCAAAATTACTGCATTTAATCCGAAGCCTGAGTGAATTTCGACATAAAAAAAATTGAGTGTTGAAAAAGTTATAGTCATAAATATCAGAAGTTCAACAACATTAACAATTTCATAGGTTCGGGAAACTATTGGGTTTAAAATACTTTTGGCGTGTTTGATTGATGCACGTTCAAGTAAAGAAATTGAAACCATACTTGTGAGCCAAGCCGGAAGTTTACAAGCAAAATCGAAAGCATAAATGAATGCGTGACCAATTAATCCGCCAAAAATTGTGGCAATTCCCATGCTTAAAAAAAAATAATTGAAATATTTGAAAGAAATAATGTTTTGATGCATTTTTTTAAGTTTGAAAAATGCAAAAAAGCAAACTGCTGAAACAGCCAAATCGCTAATTGTTGCTGCGGGTTCAAGAATTTGAATTCCGCATATTTCTATTGAAGAAATCATTTTTCGTAAAAATATTAAAGCAATTTACGAAAAATCAATATAATCTCAAAGCAAAAATTGTTTACTTTATTTGAATTATAAAATAATTTCAGGTATTGTTTCTTCTTTTGCGGACAGTTTTTTTGTTTGTAAAAAACTTATAAAAGCCAAATAAAAAATGTATGCCGAAAATGCAATAATTGAATGACTAATTGTGAGATAATCAATCCATTGATTATACGAAATTTTGGAATTAAAAAAATATGCTGCGATTGCAGTTGTTACAATTCCGGCTAAAATCAGAAAATTGAATTGGTTTTTGGTTTTTAAATATATCAATAATTGTAAAGGTAAAATAAGAATTATGAAAGAAAATGTTGAATGAACGGTTGTATAAAAAAAATCAAGATTAAATATTGTAAGACTGCTAAAAAAAATAAGTAAAGAAATGTTTACAATTTTTACAGTTTTTATTAACAGTTCCGAAAATTCTTCTTCTATAATTAGTAAAGCTCCGTGAACCAAAAAACTTATTGAAACCATACTTAACAGCCAGCCCGGAAGTTTCCAAGTGAAATCAAGAGCATAAATAAATGCGTGACCAATTAATCCGCCAAAAAGTGTAGCAAAACCCATTGTAAGGAAAAACATATTAAAATGTTTTATAGATAAATTTTCGCTTTTTAATTTACTTAATTTTGCAAAAGCATAAAAACAAACTGCTGTAACAGCAATATCGGCGATTGTTGCAGCTGGTTCCTGTATTTTTATATTGTAAATTTTTATAGAAGAAATCAAAATATTTTTTTTAATTGTGTCTGATAATTTTTGTTTTCATTACAATAATAACAAAAATCGACATACATCACAATCTTATTTTGATACATTGTTCAAATCTTTATATAAGTGAAAAATTTAGTTTTTTAATTTTGATAATTCGTTAAAAACATGCGAAGCAAAATCCGACAATGAAGGGTCTCTTGCACCGCATAATAAAATAACATCACCGGATTTAATGAATTTACATATTTTTTCTACAAAATTTTCTCTTTTTTCGATAAAAAATGCTCGTTTTCCATTTTTAGAAATATCATTTATCAAATCTTTAGATGAAATATCTTTTGAAACGCTTCCTCCTGCATAATAAATTTCCGACATCCAGATTTCGTCATTTTCTCTGAGCGAATTTGAAATTTCTTTTACAAACTCGTTTCTCAGAAATCGAGTAGGGCCAAAGCCGTGAGGCTGAAACCATGTTATTAGTTTGCTTCCTTCAATCTGACAAGCCTTTATCGAAGCTGCAATTTTTGCCGGATTATGAGCATAATCGTCAATAATTGTTATTCCGCCTACATTTCCAATAATTTGATGACGACGATAAATTCCTTCATAAGTTTTTAAAGCTTCTGCCGATTTTAATATTGAAACACCGTTTAAAACGCAAGCAGAAACAGCTGCTGCGGCATTTTCCATATTATGTTTTCCGGGCTGGTTTAATTCGAAATATGTATCATTTATTTTGAATGAAATTGAAAATCCGTTTTGCTTGAAATCGTTTTCAATAAAACCGCAATTATCGTCAAATCCAAAATCGTTTTTTATGTTGTTTGAAAATTTTAAACATCTGTCGTTGTTTCTGTTAACAATAATATTTTTTTTAATATTTTTTCTGAAAACATCAAAAAGCTCATCAAGTTCGCTTAACTCTTTATGGTCTTTTTCAATATTTAAAATAACACCGGTTTGTGGCTTATACTTTACAATAGAACCGTCGGATTCGTCAACTTCAATTACCAAAAAGTCACCGTTTCCATACACAGCATTTCCTATTTCTCCGGTTTTTTGAATTGAAACAAGTCCGGCTCCGGTAATTAGCGAAGGCGATAATTTTGCATGGTGAAGAATATGAAAAATCATTGCCGTAACTGTTGATTTTCCTGATGTTCCGGAGATAGCAATTGTGTTTTTTGTGAAACTTATTTCGGCTAATAAATCGGACCGCATAATAATTGGAATTTCCGTTTCCAAAGCCAATTTATATTCCGGAACAGTTGGTTCAATTGCAGTTGAAATAACAACAGCCTGAATATTTTCCGAAATTCCGGAACAATCTTGCGGAAAGCATTTTATTCCTTTATTTTCAAGTTGAATTTGGGTTTCGGTTTTATTTTCGGAAGAAAAAAGCCTGTCGGAACCCGAAATTGTTTTTCCGGAATCGGCAAGATATTGTGCAATTGCGCTCATTCCGGCTCCTGCAATTCCTATAAAAAAATAGTTTTCGGCGGTCTTATAATTAAATGTTTTCAAAATAAATAATTTTTTAGAAATTGAGGTAAATATTTAAAACAATAAATTTTTTAAACTATTTGTTTTTCATCGCCAGAGCCAATTGTAACCATTTTCGTAACACCACGGAAATGGTTTTTATTGAAAAATTAAATGTTTTCAAAATTGAAAGCTTTAAATTTTAGATTGAAACAAATATAAAATAAATCAAGATAATATGAAATTGCAATTAAATCTTCATAAAAATATCGAAATAAAATTAAGTTTTTTTTGAAATAAATGAATTTGATTTATCTTGTAATGGATTTTTACCATTTTTAATTCAAAATAAAATTTCAACTTAATTATTCAAAATGAAAGATTATAAACGAAAAAAGTCAAAAGATAATAATACCAATAGGTTTTTAATTGAGGATAAGATAGTTGAAGATAAAAAAGATTTAAAAGAAAAATCGTGGAAATGTCCGAAATGCGGCGAAACTGTTGATGCAAATTTTGAACTTTGTTGGAATTGTCAAAACTTAAATCCTGAACTAATTGAAAATCAAAATTCTGAAATCGAAGAAGAATTTTTACCGATTGTTGAATTTAGAAATTTTGAAGCAGAACCAGAATTTGAAGCAGGAAATCCGCAAGATTATTGGAAATGCCCGAATTGCGGCGAAATTGTAGAAAATGATTTTGAACTTTGTTGGAATTGCGAATGTGTAAAGCCCGAAAAGCCCGAAAATCCTACAATTGATGAAATTGCGGAATATCAACTGTCTGTTGACGAAGAAGTTGAATTAAAAGGAAATATTAATGATTTTTGGAAATGCCCTAATTGCGGAGAAACAGTTGAAAATACTTTTGATTT
>DZBS01000074.1 GCA_022729995.1 Draconibacterium orientale | reverse complement strand
TTATTGCGATTTTTATAAAACACCGAAATTAAATTTGAAAGATAAATTTTTAAGCTCTTTCTCCTCAGAATTATCTGTAAAAGAAAATTTTTTGAACGATAAAAAAATCAGCACAATATATTTTGGCGGCGGCACTCCTTCCCTACTCAATTCGGAAGAAATCAATTTTATTATTGAAAAAATTTCCGAAAAATATGATATTGATTCTGATGCTGAAATAACATTAGAAGCAAATCCGGACGATTTGACCGAAGAATATCTTATCAATTTAAAAAATACAAAAATTAATCGTTTAAGCATTGGAATTCAGTCATTTCAAGATAAAGATTTAACTCTTATGAACAGAAGACACAATTCCGAAAATGCAATTAATTGTATAAAATTATCTCAAAAACACGGATTTACAAATATTAGTGTCGATTTAATTTATGGTTTGCCCGAAATGACTGCTGAAATTTGGAAAAAAAATTTGGAAATATTTTTCAATTTAAAAATTCCTCATCTTTCGGCTTATCATCTTACTTATGAAGAAAATACCGTTTTTTATAAATATAGAAATTCCGGAAAAATTAAAGAAGTTGCCGAAGAAAACAGCATTAAATTTTATGAAATTTTGATTGAAGAAGCCCAAAAAAATAATTTTATTCAGTATGAAATTTCAAATTTTGCAAAAGAAAGTTATTTTTCCAAACATAACTCTTCATATTGGCTTCAAAAAGAATATCTCGGCTTGGGACCTTCGGCTCATTCATATAACGGTGATAAAAGAGAATGGAATATTTCCGATTTAAAACTTTATATTGAAAAAATTGAAAAATCTGAACAATTTTGGGAAACCGAATTACTTGATTCAAAATCAAAATATAACGATTACATAATTACTTCTCTAAGAACACTTTGGGGCACAGATTTGAATTTTATAAAAAAAGAATTCGGAGAAAAATACTATAATTTTTGCGTTTCAAATTCAAAAGAACATTTAGAAAGAAGTTTTTTGAAATTAATAGATAATAAATTAATTTTGACAGATTCTGCAAAATTTATTTCAGACAGTATAATTGAAGATTTATTTTATTTATGATTTTTTTGGCAAATAATATTCCTTTTAATATTCAGATAACCATTGTTTTACCTGTAATTTATCTTTTGATTTCAACAGGAACAACATTGTTGATTCCAAAACATAATTTGAAAAAATTCCTTATTCTTCCTAATAAAAATTTGAATACAAGAATAAATAAATTGCTTTGGTTTGTAATAATTTTTTTGATGTTTTTTCTAAGTCCTTCAAAAAATGAAATAATGAAACTTTCCGGTTTAACTGTCTTTTTATTAGGAATAACAATGTATTCGTCGGCAGTTTTTTATTTTTCTATTTCGGAATTTGATAAACCTGTAACCCAAAAAATTTATTCAATTTCGCGACATCCGGTTTATCTGTCTTTTTTTATCATAATATTTGGTGTTTTTTTATTTACCGAATCTTATTTTCTTTTAATTTTGAATATCTTACATTTTATAAGCACAATATTTTTATTGAAAGAAGAAGAAGATTTTTGCGAAAAAAAATACGGTCAAGAATACTTGGATTATAAGAAAAAAGTTAGAATGATAATTTAAAACCATTAAAATATATTTATTAAAATAAACAAAACATGCAAAACAAATTTGTATTAATAACAGGTTCGACAGACGGAATCGGCAAAGAAACCGCAAAAGAATTTGCAAAAAAAAGTTACAATGTTATTATTCACGGAAGAGATTCCGAAAGAGTTGAAAACACAAAGCAGGAAATAATCGAAATTTCAAAAAACAAAAATATTTTTTCTGTAACAGCCGATTTTGCTTCTTTCAAAGAAATTGTGAAAATGGCTGAAGAGTTAAATTCAAAGTTCCGGAAAATTGATTTATTATATAATAACGCAGCACTTTTTTCTCACGAAAGAATTTTAACAGAAAACCAAAATGAACTAACGTTTCAAGTAAATCATTTGGCAATGCATTTACTAACATTAAAATTAGAAAATTTGCTAAAAAATAGCGGAGAAGCACGAGTTATTAATGTAAGTTCCATGATTCACGCTTCTTCTATTGATTTTGAAAATTTACAAGGAGAAAAAAATTACATCGGAAACTCGGCTTATGCACTTTCAAAACTTTGTAATATAATGTTTACAAACAAATTAGCAGATATTTATACCGATTTTCCGATTACTGCAAACAGTTTGCATCCGGGAGTTATAAAAACAAAATTGCTTAATGCAGCCTGGACCGGCGGAGGATTGCTCAGCGAAGGCGCAAATAATATGATTTATGCAGGCACTTCGGAAGTGATAAAAAATGTTTCGGGTTTATATCTCGAAAACGGAAGACCAATGCAAAGTAATCCAATATCTTATAATAAAGAATTTCAAAATATATTATGGGAAAAATCAAATAATTTACTTAGTGAATTTTTATAAAATTATATCATGCTGACAATTCAAATTGAAAGTTTTAACAACGAACAAGCCGAGCTTTTGAAAGAAGCTTTTAAAATCAGAAACACCGTTTTTGTTGAAGAACAAGGTGTTGATAAATTTCTTGAGTACGACGGATTAGATAATCAGGCAATTCATTATTTGGTTTTGCACAACGGAAAACCTGTTTGTACTGCTCGTTGGCGTGAAACAGAAAAAGGAATTAAACTCGAACGATTTGCTGTTTTAAAAGAATATCGCGGAAAATCTCTCGGTTCCGTAATGTTAAGATATATTTTGGAAGAAGTTATTCCTTCAAAAAAAAAGATTTATTTGCATGCACAAATTTCAGCCGTAAATTTTTATAAAGCTCATGGTTTTGAAACAGAAGGAGAGAAATTTACAGAAGCAGAAATTGAACACTATACAATGTTTTATCCAAAAAAATAATTACAAATGAAGCGGGAAAAGGCAAATAAAAATATCAATATTAATCAAAAAATTGTTAAAACTTCGGAATCCGGAAAAAACAATATTTCTAAACCGACGATTTCCAAAAAGATAGTTTTATTTTGGATAGTTGCAATCACCGTTTTAACGCCAATTGCCTATTATCCTGCATTTAATGCAGAACTCACAACTTGGGACGACGACAGATATATAGAAACAAATCCTTATTTAAAAGATTTATCCGCAGAAAATATAAAAACTCTTTTTTCAACCGAAACTTATTACATGGGAAATTATCATCCTTTGGTAATGATAAGTTTATCAATAGATTATGCAATTGCAGGCGATGACGGAAAAGAAGGTTTTAACCCTTTTATTTTTCATTTTGTAAATATTTTATTACACATTTTTGTAAGTATTTTAGTTTTTTATTTTGTTCTTCTACTTTTCAAAAATGTTAATATTGCAGGAATTGCAGCCGCATTATTTGCAGTTCACACATTGCATGTTGAGTCTGTTGCTTGGGTTTCGGAAAGAAAAGATGTTTTGTATGCCTTGTTTTTTGTGGCTTCACTTATTTTTTACGTGAAATATACCGATTCAGAAAAGAAATATTTTTATTTAATTTCTTTATTGCTTTTTATTTTGTCATTATTTTCAAAAGGTCAAGCAGTCTCGTTGTCGGTAACATTATTTGCTATTGATTTTTTAAGAAATCGTAAACTTCTTTCAACAAAAGTAATAATTGAAAAAATTCCATTTTTGATTTTAGCAATTGTTTTCGGATTAATAGCCGTTAAAGCCCAATCACAATCAGAAGCTTTGAGCGACGAAGATGCATATAATTTTATTCAGAGAATATTAATCGGTTCATTTGCTTTTTCAACATATATTTTGAAACTAATTTTACCCGTAAATTTATCGGCAATAAATCCTTATCCGGATATTTTGCATAAAACTATTCCGGCATATTTTTCTATATTTTTAATTCCCACAGGTTTAGTAATTTATTTATTTTTTAAAAATATCAAAAAAAATAAAGAAACAGCTTTCTCAATTGCCTTTTTTATAATCAATATAATTCTTCTTTTGCAATTTATTCCGGTTGGAAGTGCAATTTATGCCGACAGATACGCATATATTCCTTCGATTGGGTTTTTTATTATTTTGGCATTAGTTATAGTAAAAATTGGAGAAAGTCGCTCAAATGTCAAAAAAACACTATTTTATGCAAGTATGTTTTACATTGGAATTTTAACCCTTTTAACATTTAACAGAACAAAAGTTTGGAACAACAGTTTTTCACTTTGGCAAAACACAGTGGAGGAATCGCCAAAAGCTGTTGTTGCTTGGAATAATCTGGGAAATTATTATGAAAATGAAGCAAAAAGATTAGCGGAAAATAAAGAATTTCAAGAATCAATTCCAATTAGAAAAAAAGCTATTGAATGTTTTACAAATGCAATAACTACAAAACCCGATTATTCAAGTGCTTTTTATAACAGAGGCGTTTCATATTACGAATATTATCAAATTTCAAAAGACAGTTCATCAATTTTTCAGTCGATAAAAGATTTTAGCAATGCAGTTTTATACAATAAACTTTTTGACGATGCTTATCATTATAGAGCCAATTGTAAATCTGAAATTCAGCGTTTTGATGAAGCAATTATGGATTTTGATATTGCAATTTCTATCGACCAAAAAAAAGCTCTGTTTTACGTAAACAGAGGAATTTGTTTAGGAAAAATGGGAAAATTGGATAAATCGATTGAAGATTTTAATACAGCCGAAAAATTAGAACCTTTGAATGAATCTATCTACTCAAACAGAGGACTTGCAAAAGCTTTTTCCGGAAAATATCAAGAAGCAATTTTAGATTATAACAGAGCAATAGAATTAAAACCCGATTTTCTTACAGCATATTATAACAGAGCTTTTTCCGAGCAAAAATTAGGAAATTTTAAAAATGCAATAAAAGATTTAACTTTTGTTCTGCAAAAAGATTCTAAATTTACAGATGCCTATAATATTCGTGCTTATTGTTATGAAATTTTAAAAATGAAAGACGAGGCATGTGCAGATTATAGTGAATCCGCAAAGCAAGGAAATGCTTTTGCAAAAGAAAAAATTAAAATATATTGCAAATAAAATTTTATTTATATTGAAACAATTATTTTTGTAAAACGTATATATTGTAAGATAAAATTTTTGTCGTGAAAAAATTAACTTTACTATTAATATTAGGATTAATTTCAAATCTTGCATTTTCGCAAACATTCAAAATATTAAACGGCGATACCGTTAATTTTACGAATGAAGCGAACATCAAACAAGGTCTTTGGATTTATTATTTTGATAATTCGGAAATAATAAACAATAAAGGATATTTTAAAGATAATTTAAAAACCGGTGTTTGGACTTCATATTATTCAAGCGGAAAAATAAAATCCGAAATTTCTCATGTTGCAAACCGTAAAGACGGACACGCCAAAATTTATTATGAAAACGGTATTATTGCCGAAGAAGGAACTTGGCGAGTTAATAAATGGGTTGGTGCATACAAATCATATTTCCCGAGCGGAAAAGTTTCTTACGAATGGAATTACAATGAAAACGGCGAAAGAACCGGAATGCAAAAATATTATCACGAAAACGGTAAAGTAAAAATCGAAGGTGAATGGGACAAAGGAAAAGAAAAAGGTGTTATTAAAGAATTTTATGAAACAGGCGATTTAAAATCCGAAAAACTTTTTGCCGACGGTCAAATTGATAATTCTACAGTTAAAAATTACAATCAAAATCAAACAAACTCCAATAACAACAATCAAAATAATACCGAAAATAATACAAATAATTCGAATACAAATAATAAATCAAACAATAACAATAATGCCGAAATTGGCGTTTTTAGCGGAAACGGTTATCATACTTTCTATAATAAATTTAGATTAGTTGAAAAAGAAGGAGTTTTTCAAAACGGATATTTAATAGACGGAAAACAATATATTTACAATGAAGAAGGTAAACTCATTGTAACCAAAACTTTTGAAAAAGGCAAGGTTATAAGTTCTGTTGCCAATGAATAAAAAGTTTCTTTAAAAAAGTGGAAATACTAAATAAATATATTCGAAGATTAATGAACATTATATAAGTCGGCAGTATTCAGTTGGCAGTCTACAGTCAACAGTAATTGGATTGTTTTATTTGAAATTACTGAAGACTGAAGACTGAGAACTTAAATTCAAGAGAAATTAAACTCTTTATTTTCCTGTATGTTTGATTTTTCCTTTTCTATCCGCATTTAGAATATCCGCAAGTTTTGCAAGTTAAACAACCTTCTTGATAAATAAGAGATTCCGAACCGCATTCAGTACAAATTTGTCCTTTCATAGCATTTGTTCCGTCGGGAATATATTTTTTAAGTGCTCTTTCAATTCCTTTTTTCCATGTGTTTATTGTTTCGCTGTGAAAATGAAGAGAAGAAATGAGTTTAACCGCATGTGGTAAAGGCATTCCGTGACGTAATAATCCGGAAATTAATTTTGCATAATTCCAATATTCAGGATTAAATTTATACGATAATCCTTCAATTGTTATATTAAATCCGTATTTATTTGCATATTTAAAATCGTATCGTTTTGAGCCGTCTTCAAATCTTTGTTTAATAATTTTTCCTTCTTTAACACTTTTTGGTACAGGAAGAGCATCGTCTTCGGCGCGTCCGGAGAATATTTCGTAAGGTTTTCCGTCAACAAGTCCTACAAAAGCAATCCATTCTTCATCGTTATTATGAAATCTTACAATTTCGGCATTAATTTCATCGGGTCTTCTTCTTGCTTGATTATCAAGTGTAATTTCGGGTTGTTTTTTTTCTTTTTTTGCTGATATTAGAACTCCGTCTCTTGAGCCGTCACGGTAAACAGTTACTCCTTTGCAACCGCTTTTCCAAGCTTCAATATAAACTTGTCCTACAAGTTCTTTTTTAATATTTTTTGGAAGATTTACGGTAACACTAATCGAATGATCAACCCATTTTTGTATTTTTCCTTGTAATTTCACTTTGTTAAGCCAGTCAACATCATTAGAAGTTGCTTTGTAATATGGCGATTTTTTAACAAGAGCTTCAATTTGTTCGTCGTTAAAATTTGTTGCATTTTCCCAATCGTGTCCGTTAACTTTCATCCAAGTTAAAAAATGATGATGAAAAACATTGTATTCTTCCCAAGAATCGCCTGATTCATCAATAAAACTGACAGTTACATTTTGATCGTTAGGATTAACTTTTCTTCTTCTTTTATAAACAGGCATAAAAACCGGTTCGATTCCGGAAGTTGTTTGAGATAAAATACTTGTAGAACCTGTTGGAGCAATAGTTAGAAGAGAAATATTTCTTCTTCCGTATTTTTTCATTTCTTCAATCAATTCGGGGTCTTCTTTTTTAATTCTGTTAATTATAGGGTTATTTTTTTCTTTTTCGAAATCGAAAATTTTAAAAGAACCTCTGTCTTTGGCCATTTTAACCGATGAACGATATGCTTCAATTGCCAAAACTTTATGAACATTTACCGAAAAATCAGTTGCAATTTCGGTTCCGTATCTTAAACCCAAAGCCGCTTGCATGTCGCCTTCCGATGTAATTCCAACACCTGTTCGTCTGCCAACAACTGCTTTTTCTTTTATCTTTTCCCAAAGTTTTAATTCAACACGTTTAATTTCCTCATCTTCAGGGTCAGATTTTATTTTTTGAAGGATATTTTCAATTTTTTCTAATTCCAAATCAATAATATCATCCATTATTCTTTGAGCATTTCTAACATGTTTTTTAAACAAATCGAAATTAAATTTTGCGTTTGCGGTGAAAGGATTTTCTACATAGCTGTATAAATTTACTGCTAATAATCTACAGCTGTCGTGCGGACAAAGAGGAATTTCTCCGCAAGGATTTGTTGAAACACTTCTAAATCCTTGGTCTGAATAACAATCGGCAACAGATTCGTTTATTACTGTGTCCCAAAATAAAATTCCCGGTTCGGCAGATTTCCACGCATTAAAAATTATTTTATCCCAAAGTTTTCCGGCATCAGTTTCTTTAGTATAAGTTGGTTTATTTGAGTCAATCGGGTATTTTTGAGTGTATGTTTTATTTTCCGAAATTGCTTTCATAAACTCATCGTCAATTTTCACCGAAATATTTGCTCCGGTAATTTTTCCGGCTTCTAATTTTGCATCAATAAAATCCTCGGCATCAGGGTGTTTTATTGAAATAGAAAGCATTAATGCTCCTCTTCTTCCGTCTTGTGCAACTTCGCGAGTTGAGTTTGAAAAGCGTTCCATAAACGGTACAACTCCTGTTGAAGTCAAAGCGCTGTTATGTACCGGACTTCCTTTCGGACGAATGTGAGATAAATCGTGTCCCACTCCTCCTCTTCTTTTCATTAATTGAACTTGTTCTTGGTCGGTTTTCATAATTCCGCCGTAAGAATCTGCAGGATTATCTTCTCCAATTACAAAACAATTTGATAATGAAGCAGTTTGATAAGTATTACCGATTCCGGACATTGGACTTCCGGCAGGAATTATATATTTGAAATCTTTTAAAAGTTCAAATATTTCGTTTTCAGATAAAGGATTTGGATATTTTTTTTCTATTCTGTGAATTTCTTTAGCAATTCTTCGGTGCATATCGTTTGGCGAAAGCTCAAAAATGTTTCCGAAAGAATCTTTTAAAGCATATTTTGTAACCCAAACTCTTGCTGCAAGTTCGTCGCCTTTGAAATATTTTAAAGTTTCATGAATTGCCTCTTCGTAGGTGTATTGCTTTTGTGTTTTTACAGAATGGTCCGTTAATGTTTTTACTTTTACTTGCATCTTTTTATGTATTTGATAGTCGGTTGTTTAATATGAAAAATTGAACATATTTTTCTGATGCAATTTATACTAATTATATCTTATAAAAAACAGTTTTAATTTTTTGAATTTTTTTTTTAGCTGTTTAAAACTTTGTAAATAACAGAAAATCAAATACAAAGCTTGTTAATAACTTATAAAAAAAAATGTAAAAAACACTTGACACAACTGTTTTCCGGAAAATTGTTTGAAATGCTTGATATTAAACACAATATGCTTGTAAATTGTTAAAATTGGAACGACTTTATTCAATTTATAAGTAAAAAAAAGCTGTTAAAACTGCAATTTTCTATTCAGTTTTTAACAGCAAATTTTCTATTGATTTTTTATTTTACAAAATAATCCGCAGGAGTTTCTTTTTTAATTGAATATTTGTAGATTTCTTTTCCGTTTGAATCGAAAAAGTTTATTGATATTATTCTTTCTTTATATTTACCCGAAATATTAAAAGTTGCAAAGTTTCTTTGATTAATGAGGCTTCCTGCAACTCTTAAAGAATTTACTTCTTTTTCGGAAGCTGTTGCGTGATGAGAAGTAAAGGGCGAAATTGTGATGTCGTAAATTGTCGGGCAATTTGCTCTTTTCAATACATTTACTTCAGAACTGTGTCTGTCGCCTGTTATGAATATTACATTTTCTATTTTTTCTTTTTGAATAAATTCAATTATTTCTGCTCTTTCTTCGGCAAAACTATAATTTGAATATGTCTCGTAAAATCCGGAAGTATTAAGGAACTGACCTCCGATTACAACAAATTTGAAATTTGCATGACTGTAAACTAAAGAATTTTTTAGCCATTCGATTTGTTCTTTTCCCAATTGTGTTCCTTTTTCGGTTTTTCTGTTGTCGGGAGTTCTGTAAAATCTGTTATCGAGCATTAAAAAATCGCAATCGCCCCAATTGAAAAATGTGATTGCACCTTTAATATCTCCTACTCCGTATGAAGGATTTGCCCAAAATAATTTAAAAGCATTTAAAGTTTCATTTTTGTTCCAAAAACTACCGTCGGAATCGTTCGGACCAAAATCATGATCGTCCCAAATTGCGTAATTATGGACCGAAGCTAAAAGAGCTTGCATTTCAGGAGTTGAGCGGTCGTGAGTGTAACGATGTAAAATTCCTGTTCTCGAATTCCAGTCGGCTTCTCTCAAATAAACATTATCTCCTGCCCAAATCATAAAATCAGGATTTTTACTTAAAATATTTTCAAAAATTTGATAATCTCCTCCGTAAGGTGTTCCCGGACGGTCGTATTGAGTTTCGTTAATATATGCACCACTTCCGGCAGCAAAACTAAATTCCGGCGGATCTGTTCTCCATTCCCAAATTGGAAGTGTTTGAAATTGAAGTTTATATGGTCTTTCAATTTTTTTATTGTTGATATAAAGTTCGTAATCGTATTTTTGTCCGGGTTCAACAATATCAGCAATCAAATGTGCTGTAAAAGCGTCTTCTTTAGTTGTGTTTACTGTGTTTGTCCAATTTTTTTCGTTTGAATTTGCTACATTTGTATATAAAATTTTTATTTCAGCGGGTTTTGTAGTTTGAACCCAAATCATAACTTCTTTCATTTCTGAATATCCCAACATTGGTCCGGCGCTAAGCAACTCTTTCTGGGCTGAAATATCTGAAAATGTTAAGAATATCAATATAAACAAAGTGTATTTTTTTAGATTTTCCATAATGAAATTTTTTAATTATTTGTTTCTAAAATTCTTTAATTTTGATATAAAATCTTCTTTATAAAAAGCAATTGATATAAAACTTAATAAAAGTAGTGTTTTAAATGAATAGCTAACTATTGTAGAAGAAAATATTACATATTTATTTATAAAATATATTCCTATTGCAATAAAAAAATAGAAAAATATTTTTTTCAAATTATAATTTATAAAATAATATTTTTGACCGAAATAATAAGACGCAACCATCATAGAAAAATAGCAAAAAAATGTTGCCCATGCCGAACCTAAATATCCAATTTTCGGAATTAAAATAATATTCAAAACTATAGTAACAACAGCACCTCCAACGGCAATTAATGCTCCAAAACTCGTTTTGTCGGTTAACTTATACCAAAGAGAAAGATTATAAATTATACCGAGAAAAAGATTTGCTAAAAGAAGAATCGGAACAATTTGTAATCCTTCGTGATAACGTGAATTTATGAAGTATTTTACAATATCTAAATAAAGCATAATTCCCAAAAATATCAGCAACCCAAATATTACAAAGTATTTAAGAACATCGGCATAAGTTTGTTTTGCGTTTTGTTCTTTTTGATGTGAAAAGAAAAAAGGTTCGGCCGCATATCTGAATGCTTGAACAAAAAGTGTCATGAGAATAGATAATTTATAGTTTGCTCCGTAAATTCCTATTTGTCCGAGAATATAATTTTCGGAATCGGTAATGTTTGAAGGAACTGCAATTAGATATTTTAATAAAATTCTGTCTATAACTTCATTTACCATTCCTGCTAAACCAACTATTAATAAAGGCGAACCGTAGATTAACATTTTTTTAAGAAGCTCCGAAGAGAATTTTATTTTTGTTTTAATAAAATCAGGAATAAACAAAGCAAATGTTATAATAATTGCTAATAAATTTGATATAAAAATATAACCAATTCCAATTTCCGGATTATAGATATATTCGACAAATTGGTTATTCATATTCTTCGACAAATAGGGTAGCAGCAACAAGAAAAATAAATTTAAACCGATGTTTAAACCGATATTTATAAATTTATAAATTGCAAATTTTACAGGTTTGTTTTCCTGACGAAGTTTTGCAAAAGGAATTGAAGTAATTGCTTCAAAACCAATTATTATTGCAAACCAAATTATATATTCCGGATTTTTTTCGTATTGAAGAGCTGATGCAATATTTTGAGAAAACAAAACCATTGCCGTAATAAATATTCCCGAAGTTAAAAATAGAGGAGTTATTGCCGTTGAGAAAACTTTATTGTAGTCTTTTTCCGATTGTGAAAATCTAAAATATGCCGTTTCCATTCCGTAGGTTAATAAAACTATCAGAAAACCTACATAAGCATATAAATTTGTTACAATTCCGTATTCCGAAGGAATAAATAAATGAGTGTAAAGCGGAACCAATAAATAATTCAGCAAACGACCGACAATACTGCTTAGACCGTAAACAGCCGTTTGACTCATTAGTTTTTTTAACGGGTGTGACATAATTTAGTAAATATGTGGGTTGTAAATTTTAAGTTTTTTATCGGCAGTTTTTGAATTCGGTAAAACTTTTTCAACCAAATTCCAAAACCTGCTTCCGTGATTTTTCTCAACAGTGTGGCAAAGTTCGTGAATAATAACATAATCTATTAACCAATCCGGCAAACGCATTAAGTGAATATTCAAATTTATATTGTTGTCCCACGAACAACTTCCCCAACGAGTTTTATTATTTCGCAGAGTTAATTTTTGATATTTGAAGCCGTAATTTTGGGCAAGTTCTTTTAATCTTCCGGGTAAATATTCTTTAGCTTCAATTTTTAATGTCTCAAGAATTCCTTTTCGAATAAAATCTTGCATAACTTTTTGCTCAAGCAACACATTTTCGGGATACTGAATTATGATTTTTCCCGGATTTATTGCAATACTTACTTTTTCGGTATTCTTCGGATTAAAAATCAGAGAATGGCTTTTTGTTTCAAATTTTGTTTCTTCCTTAAATATTGTAAACCTTTTCTCGCGAGCTTCAACTCTCAATCTGCTTTGAACAATCCAATCATATTTTTCCATCACAAAACTTTCGGCAGCTTTCATGCTCGAATAATAAGGAACTGAAACTCTTACAGGCATAAAAGGTCTGACAGAAATGCTAATTTTTTTTGCTAATTTGCTCTTAACAAAATTTATTTCGCCTAAATTTGCTATGTTTGTTCTATTACTCAATTTTGTATTTTATTTTTATTCGGATTTTAAAATTTTTACTTTTATTTTATGAAAGTGTTTTTTAGTTCCAAAACCCTAAAATATTTGAATATGAAACATCTTAAAATATTTTCGATAATTATAATTTTCTTTCTCTCGGGGTTCACGCAAAATTATAATAAATTAAGTAAAGAAAAAAAGACTTATGCAATTGTTATTCACGGCGGAGCCGGAAATATAACAAAAATGACCGAAGAATATGAGAAAGCATACTACGACAAGCTTAATGAAGCACTTATTTTGGGCGACAGTATTTTAAAAAACGGTGGTACTGCAGTTGATGCTGTTGAACAAATTATTATGGTTTTAGAAAACTCGCCGCTTTTTAACGCCGGAAAAGGTGCTGTTTTTAGTAATCGCGGAATTTGCGAACTCGATGCTTCTATTATGAACGGCGAAAATCTCACGGCCGGAGCTGTAGCAGGCGTTACCGACATAAAAAATCCAATAAAAGCAGCTCGTTTTGTTATGGAAAAATCGCAACATGTAATGCTTACAGGCTCCGGAGCAAGCGAATTTGCAAAACTCAACGGACTTGAAATTGTTCCGAACGAATATTTTCAAACCGAAAAAAGAAAAAAATCTTGGGAAAAAGCTGTAGAAAATGAAGCCGATGCTCACGGAACTGTTGGTTGCGTTGTGCTCGATACTTATGGAAACCTTGCTGCCGGAACTTCAACCGGCGGATTAACAAATAAAAAATACGGAAGAGTAGGAGATTCTCCGATTATAGGAGCCGGAACTTATGCCGATAATAGTTCGTGTGCTGTTTCTTGCACCGGAACAGGCGAATTTTTTATCAGATTGGCTGTTGCACACGAAGTTTCTGCTCTTATCAAGTATAAAAAATTAAGTTTGCAAGAAGCCGCCGATTTTGTAATTCACAACGAATTGGAAAAACTCAAAGGCGACGGTGGTCTTATTGCCGTTGATAATAAAGGAAATATCGCATTTAGTTTTAATACCGAAGGAATGTTTCGCGGTTATTTAAAATCCGACGGAAAAAAAGAAATTTTATTTTATAAATAATCTTAGAAATGCTCTCAAATAAAGAACTTGAAAGATACAGCAGGCACATTATTATGCCTGAAATTGGAACAGAAGGTCAAGAAAATCTCAAAAATGCAAAAGTTTTAGTAATAGGAGCCGGCGGATTGGGAAGTCCGTTACTTTTGTATTTGACTGCAGCCGGTATTGGAAATATCGGAATAGTTGAGTTTGATAAAGTAAGCATTAGCAATTTGCAGCGACAAATTCTTTATTCTACCGAAGATTTAGGAAAATCTAAAGCCGAAATTGCATTCAAAAAACTTTCGAAAATTAACCCTTTTGTTAATTTTAAAATTTATAACGAAAGATTAAATAAAGAAAATGTAATGGATATTTTCAAGGATTGGCAAATAATTGCGGATTGCTCAGATAATTTTCCTACACGATTTCTTGTGAGCGACGCAAGTGTTATTCTCAATAAAATTCTGGTTTTTGGAGCAATTTTTAAATTTGAAGGACAAGTTTCCGTTTTCAATTATAAAGGCGGACCAACATACAGATGTTTGTTTCCGGAGCAACCGCAAGAAAATGAAATTCCTTCGTGTTTAACAATTGGAGTAATTGGCGTAATTCCCGGAATTATCGGAACAATGATGGCCGGCGAAGTAATTAAAATAATTCTCGGAAAAGGCGATGTACTCTCGGGAACTCTTGTTCAGTTTGATGCTTTAAAGTTTGAAATGAATAAAATAAAATTTACAAGAAATGAAAAGTATGCAAATGTATCTGAATTGGGCGAATATGAGATTTTGTGCGAAACAAATATCAATATAAAAAACCTTTTGCCCGAAGAATTACAAAATTTGATTTCTGATGAAAAGGAATATAAAATTTTTGATTTACGAGATGTTCATCTTTTCAATAATTACAATATTGGCGGAGAAAATATAGATGTTGAAATATTAATGGAAAATCCGAATTTAATTCCCAATAACCTTGATGTTATATTGGTTTGTGAGTTCGGACAAAAAAGCGAAGCATTAGCTGAATATCTTCAAGAAAAAGTAAATTTTTCAAATATTTATAATCTCAAAGGCGGTATAAATGCTTGGATTGAAGCCGGATTTGGATTTTAAATTAAAGAAACATTTTTGTTTTTATGCAGCAATATCATCAATTCCATGAATTTTTTCAATTTCATTTCGTTTTTTTCCCATTTCTTCTTCAATATCAAAATCATTTTGCAAACCCAACCAGAATTTAGCAGAATTACCGAAATATTTTGCAATGCGAAGCGCTGTATCGGCTGTTATTTTTCTGTTCCCTTTAATAATTTTGCTGATTCTTGTTTGCGGAATAAAAGTTTCTTTGGAAAGTCTGTATGCAGATATTCCTAATGGTTTAAGAAATTCTTCAAGCAGAATTTCGCCGGGATGTATGTTTTTTATTTTGTCCATTATTTCCTTTTTAGTGATAATCTAATATTTCAGTTTCAAAAGCGTTTCCGTTTTCCCATTTAAAAATAATTCTCCACTGATTGTTAATTCTTATACTAAAAATGACTCAAGGTTTCCGTTGAGTTTTTCAAGTTTATTTGACGGTGGTATTTTCAAATCTCTGATGTCTTGCGAACTGTTTAACATTCTCAGTTTTCTTCTTGCAATTTCTTGTATTTCATTTGGTAATTTTTGGAACAAACTCCGTTCCATATTTTTTCAGTTTCCTTATTTCCAAACGATTTTATCATACAAATGCCACAAGTTACTAACGCCAAAGGTGGGTGTTTTGTTTCAAAAAATCAAGATTTTATCTATTAATTTAAAGTTGTAGCATATTAAAAAAAAGATACCTGACAGGTTTTCAAAACCTGTCAGGTATTTATAGTTAATTAAAATTTAAAAATTTTTCTCAAATCTCACATCTCATATCTCTTGTCTCACTTCAAACTATACGCTACAAAAACGCCCAAATAATTACCAATTGCGTATCCGATTATTCCGACGGTTA
>DZBS01000073.1:5917-15779 GCA_022729995.1 Draconibacterium orientale | reverse complement strand
CAAATTAGCAAATTATTTATATTGATATTGAAACAAAAACTGAGGTTCGTCGGTGTTAATATTGTATTTAATTTCTTGAAAAAGAATATTGTTTTGGTCGTAGATAAAATTAGATTTGTAATTTCCTTTATAAATTTTCCAAATAATTTGGTTGTTATCATTATATTCTTCAGTGTAAGACGAAAAAAAAGTTGCATCGGGTTTATAAATAATCTTTTCGGTTTCGTTTCCAAATTTATCGTGCGTTTTTATTTCAAAATTAAATTCGTGAACATTGTTTTTTCCCAACACAATTCCGCTTAAACGTTTGCCTTCCGTCGTAAATTTTTCGACAATTGTTTTTGAATACATTCCTTGCGGATTATATTTTGTTCTTTCGCACCAATCGGCTTTTCCGCAATATTTGTATTCAGTTTTATCAATCAAAAAACCGCCTTTGTTATATGTTTTTTCCGATTCTTCTTTTCTATCAAAATTATAAGAATGTTCAACAGTTTGCACTTTTATTCCTGCCGGATTATAGCTGATTTCTTTAACCAAAAGCCCAATTTCATTATATTCAAAAGTTTTATATTCTTTAACTTTTTCATTTTTTGAGACATCATATTTTTTAATAATTTGTCCTTTTTCATTATAAACAATTCTCTGAACAAGTTCACCGTCGCCGAAAGCTTTTCCGAATTTATAAAAATATTTGTAAACATTACAAGTTTTGTTTACAAGAAAATCGGTTTGTGAAAATGCAGAATTTGAAATTAAAATTCCGAATAATAATAATGTTATTAATTTCTTCATATCAAAATTTGTTAATATTTCTTTACTTACAAATTTATCAATTAAATTGATATTCTAAAAAACAAAATTTCAACATTTGAGAGTAAATAATAACTTTGCAACTAAAACAATTTTCAATGAAGAAGAATATCTTAATATACCTGATTGCACTAATTTTCATTTCGGAAAACACATTTGCTCAAACAAAAACTCCTTCGGCAAAACCCCGATTAATTATAACAATTGTTGTGGAAGGAATGCGTTACGATTATTTATACCGATATTGGGATAAATTTAGCGAAGGCGGATTTAAAAAACTTATAAGCAACGGATTTTTATGTAAAAATGCCGAATACGATTATTTCTACACTCAATCGGCATCGGGTTATGCAACAATTTCTACCGGAGCAAATCCTTCGCAAAACGGAATTATCGGCAATAAATGGTTCGATCGCCTAAAAAACATTGAAATGTATTGTGTTTCCGATGAAACAGTAAAACCCGTTGGTCAATATAACGATTTTGAACAAAACAAAGTTTCTCCTTCAAATTTATTAATAAACTCTTTTTCCGACGAGCTTAAACTTGCAACTTTTAAACAAGCAAAAGTTTTCAGCGTTTCGTCAAAAGACTATGCAGCCGTTATTCCGGGCGGACATTTAGCCGACGGTGCTTTTTGGACCGACAAAAAAACCGGAAATTGGATTTCAAGTTCATATTACACAGAAACAATTCCGGAATGGGTTAGCCGATTTAACGAGAAAAAATTTACAGATGTTTATCTTTCCAAAATTTGGGAAACTTATTTACCGCTTAACGAATACAAAGAAAGTTTGGGCGATAATTCTTCTTTTGAAAAAGGATTTATGGATAAATACAAAACTTTTCCTTACAATTTGCTTTCTTTAAAAGCCGAATGGGGAAATAATGAAATTTTAAATTATACACCTTTTGGAAACACTTACACAAAAGATTTTGCTATTTCGGCAATTCTAAATAATTTTTTGGGGAAAGATAATATTTGCGATTATTTGAATATTTCATACACCGCTAATGCAAATATTGCAAAACTCTTCGGAATACGTTCAATAGAATTAGAAGACGCATACATACGACTCGACAGAGATTTACAACATTTTATAAATTTTATTGAAGATTACGTCGGAACCGAAAACTCAATAATTATTCTTACTTCCGACAAAGGCGATGCCGATTCTCCCGAATTTTTGGAAAGTATTCACATGCCTTCGGGATATTTTAAAGATGCAAATGCCGAATATTTAATTGGAAGTTACACACGTTCAATATACAAAAGCAACGACATTATTCAGAAATTTGATGCAAACACTATTTATTTGGATAGAAATAAAATTGAAGATTTAAAATTAGATTTGAATGAAATTCAAGAAAGAATTGCACGATTTGCTGTAAATTTTAAAGGAATTTCCAATGTTTTAACATCTTTCGATTTAGAAAGCAGAAATTACTCCGAAGGAATTCTCAAAAAAGTGCAAAATAGCTATCAACAAAAGCGTTCGGGAGATTTAATGTTGGTTTATCAAGCCGGAATTTTAGCACAAAGTAATCCCGAACTTACAACCGGATACAGAAATTACACACATGTTCCGCTAATTCTCTACGGTTGGAAAATCAAAACAGCCGAAAATATTGCAACAATTTCAATTACTGATTTGGCTCCTACTTTGTCGGAATATTTGAATATTTCGCCGCCAAACGCTTCAACCGGAAAAATTATTGAAAATACATTGAAATAATAATTAAATGAAAATTATCGAATATGCATTTTGAACTCACACAAGAATTTATCGATAATTTGATTGAGATAATCGAATCGCAAAATGTAAAAAAAGCACGTCGACTTTTAAATGAACTTCACGCTGCCGATATTGCTCTTATTTACGACAATCTCAATATCGAACAAGCAAAATTTCTTTTTCTTCTTATTGACGACGGCGAAAAAGCTGCCGATGTTATAGCAGAACTCGACGAAAACGACAGAATACGTTTCCTTAAATCACTTCCGAGCGATGTAATTGCCGAAAGATTTATTGATTATATGGATTCTGATGATGCTGCCGACGTTATTGCCGATTTGCCGGAAGACAGACAAGAAGAAGTTCTAAAAAAAATTAAAGATTTAGAACAAGCAGGCGATATTGTTGACCTTTTGGCTTATGACGAAGACACTGCAGGCGGTTTAATGGGAAAAGAACTTATTGTTGTGAATATTAACACCGACGTTGAAAGTGCAATTGCCGAAATTAGATCTCAAGCTCTTGAAGTTGACGAAATTTACTATATTTATGTTGTTGATGACGATAAAATATTGCGAGGTGCATTATCATTAAAAAAACTTATTATTGCCAAACCAAATATCAAAATAAAAGATATTTATTTAAAAGATATAATTTCCGTAAAAGCAGATATGCCGGCAGATGAAGTTGCAAATATTGCCGATAAATATGACCTTGTTGCACTTCCGGTTATCGACAGTATTGGTCGTCTTCTCGGACGAATTACTATCGACGACCTTGTTGATGTTATTAATGAAGAAGCACGTAAAGATTATCAAATGATTTCGGGTATTTCAGACGATGTTGAACACAGCGATTCAATTTGGAGAATTACAAAATCGAGAATTCCGTGGCTGTTAGTCGGACTTGTAGGAGAAATTATCGGTTCAAGAGTTTTAGGTTTATATCACGGAAATTTGGCCGAACATGCCGCACTTGCATTTTTTTTACCGTTAATTGTTGCAATGGGCGGAAATGTCGGAGTTCAGTCATCATCAATAATTGTTCAAGGATTGGCAA
The DNA here is from genome assembly GCA_022729995.1 of Draconibacterium orientale. Taxonomy (GTDB): domain Bacteria; phylum Bacteroidota; class Bacteroidia; order Bacteroidales; family JAADGE01; genus DZBS01. The sequence continues at coordinate 12,171 of DZBS01000073.1, read as the reverse complement.
ACGGAACTCTTGGTTTTGGAAGCACAACAAAAAGAATTCTGAAAGAAATGTCGGTTGCTTCAATAAACGGAATAATAACTTCAGGAATTTTGCTTGCGTATAATATCATTTTTTCCGACTCGCTTGCTCTTACAATTTCAGTCAGCACCGCATTATTTTCGGTAATTATTTTTGCATCAATGTTTGGAACATTTGTTCCGCTAACATTACATAAAATGGATATAGATCCGGCAATTGCAACAGGTCCGTTTATTACAACATCAAATGATATTTTTGGAATGATAATTTATATGTCTATTTCCGGAATTATGTTTTATTATCTTTAAAAAAAAATAATACTTTTATACCCAAATTATAAATAAAATTATATGAAGAAAATAGCATTTATTGCAATAAGTTTAATTTTAACTTACAACAATGTTTTTTCACAAAAACTGTCTCAATATTCACAAATCAGCATTATTACATGCGGTCCGGGCGACCAATTATATTCAACATTCGGACATTCTGCAATTAGAGTTACCGACCCTGCACAAACAATTGACAATGTGTATAATTACGGAACTTTCGATTTTGAAACTAAAGGTTTCTACCTGAAATTTATGAGAGGAAAATTGGATTATATGCTAAGCGTTTCTCCTTGGAGATATTTTCTTGTTTCTTATGTTAATGAAAACAGATGGGTGAAACAACAAATATTAAATTTAACACCAAAACAAAAGCAATCTGTTTTTGATTTTTTGCAAAATAATGCAAAACCCGAAAACAAATTTTACAGATATGATTTCTTTTTTGATAATTGCGCTACACGAGTTAAAGATGTTATAAAAGCAAATTTAGGAGCTAATTTAATTCTTGGAACTCCGTTAATCGACACATCTCGAACATTTAAAGACATTATAAATCCGTATATTGAAAATAAAGATTGGCCGGAATTCGGAATTTATTTAGCACTCGGATTTCCGTCGGATAAAATTGCAACCGACGAGCAATCAACATTTATTCCCGATTATTTAAGTGAAGTAATGAAAACATCGCTTGTTATTTATGAAGGAGACACAATTCCGCTTGTTGGAAGAGAAATGCCTCTATATATTCCAAACGGTCTCACGCAGGAAGAAAAAATAGTTGAATCTTCATTTTTTAATTCGATATTTATTACTTGGACAATCTTTGGAATTATATTAATATTAACATTTTTTGAATTCTATTTTAAAAAGAATTTTTATTTTATTGACAACATAATATTTTTCATACTCGGATTTATCGGTCTTGGAGTTTTATTTCTTTGGCTTGGAACCGATCATAAATCTGTTGTAAATAATTTAAACGTTATTTGGGCAAATCCTTTTTATATAATTGCAATTTTCCTTTACCATAAAGATAAATTCAAACCTTTCACAAAAATTTTCTTTCTGTTTGCAGGAATTATTTCACTTTGGGCAATTTTCCCAAAACCATTTTTCCCGCAAAAAATAGATATTGCATTTATTCCTTTGATTTTATCGGGTGCTTTGCGAGGAATTTACTTTTACTTTAAAAACGGAAATGCCAAATTGTCGTAACAATCATTTTTGTTGAGATAATTTGTCTTTCGAAAACTGCCTTATTGTCTGATTATTAGACCGGTATGGAATTTGAAAATTAAGAAAATAATTAATCTTATAAACAAATTAAAGGAGGAAAATAAAATGACAATAATTAGAAGAAACTATGAAAGACCTTTTTTGCCTGATTGGTTAGAAGACTTTTTTTCAAATGAAACATCCATGTATATCTCTCGACACACAACCGAATGATTATTTGGGATGTTCCTATCTGACCTTTAAAAACAATTAAAAAATAATCAGATGAAAAATTCACAAAAAATGAATTTAATTATTTTTCGTTTGTAAGAGCTTTTACATTACCGGAAAATGCCGACCAAGAAAAAATTTCGGCAAAACAAGAAAACCGTATTTTATCTGTAACGATATTAAAAAAAGATGAATCTGAAAACAGTAGTCAAAAAGAAATAATGATTAATTAATCAAAAAATACTAAAAAAAGCAACATATTTTGTTGCTTTTTTTTATTTTTGCCCACTATGAATTTAATATTAGCAACAATATCAGTTTTCCTTATAAATATACCTTTCGGATATTGGAGAGCACAAAACAAAAAAATGAGTTTCAAATGGTTTATGGCTATTCATATACCAATTCCGCTTGTTATATTATTTAGATTTCTTTTTAAATTGGGATTTAAGTTTTACACATACCCGTTCATTGTAGGTGCTTTTTTTCTCGGACAATTATTCGGCTCAAAGCTTTATAATATCAGATTAAAAATGAGAGAGAAAAATTCAGAATAAATAAAATTATTATTTTTTAAAAACTCGGACACGGAATAATTGTATGCTTTTGACCTAATTTGTCAATATTTTTATTGAATTCATAAATTATGGAAATTTCGTGAGCACCTCCTGTATGACTCAAAAGATTTGAAATTGTCATATCGTAGCTGTATCCTATTTTAAGATTTGGTCCGATTTTATATCCCATTAATACAATAATTGCATCAATTTTACTAAAAGAATCAGAATTTTTATCGAAAACCGGAATTCCTCTAAACCACGCACCTAAAGTAAATGGGTCTTTTTCCCAATAAGCACCAAAATCTAATTGGTCGTAATTGTCTTGGGTTCTATAATGAAATGTAAATGTAACGTTTTCGGGTGTTTTATTGTAATTAACTCTTCTAATTTGTTTATTTTTAATATATAATTTATAACCGCCAAACAAAGCAACTTTTATAGGAAGTTTGCTTACATAACCTGTCAATGATTGATCGGGTCTTAAAAGATGGTCGACAGCAAAACCGCCCCAGTATCGTCCTGCATAACCCATAAGTGAAGCTTGAAAATCTATATATCCTTTAGAAGCTGTGGGCGCAATTTCAATAGTAGGTCTGGTTGAGCCGTCGGGTAAAATCATATCGCCAAATGTAAGCTTCTCAAAATCAATAGATCTTTGTGAATATTTAAAATAAATTCCCGGTCTCAAAAACCACTCATTATTTTTTTTCCCTCTTTTTTGTCCAATTTTCAAATTATATGAATATTGAAGTCCGGCCTCTGTTAATCCGAGATTTCCTTCTCCTGCCTGGTCTCTAAAAACTAAAAGACCTAAACCGCTTTTTGCTCTTGCAAAATTATGATCAAGGCCTAAAGAAAATGTTGTGAATGTTCCCGGAATTGCAGGCCATTGATCTCTGTAATTTAAGGACATTCTTGTTGCAGGTGTAAATCCGGCAAAAGACGGAGCAATTGTCATCGGAGTTGAATAGAATTGTGAATAATGGGCAATTTGTGCTTGAGAAAACTTTGCACAAAATATTATCACTACTGTTATGGTTACTAACGCTTTTCTCAACTTTACTGTTTTTTTCTTTGTAAATATATAATTATTAACGAAAACAAATAATTAATATTATAATGTTTTTGAAATGAAATTCATGTTTCATTATTAAAGTGTTTTATTGCAAATAAGATACCGGAATATTTATTATGCAATTCTCATTTTGATAATTGCATATAAAAATTAAATGATTCTTCTATATCCTTTTTTGAAATTTCATTGTCGAATGTTGCAATACCTGTTTCTTTGAGCAAAATAGTCAGTATTTTATCATCCGAATTTTTTTTGTCGTGAAACATCAAATCTATAATATTTTTTATGTCTTCCTTTTTAAAGCTTAAAAATCCGTAAATTCTTATAATTTTCTGCGAATAATCTAAAAAATCTTTCAAACTATAATTAAGTTTTTGATTTGATAAAAAAAGTTCAAATATCATTCCGTGTGCAACAGCCTTACCGTGTGTTATTTTTCTGTTTGTTTCGTTAAACAAACTTTCTATTGCATGACCGAAAGTGTGCCCAAAATTAAGCAATTTTCTTTCTCCGGAATCAAAAATATCATTTTTGATAAAATGTAACTTAATATTGACCGAACGTTCTATAAGATTTCTAAATTTTCCGATATTTGCCTGTAAATTTTCTGTTTCAATAAAAGCAAAAACTTCATCTAAAAATTCTTTTCCAGAAATAAATCCGTGTTTTATCATTTCTGCATATCCCGAAAAAAGCTCTTCATTATCGAGTGTTTGAATAAATTCGGGGAAAATTAACACTTGTTCCGGAAAATTTATAATTCCAATTTCATTTTTATATGAATTGAAATTGATTCCGGTTTTACCGCCAATTGCTGCATCGGTTTGTGAAAGTAAAGTTGTGGGTATATTAATAAATTTAATTCCTCTTTTGAATGTTGATGCTGCAAATCCGCCGATATCGCAAACAACACCGCCTCCAAAATTTAAAATTACTGATTTTTTGTCGGCTTTTCTTTTAATAAGAAATTCCCAAATAGAACTTAAATTATCTAAATTTTTATTTGATTCTCCTGCATTTAAAATGAAAGTATTTTCTTTTAAATTGACAATTTCATGAGAAAAATGAAAACAATTTTTTACAATATTTTCATCAGAAATAATAAAAATTTTGCTTTTTGAATACTTTTCAAAAAGATTTTTTATTTCTTTTTCAAAATCTTCAATTATATTTATCTTACTTTCATTAGTTTGCATCAACAAAAATCTTCTTTAAAATAATTTCTAAATTAAATAAAATAATTGTTTAGCAAAAAAAATAATTGATTAGTCATTTATGAAATACATAAGTATATAGTAAATTTTTAAAAGAAATATTTTAATTTTCTAACACATAACTGATAATAGCTAAAAGTCTTTTAAAAAAAAAGTATGTGTTTTTAAATCCTTAATTCAAAAAATTAAATTCAAACATATCGTCAAAAACAAATAAATATATCCGAAATATTTTATTTTTGCATAAAATTTAGGAAAAAACATTTATCCGGTTTTTATAATTGATTTTCAAACCTTTAACAATAAAAACATATATTATGATTGACTTTAACAATACCGAGATTGCTTTTAAAAGCAAAACTGATTTTGATTTAAAAAGAGCAAACTTATTATTTAAAATAATGTCGAAACGCTCGTTTCAAAAAACTTCCGAGTTTTTGGCAAAAACGGCAATATCATTACATATTCCGATAAGTTGGGCTATAAAACCTACAATATACAAACAATTTGTCGGCGGCGAAACTATCGAAAAATGTAACGATGCCGTGCGAACTTTAGAAAAATTTAATGTAAAAGCAATTCTCGACTATTCGGTTGAAGGAAAAGAATCTATAGAAGACATTAACAAAGCTTTGGAAGAAACTTTAAAATCTATTGAAAATGCTAAAAAAGATGCAAATATTCCTTTTGCGGTTTTTAAACCTACAGCTTTTACAACGGCAAATGTTCTTGAAAAATGCAGCGCAGGTGCAATTTTAACGGAAGAAGAAAAAAAAGAAGCTCAAAATTTTAAAGACAGAGTAAACACACTTTGCAAAGCAGCTTTTGAAGGCGGTTTGCCAATTTTAATTGATGCCGAAGACACATTTTTTCAAAATTTCATAGACGAAACCGTGGAAGAAATGATGATAAAATACAACAAAGAAAAAGCTGTTGTTTTCAACACATGGCAAATGTATAGAACCGACAGATTGGACTTTTTAAAAACTTCATACCAAAAAGCTGTTGACGGAAATTATTTCCTTGGAGCAAAATTCGTTAGAGGCGCATATATGGAAAAAGAAAGAGAACGTGCAAAAATTAAAAATTACCCTTCTCCTATTCAACCCGACAAAGAAGCAACCGACAAAGCTTATAACGATGCACTTACATTTTCGTTTGAGCATTTAGAAAAAATATCAATTTTCAACGGTTCGCATAACGAAATAAGCAACAATCATTTAGTAAAATTAATGACCGATGCCGGAATTGCAAAAAACGATAACAGAATTTGGTTTTCGCAATTATTCGGAATGAGCGATCATATTAGTTTCAATCTCGGACAAGCCGGTTTTAACATTGCAAAATATGTTCCTTTCGGTCCGGTAAAACATGTTTTGCCTTATCTTTTTAGAAGAGCAGAAGAAAACACATCTGTAAAAGGTCAAACATCTCGCGAACTTTCTTTAATTAAAACAGAAGTTAAAAGAAGAAAAAATAAATAGATTTGAGATGTGAGATATGAGATTTGAGATAATTTGAAAATGAAAAACCTGCCGGCGTCTTCAAGACCCGGCAGTGTTTATTTATTGATGTGAAAATTTGAAAATAAAATTCATTCGTGCATTCG
>DZBS01000073.1:0-5817 GCA_022729995.1 Draconibacterium orientale | reverse complement strand
TGTGTTACTCTGTGTAATTTCAAAATAAATAATACCAAAATCTAAAATACTAAATACTAAATACTAAATACTAAATACTTTTTCCGAAAAAAAATGAAAGCAGATATAATTACAATAGGCGATGAAATATTAATCGGACAAATAACCGATACAAACTCAGTTTTTATTGCCGAAAATTTAAACATTATCGGAGTAACAGTCAGACAAATAATTACCGTTTCCGACGATAAAGAAGTAATAAAAAATGCAGTTGACAATTCACTTCAAAAAGCAGATTTAGTAATTCTCTCGGGCGGTTTAGGACCAACCGACGATGATAAAACAAAAGAAGCATTAGCGGAATATTTTAATTCAAAATTGATAGAAAACGCAGATGTTTTGGAAGATATAAAACGTTTTGTGAAATCGAAAAACAGTTCGCTAAACGACAGGAATATTAAACAAGCCGAAGTTCCGGATAAATGTAAAGTTATTAGAAACGATAACGGAACCGCAGCCGGAATGTGGTTTGAAAAAGATAAAAAAGTTGTTGTTTCGATGCCTGCCGTTCCTTTTGAAATGAAAGAAATGTTTGAAAATAAAGTTTTGAATTTAATAAAGGAATATTTCAAAACTCCACATATTATTCACAAAACTATTCAAACAATAGGAATTCCCGAATCGGAACTCGCCGAAAAACTTTCCGATTGGGAAAAAAATCTCGATTCAAAAATATCTTTAGCATATTTACCTTCACCCGAAAGAATAAGATTAAGACTTTCTATAACGTGCGACAATGTTGAAACTGCAACGGAAAAACTTGATAAAGAAATTTTGGAATTATATAAAATTATCGGCAAAAATATTTTTGGCGAAGGCGACGTTTATTTACAAGACGTGATTGGAGAAATTCTTTTAAAAAATAAAAAAACATTGGCAACAGCCGAAAGTTGCACCGGCGGAAATATTTCAAGACTAATAACTTCTGTTGCCGGAAGTTCAAAATATTTTAAAGGAAGCATTGTTGCATATTCAAACGAAGTGAAACAAAAAATATTAGGAGTTTCACCGTTTACACTTATGAAACAAGGAGCCGTGAGTAAAGAAACTGTTGAAGAAATGGCATTGGGTTTGCTGAAAGTAATTAATTCGGATTATGCAATTGCAGTTTCCGGAATTGCCGGTCCCGACGGCGGAACAGACGAAAAACCCGTAGGCACAATTTGGATTGCTGTTTCCGACAAATATAAATGTATTTCAAAAAAATATAATTTCGGAAACAGAAGAAATGTAAACGTAAGGCTTGCAAGCTCAAGAGCAATGGATTTATTAAGAAATTTTATTGAAGGGAATATAACCGAATAAAAATTTAAAAGATATGAAAGCAAATAAACTATTTTTCGTAATAATCATTATTTTTTTTGTTTCCAAAACAATTTCGGCACAAGAAAATAATTTTGTTTACAAATCGGACCAAGGAAAATGCCAAATTACATTTCCTTCAGAATATAAAATTGTTTCAAATATTGAAGCAAATTTGCCGACTACAAAAGTAAAAGCCGATTTCAACGACAATGTATATTTTTTAAAATTTTCAATTCATAAAACCGATGCGGTTACCGAAGATAATACAATATTTGTAAATTCCACGGCAGAATCTTTTGTTTCGGGAATAAAAGGAACAAATCTTGAAAAAACCGAAATAAAAACAGGTAATCACGCAGGAATAGACATGACAGTTTCTATGAATGATAAACCTTTATTCGTTCATTACAGAACATTTTTGGCAAATCGTATTCAATATCAATATTTTGTAATTTCAAAATCGAAAGAAAAAACAGAAGAAATAAATAATTTCCTTAATTCATTTCAAATAACAACACAATAGATATGAAGCTTTTAATGATTTATGTTACCAAATTTAATTACGTTCCAACAATAAAAACTCTGGAAAATTTTGAAGACCACACAACAGAGCAAACATTTGAAAATGCTATTGTTGCCTTCATTCATTCAGAAGCCGAAGACGAAGAAAAAGGTGCAGAAAAAATAGAAAAAAATCTTGTTAAAAACATAAAATGGGGAGCCGGAAAAAATAATACAAAAAATGTGGTTCTGCATTCATTTGCACATTTATCGGAAAGCAAAGCAAGTCCGGAATTTACAAAACAAGTTTTTGACCTTGCCGAAAAAAGATTGCAAAACGCCGAATTTATTACGGCTCAAACTCCTTTCGGATATTTTTTGGATTTGAACATTCAAGCTCCGGGTTTTTCGCAAGCACGAATGTTTAAAAGTCTGTAAAAATGAGCTTCGATAAATCGAAATATCCTTCGGTAATAATATCCGAAGAAATGATTTTGGAAGCAGAAAAACTTATTCCGCAAACCGATATTAAAAGAACAAAAGCTTCTAAAATTGATACTTTAACCGGAAATTTGGGTGAATTTGTTTTTGCCGAATATTTTTTTGGCGATTTTAGAAAACACAATGTCGGGAAAAATAAAGGAAAAACGGATTTCTCCGGAATTGAAGTTAAAACATCGGTATTTCCTTTCAATCCAAAATTAAATCTTTTGGTGAGAGAAGATTATGCACAAAAACGCAAACCGGATTTTTACGTTCAAATAATTATTGATACCGAAAATTCAAAAGCCGAAAATATTTTGCCCGGAACAAAAGCATATTTATGCGGATTTGCCGACAACAAGCAAGTTGACAATTCGCCAAAAAAAGATTTTGGCAGCAAACTTTCCGAAAAAGGCGGCTACGAATCACATTTCATAAGCATTTTGGAATTAAAACCAATGGCTTTTTTATTTGAATTTTTTAATATTTAAACCGATTTTTTATTCAATAATAAATTTAATTCAGCCTTTGAAAATTCTAATGCTTTTTCAAATGAATCAAAAATATGATTTCTTCCGACAAATTTCGAAATATCACTTTTATCAAAATCTTTCAAAACAGTTTCGTTAACACCCGAAAAAATTACTAATGCAATTCCGCTCGTAAATCCGACAATTAATGGCTGAGGAAAATATTTTAAAAGAACTCCCAACCGAAGTAACCCGAAAATTATTAAAATAAAACCTGCCATTATTGTAGAAATTATCAACCCGTCGATTCCGTATTGACCAACAATTGCAAATACAATAACAATAAAAGCACCTGTCGGACCGCCAATTTGAACGCGACTTCCGCCCAAAAAGGAAATTAAAAAACCTGCAACAACAGCCGTTATCAAACCTTTTTCGGGTGAAACACCCGATGCCACGGCAAATGCAATAGCTAAAGGTAATGCAACAATACCGACAACAACGCCCGACATAATATCTTTAGAAACTTGTTTTTTGCTTATTCCGGCTTTTAACAATGTAAAAAACTTCGGTTTAAAAATAGAATTCATTTTAAAAAATTTATTGAAAAAAATTTTTGCAAAGCTATCAAAAAAACAATAGTGAAATTAAAATTCTAAATATAAAAAGACTTTCCGAAAAAATCCGAAAAGTCTTTTTATTAATTAAGTTTTCAAAATATTATTTAAAGAAAATAAATTGTCTGTAACCGATACCAATTTGTAATCCGCCTGCAGAAACAGATTCTGTAGCTCCGTCAAATGTATATCCCATTGGAACAATATATGAAGCTTGAATTACAAAACCGCCTAAGCAAACTCCGATTTCCGGCATTATACCGAAACCCATTGCTGACTCACCCGGAACCACAGTTTCGTTTCCAAGTCCATCTGTATAAGTTATTTCGGGCGAAGCTAATTTACTTGCACCAATTGTTAAAGAAGCATAAGGTTTAATTTTACTTTCAACAGGTGTAAAAAAAGCTTTTGCTCCGTATACTCCTAAACCATATAAACCTGCATCTGCTAAACCGGTAGAAACACCAAGTAAAGCAGAACCGTTATATGCAAGACCTGCACCAAGTTTTTTGTTTATCATATACATTGCATCAAAACCATAGTATAAACCAAAACCAACCATACTTTCACCGTTTGCGTCTTCAAAAGCAGTTCCGCCCGGTTTGGCATAACCGAAATCAAGGCTAAATGAAATTCCTTGTCCGAATGAACTTGTTGATAATATTGCAACCATAAATAATGTAAAAATATTTTTCTTCATAAATTCTTATTTTGTGATTTAATATAAAAGAACAAAAATTAACATTTTTTCTTTTAATCATAATAAATTTTGGCGAAAACCAATCATTAAAAGCAAGGTTTGTTTTTATACTTTAAAATTTACTGATTAATAGACTATTATTTAATTTATAAATAAATATTATACATATTTCATTATAAATCTAAAACCACAAAAATTTGACGAAACAATCAATTCATATAAAGAATTTTCGTAATTTAGCATAAACCAAAAATTCACAAAAAATGATAAACAAATTTAAAAAACAAATATCTTTTCTGTTTGCAGGCTCGTTTTCCATGGTATTGGCAGCTTGCTACGGTGCACCTGTTAATATGGAAAATACACTTTTTGTTAAAGCCCTAAATCAAAATAACGAACCCATTGAAGGTCTTCAAGTTGTATTGCAAAACAACGGTTATTCAATAGACACCGCTTTTTCTGAAACAGACGGAACAGTTTCTTATCCCGAATTAAACATAACATCTTCTTATAAAGTAATTATTGAAGATATTGACGGCGAATTAAACGGCGGAACTTATCTTAAAAAAGAAGTTGAAATTACCGACAATTTCAATATTGAAGTAACAATGGAAAAGTAGAAAAAAATTAAAGATTTGAAGCTGAAAGATAAATTAAAATCGCACTTTTTCAAGATTTATAAAAAAGAAGAAATAAAAGACCACAATCTTTTGTATTTGTTTCTTGAACTTTCAAGAAAATGTAATCTCAATTGCCTTCATTGCGGTTCGGATTGTAAAGCCGAAAACTCTTCGGCCGAACTTTCAACTGAATCGTGGATAAAAATTATTGATTACTTTGCCGATAATTATTCCAAAGAACTTGCTTTTATAATTACAGGAGGCGAACCTCTCATGTATAAAAATCTTGATGAAATTACTTCACGTATAAAAAGCCGAAACCGACGTTGGGCAATGGTTACAAACGGAATGTTATTAAATTCCGATAGAATGAAAACCTTGGAAGAAAACGGAATTTACAGCCTTACATTAAGTATCGACGGAACAAAAAATTCTCACAACAAACTTAGAAATTCACAAATAGCTTTTGAAAAACTTCAAACTGCGCTTGATGCCGTAGGAAATTCAAAACTAACTTATAAAGATGCCGTTACTTGCGTTTTTCCGGATAATTTATATGAATTAGATGAAATTGCCGAAATACTTATTTCCAAAAAAATTAATTCTTGGCGATTATTTAGAATTTTTCCTTCGGGACGAGCTTTTGAAAACAAGGATTTGCAACTTACTTTTGAGCAAACACAAATAATGATTAATTGGATAAAAAACAATAAATCGAAACTTGAAAAAAGAGGATTAACAGTAAATTTGAGTTGCGAAGGCTGGCTTCCTTTTGATACAGATTCAAAGGTTCGCGACGGATATTTCTTTTGTCGTGCGGGAATAAATATTGCATCAATACTTTCCGACGGAAATATAACGGGTTGCTCCAATAATCACGAAAGTTTTTATCAGGGAAACATTTTAAAAGATAATTTTTCGAATATTTGGGAAAATAAATTTGAAGATTTAAGAGAAAGAAAATGGCTTGACAAAACAGTTTGTAATTCTTGCGAATATATAAAAAAATGCAAAGGCTCTTCGATTCATCTTTGGAAAAAAGGAAACGAAAAGCCTAATTTTTGTTATGTTATTGAAGATTT
>DZBS01000072.1 GCA_022729995.1 Draconibacterium orientale | reverse complement strand
ACAAAAGTTTGTTTCAAATTTAGAAACTTACCGGAAAACAAGTTACATAGACGGCAAAAGTCCTTATGTTTGGCGGCAAGGAATAAAACACGATGCTTCAAAAGTAATGGAATTTGAACGACGAAACGGACACTTTTTAAACAACAACAATGTGGAATTTGATTTGGAAGAAGATTTAGTTTATGGTTTACTAAAAAGCTCTGATTTAAAAACACCAATTATTAATAAAACAAGAAAATATACGATAATTACCCAACGAAAAGTCGGACAGGAAACAAAATATATAGGATATAATTTCCCAAAAACTTATTTGTATTTGACTAACAATATTGCTTTTTTTAAAAGCAGAAAATCAAGTATTTATACAGGAAAACCTCAATTTTCAATTTTCGGAATAGGCGATTACTCTTTCAAACCATATAAAGTTGCTATTTCGGGAATGTATAAAACTACAACTTTTAGTTTAGTTGTGCCACAAAACGAAAAAACGATAATGCTTGACGATACTTGCTATTTCATTGGATTTGATAATAAAGAATTTGCATTGATAACTCAATTTTTATTGAATAAGCATGAAACCCAAGATTTTATTCAATCAATTTCTTTTGAAGACAGCAAACGTAAAATCACAAAAGACCTCTTAATGCGAATTGATTTGTTTAAAATAGCAGAAAATACAGATTGCGAACAAATTACAAATATAGACAATGCAATTTCAAAAGATGTTTGGGAGAATTATTTGCAAAAAATAAAACATAAAGACGAACCGTTAAATTTGTTTGGCTTTACCAAAAATAATAATCAATACCTATAACTTACCAACATTCAAGATTTCTGATATTTGCATTTTGAAATTTGAAAAAAGTGATTTAATTGGTTTAAAAAAATCAAAAACGGAAATCTGCATTCGTCACTGAATTCAAATTCCCGTTTTTTATTTCCAATTTATTTCAACATTTTTATTGCTGAAACGTTTCTTACATATTCTTCGGCTTTTTCGGTAGCCAATTTGCTAAGTTCTTTTCCGGTTTCTTTTGCTGTTTCAAGAATGCTCAATGTATTTGTGTAAACTTCTTTCAATTCCGATTCTACTTTTTCTATTCCGTAACCTTCAAGTTCATTGGATATTTGAATTATATCTCCGCCGTTTATCAAATATCCGGGAACATACAAAATATCTTTTGCTTTTAGGGTTTCAAAACATTTATTTTCTTTCAAAATTTGATTTGTTCCGCCTGTTAAAACTTTACAATTCAAACTTTTAACGTTTTCGGTTGTAATTAATTTTTCGGTTGCGCACGAAAAGAAAATATCGCAATTTGTTTTATAAACATCGTCGGGATGAACAATTTCTATATCGTTAATTTCGTCTTGAACTTCTTTTATTCTGTCGTAAATTTTATCGGAAATTATTATCTCAACTTGTTCTTTCATAAGCTCTTTAATCAGTTGTGAACCTAAATCGCCAATTCCCTGAACCAAAATTCTTAAGCCTTTTAAACTGTCGTTTCCGAATTTATGTTTGGCAATTGCTTTTAATCCCCAAACAGCACCTTTTGCACGAGCAACATAAATTTGTCCGAGTCCGTTATGGCTTTCGTCGAGTCCCAAAATAAATTTTGATTCTTTTCGCACATTTGTTAAATCGGCGTAAGAAACTCCTTTGCTTTTCGATATATAAAGTTTTCCTTCCCAGCGGTTTAAGAAAACTCCCAATGCTCTAAAAAACATTTCCGATTTTACTTTATCGGGGTCGCCCCATAAAACAACACTTCCGCCGCCAACACTTCTTCTCAAAAGCGAAGCTCGCATAGAGTTAAAATATGCAATGTCCAATGCGTCGGCAACAGCTTGGTCTTCTGTTTCATAATTAAAAAGTTTTGTGCTTGCGTTTGCAGGTCCCAAAACAATGCTGTCTATTGCTACAATGGCTTTTAATTTAAGACTTTCTTCTTCAAAAAATAACAATTCTCTGCTGTTATTTTTTTTCATGTGTTCAAATATGCTCATTTTTTTTAAATTTATATTTTATTAGAAACGCAAGCCAATACAATGCTGTTAAGTTTTGTTTCTTCCGAATCCGAACGCGATGTGAGCACAATTGGTGCTTTTGCTCCTAAAATTACGGCCGCTGCTTTTGATTTCGAAAATGAAAGTGCTTTGTATAAAATATTTCCTGCTTCAATGTCGGGAACAATAAGTATATCGGCATCTCCGGCAACTTCCGATTCAATTCCTTTGTGTTTTGAACTTTCTTTGCTCATTGCATTATCAAAAGCCAACGGTCCGTCTATTAAGCACGATTTTATTTGACTTCTGTCGTTCATTTTAGAAAGTATTGCCGCATCAATTGTTGCTTGCATTTTTTCGTTAACTGTTTCAACGGCAGCAAGTATTGCAACTTTTGGATTTGAAATTCCCATTGCTGTAAAATATTCAACGGCATTATTAATTATTCCTATTTTTTCTTTCAAAATTGGTTCAATATTCATTGCAGCATCAGTAATTCCTATAAGTTTATGATAATTTGGAAGCTCAAAAACTGCCAAATGCGAAAGCAAACTTCCTTTTTTCAAACCCCATTCTTCGTTCAAAACACCTTTCAGCAGATTTGCAGTTGGCACATTTCCTTTCATTAAAATATCTGCTTTGCCTTGATTTACAAGTGTTACGCAATGTTTCACACAAATATCTTTGTCTTTTTCGTCGATAATTTCAATTCCCGTTAAATCGAATTCTACTAATTTTGCAATTTCGATAATCTTAGATTTGTCGCCGGCCAAAATCGGTGTTACAAATCCTAATTTTGTAGCGTCTGCAACAGCTCCAAGTGCGTGTTTGTCGTTTGCAACAGCAACTGCAAGAATCTTTTTTTGCTTGTTTGATTCTGCTGTTTTGTATAAATCTGATATTGTTTTTAGCATAAATATTAATTGTGCATTTTTCTTAATAAATCGTTAACTGTTTTCACCGGATTGAATGTGCTTGCAGGAACTTCAACAAAAATTGTGTTCCAATAGGCCATTGCGCCGTTCCATAAACCCGGTAATTCCATGGCTTTAAGTTCTTTTCCGTCTTTCGATTTTATAGAAATAAATCCTGTTTCGTTATCAATATAATTTTTTAAATCGAATTTATTTCCTTGAAAATCTTTTACATACAAAACTAAATCGACAGGATTAAAATGTGTTGAATTTTTAAATATTGAATTTTTTTCTTCATCTTTTAAATCAATTTGCGAACTTTCAACAATTTGAAGTGAAATTTCGTTGTATTTATCCAAAACAAAAAACGGTCCGCCGCCGGGTTCGCCTTCATTTTTAACCATTCCGCAAATTCGCAAAGGTCTGTCAAGATTATTCACAACAAATCCTTTTCTTTCGGAAAAACATGTTTCGGAATATTTTCTTTTCAGATTAAAATTTCTTTCTAAAAATTCTTCAGCTTTTTCAAGTGCTTTGGGCGAAAAATCGTTTTTTAATGTTTCGCGGTGATATTTAATTTCTTCAAGAAATTTTATTGTTAAACCACCGAGAGCTTTTTTATACAAAATTGTATCAGAATTATTTCTTTCCGGAACAACGTTATCAATGTTTTTCACAAAAATAATATCGGCATCAATTTCATTCAAATTTTCAATTAATGCGCCGTGTCCTCCGGGTCGAAAAAGCAAAGAGCCGTCTTTTTCTCTGAAAGGATTATTTTCGCTGTCGACAGCAATTGTGTCGGTTGACTTTTTTTGTTCGGTAATATTTATTTTTAAAACGATATTAAATTTTTCTTTAAATTGATTTTTCAAATCGGCGAATAATTTCTCAAAATTCGGCAAATGTTCTGGCGAAACCGTGAAATGAATTTCAATATTATTTTCGGAAAGAGTGTATTCTTTTGCTTCGTAAATATGCTCTTCGGCAGGCGTTTTTGTTGAGTTTTCGTATTTATGAAACTTTAATAATCCTTTGGGTAAATTTCCGTAATTCAACCCGTTTTCGGAAAGTAAATTATTTATGATTTCTTTTAAATTTGTTTTTAAATTGATATTATTTTTTTGAGCCGATATTTTTAAATCTTCGTAAAAGGCGAAGTTTTCAATGTTTTCAAAAAAATGTTTCAGCGATTTATTTTCTGTTTCATTTTTATCTTCCGACAAAAATTCAAATAAATCTTTAAACATTCTGCTTGCCGCGCCCGAAGCCGGAACAAATTTTACCGTTTTATATTTTGCTCTTTTTTCGTCGTAATCTTTTGCAAGTTTTTTCACTTCATTTTCCGAAAGTTTTAAAATGCCTTTTTCATAATTTGCAGGCGAAATAATGTTTGCAAAAGGAAAACCTTTTTTGAAATTATCTATTTGTTTTTCAATAGTTTCGGGTTTAATTCCCAATTTTTCAATTTGTTTTATGTCTTTTTCTGTAAGCATAAATAAATTTTTATATATCAATTGATTATGTTTTTTTTCCGACTACAAATATATTAATTTTTATATTCAAAATTGCTGATAAATGTACTTGCAACATTAACTAAAAATTTGTATGATTCGATTTTGGCTTTCTCTAAATTCACTTTTTTTGTGTAAAGCGAAATTATTTTATAAACACCTAATTTTTTTGCTTTTTTTTCAGAAATATCAGAAAATCCGCAAATTACAACAGTTTTTTTTGAGTGTTTATTTGCCAAATTTGTTATTGCCGAAACAATTTTTCCGTTAAATGTTTGTTTGTCAAATTTTCCTTCGCCGGTAATAATTAAGTCGGCATTCTTTATTTTTTCTTCCAAATTTATTTTTTCAAAAATCAATTTTGTTCCCGAAACAATTTCGGCATTTAAAAAAGCCGAAACTCCGCCGCCAAAACCTCCTGCAGCTCCTGAACCTTTTATGTTTCTGATGTTTTTTTTAAATTGATTTTCAATAATATTTGCTATATTTTTCAAACCTTTGTTAAGAATTAAAATCTCAAAAAACGAAGCACCTTTTTGTTTTGCAAAAGAAAATGCAGCTCCTTTTTTTCCATGTAAATGATTTATAACATCGGTTGCAATTATAAATTCTGTATCAAAAATATCTTTCAAAACATTTTTTGTGTCAATAGATTTTATTTTTCTAAGACTTTTTCCTTCGGGCAATAAAACATTATTTTTTTTATCTTTAAAAACAAAACCCAAAGCCGAAGCTGCGCCAACTCCGCAATCGTTTGTAGCACTTCCGCCGGCTCCGATAATAATTGTTTTGGCTCCGCAAGAAATTGCATTTTTAATTATTTCGCCGGTTCCAAAAGTGCTTGTTTTCATTGGGTTTCTTTCTTTTATTTCTAAAAGTTGCAAACCCGATGCCGACGAAAGATTTATAAATGCTGTGTTTTCATTTTTATCAATATAATAATTTGCGTTAATTTTTTTGTTTATCGGATTATTAACTTCAATTGAAAATTCTGTTGCATTGCTTAATTTTGCAAGAGTTTCGGCAAAATTTTCGCCACCGTCGGAAACCGAAATTGTTTCGATATTAATTTTAGAATCAATTTTTCGAATTCCTTCTTCAATTGCTTTTGAAACTTCATCGGCAGAAAGTGTATCTTTAAATTTATCAACGGCAATTAAAATGTTCATTTTAAGAAATTAAATTATTCTTCCGAAATCAGCATTATTGTATAGTAAGCCTGACTTAGTTTTCTTTTAAATTGATTTCTTCCGTCAACAATATTATCACTTCCGGAAATTCTGTCGTCATCAAAAACAATAAAAATTTGATCTTTGTCTAAAATTGTAATTCCGCCGGGTTTGTGAGCAAATTCAATAGGAATTCCGTCTTCGTCTTTCACAAGTTTTGGTTCTTTTTTAAGAATAAAATCTCTATATGGTAAAATCCATAAATATCCGCCAACATCAACATCTTTTTCTCCTTTTTTGAATGAAGTTACAATATAAATTCTGTCGTTAAACGAGTCGTATTCAATACCTGTTAGCCCTTGCGAGCCTTTTAAATTATAATTTACTTCGGGCGAAAATCTATAATATTCTTTAAGTTCTTCGGTAAAAACAAAATAGTCGTTATTAATTTCATATTTTGCACCCACAATTACGTTTACTTTTTCGTTGTTGTTAATATTTTCACCAATTTCGGAAATTGCAATAAGCAAAACGTTGTTTTTTATTGCGGCAATTCCTCCAATTTTGAAATATGGCGGACCTTTCTTGAAAAGCTTTGTTCTTAATGCTTTTCTTATTTTTGAATTAAGTTCCAACGAGCTGTTTATTTCGTTGCGTTGGCTTTTATAAGCAAGTTTAAATTCTCCGGGAGGAACTAATCGTTTGTAAAAAAGCATGTTGTAAGTATCGTTTTCCGCAAAACGATTGTCGGCATCGGCAAAAGAAGTTATTGCAAATAAATATTTCTGATGTGGAGAAAGTGCAATTCCTTCAAAGCTTTTAGCATTTAAAACATTATTATCTGTTTCAGGATTAAACGAATTTTTTTTGAAAGGAATTTTAAACGGACTTCCATAAAAAGAAGAAGTTCCCGGAATTCTTTGTTCGCTAACAATAAAAAGGCTGTCGTGATAATATGTAACGCCCGATAATTCGAGCGAAACCGGCGAATTGTCGTATTCTGTTAATTCTTCGTGAAAACAATTTAAGTAATCTTGATATTGATAAGAAGCTATGTATTTTTTTTCTTTTTCGTCGGTTTTACAAGATGCAAAAATTGAAACAAAAAATATTAAGCACCAATATATTTTTCTCATAAGTAACTAAATTATAATTTTTCCAAATTATCTGTAACTGCAAATCCGGAAATTTCATTTTGCGAGTCGAGAATTATCGTAATTTCACGAGTAATTTGATTTGCAGTTTTATCGGAATTTTCAATTTTATAAGAAATATTTTGTTTGTTTTCAAATGCTTCAAGAATAAATTGTTTTTCTTTTTCCGATGCAATATTATCGAAGAAATTAACAATATTATTTTCATTTAAAAAAGATATATCCATTTTATAAAATTCGGTAAAAGCCTTATTAACCCATTTTATTGAACCCGAAACCGAAGAGATTAAAATTGGTGATTTTACCGTGTTAAGGACAGTTGAAAGCTGTTCGTTTTTTTTATCTCGAATTAAAATTTCACGATTTTGAATTTCAATAATTTCAGATATTTTTTTTGATTTATATGAAAGTAAAACAATTATAAATACCGAAACTAAAATTATAAATACCGAAAGTGCTATAACCAAATTTTTATATGTAATATTTTTTGCTGTTTCTTGTTGCGAACTCAAAAGTTTGAATTCCAAATCGGCTTTTTGTTTTAGAAACTCATATTTTTCCATAGATAATTTTGAAGTATCGTTTAAATACGAATTGGTTTTTTGTGCTGCAGAGCCAAAAGAAATCAGGATTAGTGATATAAAAATTAAATGCTTCATTATTTTATGTATATTTATAATAATCAAATTTTCAGCTAAAATATAACAATTTGCTTTTATAAAATAAAAAACTTTTAATTAACTTTTAAGACAAATTTGTTAAAAGAAATATTTTTAAACATAAAAATTATATACTTTTGCATGCTAAATAATATATTAAATTTAAAAATGATTAAAAACGAAAAATTACTTAACTCTGTAATAGAGGGAATACAAGAAAAAAGAGGGAAAAACATTATAAGTATGGACTTTGAAGGCAAAGAAAGTGCAATTTGCGATTACTTTGTTATTTGCGATGCAAGTTCAAACCGTCAAGTTCAAGCAATTTCAGATTCAGTTTTGGAATTTGCTCATAAATTAAGCGGTGAAAAACCCGTTCATGTTGAAGGAACAGAGAATTTGCAGTGGATTTTAATAGATTTTACAGATATTGTTGTTCATATTTTTTTGACCGAATGGCGAGAATTTTATAATTTAGAAGATTTGTGGGCCGATTCAAAAATAGTAAAACACGATATAGAATACTCAAGTATAAAATAATTTTTAAGAAAAATGTCAGAAGATAATAATCTAAACTCTCAAGGCGGAGAGCCAAAACGTAATAACAAAAGCACAATATGGATTTTTGTTGCAATTGCCGTTGGTTTTATAATATTGCAATTTGTAAGTTCAATGAGCAGCTCTGTTGAAATAGACAGATTAAGGTTTGAACAAGAAATGATACAAAACAATGATGTTGAAAAACTCGTTGTTGTTAATAACGAAAGGGTTGAAATCTTTTTAAAAGCAGAAAGTAAATCAAAAGATGTTTATAAAGATCGCTCAAAATCATCAGGAAATTTTGGTGTTCAAGGAGCCGATTATTTTTTTAATATAGGTTCTATTGACGAATTTTCCGAAGTAGTTAGCGAAATTAACAAACAAAAAGAAGGTTCAGATAAAATATCCGTTAAATACGAAAAACGAACCGATTTTATGTCGGAAATATTTAGTTGGATATTGCCATTGGGATTAATTGTAATTCTATGGTTTTTCATATTTAAAAGAATGGGAGGCGGCGGCGGAAGCGGCGGTATTTTCAGTATTGGAAAATCAAAAGCAAAACTCTTTGAAAACGGAAAATCAAAAGTAAAAATAGATTTTTCAAATGTTGCAGGCTTAGAAGAAGCAAAAATTGAAGTTCAAGAAATTGTTGATTTCCTTAAAAAACCCGATAAATATACAAGTCTTGGCGGAAAAATTCCAAAAGGTGCATTATTAATAGGCCCTCCCGGAACCGGAAAAACACTTTTGGCAAAAGCCGTTGCAGGCGAAGCAAATGTTCCGTTTTTCTCAATTGCAGGTTCAGACTTTGTTGAAATGTTTGTTGGCGTTGGCGCATCGCGTGTTCGCGACCTTTTCGGACAAGCAAAAGCCAAAGCACCTTGCATTGTTTTTATTGACGAAATTGATGCAATCGGACGAGCAAGAAGTAAAGGTGCAAGCTTTAATTCCAACGACGAAAGAGAAAACACATTAAACCAACTCCTTACAGAAATGGACGGATTTGATACAAATTCAGGCGTTATAATAATGGCTGCAACAAACCGTTCAGACATTTTAGACCCCGCGCTTATGAGAGCCGGACGTTTCGACAGGCAAATTCACGTTGAATTGCCCGATTTAAACGAAAGAGAAGATATTTTTAAAGTTCATTTGGCTCCAATAAAAGTTTCTACTGAATTTGATTTACAAACTCTTGCAAAACAAACTCCGGGATTTTCGGGAGCCGATATTGCAAATGTGTGTAACGAAGCTGCTCTTATTGCTGCAAGAAGAAACAAAACATCTGTCGACAATCAAGATTTTCTTGATGCAATTGACAGAATTATTGGAGGATTAGAAAAGAAAAACAAAATAATTACTCGTTCCGAGAAAAAAACAATTGCATATCACGAAGCCGGACACGCAACTGTAAGTTGGATGCTCGAACACGCACATCCGCTTATAAAAGTTACCATTGTTCCTCGCGGACAAGCACTTGGTGCAGCTTGGTATCAGCCTCACGAACGACAAATTACTACAAGAGAGCAATTGCTCGATGAAATTTGTTCAACACTTGGCGGAAGAGCTTCCGAAGAAATAAATTTTGCCAAAATTTCCAGCGGTGCATTAAATGATTTGGAAAGAGTTACAAAGCAAGCATATTCTATGATTGCATATTTGGGAATGAGCGAAAAAGTCGGAAATGTGAGTTTTTATGATTCACAAGGAAGAAACGAATATGCTTTTCAAAAACCCTACAGCGAAAAAACCGGAGAATTAATAGACGCAGAAGTTAAAGAATTAATTGAAATTCAATATAAAAGAGCCAAGAAAATTATAATTGAACATAAAGAAAAATTACAAGAATTGGCCGAACAATTATTGAAAAATGAAGTAATTTTTACCGAAGATTTAGAAAGAATTTTTGGAAAAAGAGACTTTGATGACGAATATAATGAAGAAGTAAAAATGATTCGTCAGAAAAATATCGAAAGATTAAAGAAAAAGCAAGAAGAAGAGCTTGAAGCAGAAGCTAAATTAAAAAATGTTGAAGAAAAAGATAAAGAAACAAAATTTTAAAATATAAAAAATAAGTTGTCTAATTTTATATCAGACAACTTATTTTAGTATTAACAGAAAACCGAATGTCATATCTGCTTTTAAGAAAGTTGAAATGAATCATTTATTAACTATAAATTTATGATTATGAAAAACTGGGTAAAAATTCAAACACTTGATTTAATTCATCAAGCAGAATTAAGAGTTCAAATCTTAAAAGAACACGATATTGATGCGGTAATTGTGAATGAAAAAGACAGCATTTTTCTGCTTGGCGGAATAGATTTATATGTGAATGCAGATGACGAAAAGAAAGCAAAATCGTTAATCGACGAATTTGACGGACTAACAAAAATAAATTCATTTATTGAGAAAAAACCAATTTTACTTTTTCAAAAAATATTACAAGATAACGGAATTCAATCCGAATTAAAAAGAACACAAGACAAAAGATATGTTTATGATAATTACGAACTTTATGTTAAAAATGAAGATATTTTACTTGCAGCACCTTTTGTTACAGGAGAAAAACTTACGGAATGGGAAATAATTGCACAAACAAAAAAGTTACGTCACTCAAAAAGTTATTTTGAAATACTTAATAACAACCAAATTACAGCACTCACAATAAAAAAGAAAGACTCAGATTTTCATTTGGAAGTTATAAATATTTATGTAAAAAAAGAAAACGCCGAACAATCTAAGAAATTATTGGAAGAACTTAACGGCTGGGTAAAAATTTACGAAAACGAAAATCATAATAAAATTGAAGAAAAAGAGAAAGTAATTGTAAAAGAAGAATATAGAACTATAATTAGACATAAAAACGAAATTTTTGAATTATTTGTTGAAAATGTAAATTTAAAAGAAGCTCAAGAACTTTTATCCTTAGAAGTAAAATGGGTTGAATTGGGTAATTTTAAAAACATAAATAATGCTTTATATATTAAATCATTATTGAAAAGTGAAAATGTAAAATCCATTGTTGTGAACGACAAAGACAGCGTATTTCTTTTGGGCGAAATTGAACTTTATGTAATGGAAGAAGATTTTGAAAAAGCATCTAAAATTTTAAAAGAAACAAAATAGATTGAGAAAAAATTTTTACACCAGAAGCATTACTGCATTAATTTTCTTAGTATTCATAATAGGAAGTATATTTTTGGATAAATATGTTTTCGGACTTTTGTTTTTAATGATAAGTTCGGCTTCACTTATAGAATTTTATCAACTCACCGAAAAAGGCGGTTTTCATCCTCAAAAAGTAACCGGTGTTATTATTGGAGGAATTATTTTTATTCTTACATTTTTATCGGCAAATAAAATTATTGACGATAAATATTTATTATTTATTTTTTCATTCATTCCATTTATTTTTATAACCGAAATTTATTTGAAAAGCGAACATCCTTTTAGAAATCTTTCATTTACTTTTTTCGGTATAATTTACGTTTCAATGCCAATGGCTTTGTTAAATTTTATTACAACAAACGAGTTTACCTATTTTCAATTCAGCTACAAATTCATTTTGCCGTTTTTCTTTATGCTTTGGGCAAGCGATACAGGAGCCTACATTGTTGGTTCATTAATTGGAAAACATAAATTAATTGAAAGAATTTCGCCAAAAAAAACTTGGGAAGGATTAATAGGAGGAATTTTCTTTTCAATATTAACTGCAATAATATTTCATCAAATTATAAAAGAATTTTCAATAATTACATGGATAATAATGGCAATTGTAATTTCAATAATGGGAGTTTACGGCGATTTATCCGAATCTCTTTTGAAAAGACGCGCAAATGTTAAAGATTCCGGTCATTTACTCCCCGGACACGGCGGTGTTTTAGATCGTTTCGACAGTATTTTGTTTGCAACTCCGATTGTGTTTATTTACATTAAAATATTAGGAAAAATATAAATATAACAAAAAAATATACAGATGAAACAGCCGAGTATATCTTTCGATACACAAACGAATGATAATTCAGGGTGTTCCTATCTGACCTTTAAAAACAATTAAAAATAAACAGATGAAAATTCATAAAGAAGGCTACAAAACCCTGGCAATAATACTTTTTGTATTGATAATTATTAACGTTTTAGTTTTTATATTTTTATGCCCTTGCAGTTTTGCGAGAGAAATTTCATTAACGGCAAGTTCGTTGGTTTTTCTTTTCTTTTTGCAGTTTTTCAGAAGCCCTAACAGAACAGTTAATTACACCGAAGGACAAATTTTATCGCCTGCCGACGGAAAAGTTGTAGTTATTGAAAAAACAACCGAAAACGAATATTTGAAGGACGAACGTATCATGATTTCTGTATTTATGTCAACATGGAATGTTCATATAAATTGGTTTCCGGTAAACGGAGAAGTTACTTACTATAAATATCACGCAGGCAAATTCTTATTAGCCATTAACCCAAAATCATCACTCGAAAATGAGCGAACAACTGTTGCCGTTAAAACAATTTCCGGAACAGAAATATTATTCAGACAAATTGCCGGAATTGTGGCTCGCAGAATTATTAGCAACACAGCACAAAATTCTCCCGCAAAAGCCGGAAAAGAATTCGGGTTTATAAAATTTGGTTCAAGAGTAGATATTTTTTTACCGCTTAATGCAAAAATTAATGTTAAAATTGGCGACAAAGTTAAAGGAACACAAACAATTTTAGCAGAATTATAATTAACCCTGACAAAATTTCCTGACTATTCCTTTTGGCATTACAATTGACAATTTAATAAATTTAATAAAGTATTCTCACGAAACATTATTTTTCGGAATTATTCAAATTGATACCGAAAAATTGTTTTATTTTGATTGAATAATGAGTTCAGTATAAAAAGACCTGACAGGTTTAATTTTGCCAAAATATATAATTTTAATAACCTTAATATCAGTTAATTAATTGAAACCTGTCAGGTCTAATTCCAAAAAAAATACCTTTTTATACCGGACTCAATAATACTTTTTATCATTTATAAAACTGACATAAAGTCATAACAACTCAAATAATGTTCGAAAAAATATCAATAAATAAACAGGGAAAAGAAAGCAACTATATTCCTATTGTTACCGATTTAGAAGGAATTGAAGAATCCGACGAGATTTTTCCCGATGAATTAGACATTTTGCCTTTAAGAAATACAGTTCTTTTTCCGGGTGTTGTAATTCCAATTTCTATTGGAAGAAAAAAATCTCTTTCGCTTATAAAAACTGCTTTTGAAAAAGATAAAATAATTGGAATTGCAAGTCAAAAAGATTCTTCGGTTGAAAACCCCGGCTTCGAAGACCTTTATAAAATTGGAACTTTAGCAAAGATTCTTAGAATTTTTGATATGCCCGACGGAAATAAAACTGCAATTATTCAAGGAAAAAAGCGATTTGAAATTACAGAAGACGTTAGCACAAAATCAAATTTTAAAGTAAAATATAATATACTTCAAGATGTAAAACCGGCTGACGGAGATGTAAATTTCGAAGCACTTATAAGTTCAATAAAAGACTATTCGGTAAAAATAATTGAACTTTCGGTAAATATTCCTAAAGAGGCAATTTTTGCAATTAAAAATATAAACAACAGCACTTTTCTTATAAATTTTGTATCGTCAAACAGCGATATGAATGCTTCCGACAAACAAAAAATATTGGAAGAAAATAATTTAACCGAAAGAGGAAATATTTTGCTTTTATATCTTTCAAATGAAGTTAAAAAACTTGAATTGAAAGGCGAAATTATAAATAAAGCAAAAACAGAAATCGACCAGCAACAAAAAGAATATTATTTGCATCAGCAAATGAAAGCAATTCAAGAAGAGCTTGGTTTTGAAACACCAAAAATTGAAATTGAAGAGCTTGAAAAAAATTCTAAAAATAAAAAATGGGACGAAAATGTTGAAAAACTTTTCCGCAAACAGTTAAACAGATTAAAACAAATTAATCCGATGGCGCCGGATTATTCATATCAACTTGCATATCTTCAAACACTTGTAGATTTACCTTGGAATGAATATACCAACGATAATTTTGATCTTAAAAGAGCTCAAAACATACTTGATGCAGACCATTTCGGACTCGAAAAAGTTAAAGAAAGAATTATTGAACATCTTGCAGTTCTTAAACTAAAAGGCGATTTAAAAGCTCCAATTCTTTGTTTATACGGACCTCCCGGAGTAGGGAAAACATCTCTCGGAAAATCTGTTGCAAAAGCTTTAGACAGAAAATACGCCAGAATGTCATTAGGCGGATTGCACGATGAAGCCGAAATTAGAGGTCATCGAAAAACATATATCGGTGCAATGCCCGGAAGAATAATTCAAAATCTCAAGAAAGTGAAATCTTCAAATCCCGTTTTTATTCTTGATGAAATAGATAAAGTTGGAAACGATTTTAGAGGCGATCCTTCTTCCGCATTGTTGGAAGTGCTTGACCCCGAACAAAATAATAGCTTTTACGATAACTATTTGGAAACAGAATTTGATTTATCGAAAATACTTTTCATTGCAACTGCAAATAACTTATCCTCAATAAATTCGGCACTTAGAGACAGAATGGAACTTATTGATGTGAGCGGCTATATTGTTGAAGAAAAAATAGAAATTGCCGAAAGACATTTAATACCAAAACAACTTGCCGAACACGGTGTTACTAAAGAACAATTGATATTTTCAAAACAATCGTTGGAAGAAATTATAAATAATTACACAAGAGAATCCGGAGTTAGAGCTTTGGAAAAGAAAATTGCCGAAATTGTAAGAAAAATTGCAAAAAGTATTGCAATGGAAGAAAATTACGACAAAAAAATTTCCAAAGAAATAGTAACAAATTATCTCGGAGTTTCAAAATATCAAAAAGAAGAATACGAAGGCAACGAATATGCAGGCGTTACAACAGGTTTGGCATGGACTGCCGTTGGCGGAACAATACTTTTTGTAGAAGCAAGTTTGAGCAAAGGCTCCGGAAATTTAAACCTCACCGGAAATTTAGGTGCAGTTATGAAAGAATCTGTAATAATTGCATTAGAATTTATAAAATCGCATGCCGAAGAATTGGGCATTGAAACACGCATTTTAACAAATTATAATATCCATGTTCATATTCCGGAAGGTGCTGTACCAAAAGACGGACCGTCGGCAGGAATTACAATGATAACATCAATTGTTTCGGCACTTACACAACGAAAAGTTAAGAAAAACCTTGCAATGACGGGCGAAATTACGCTTCGCGGAAAAGTTTTACCTGTGGGCGGAATAAAAGAGAAAATTTTGGCGGCAAAACGTTCGGGAATTAAAGAAATAATTTTGTCGGAAGATAACAGAAAAGATATTTCCGAAATAAAAGAGATTTATGTGAAAGGTCTTGTTTTTCATTTTGTTAAAACAATTCAGGAAGTTGTTGAAATTGCTGTTTTGAAACAAAAAATAAAAAATCCGCAAAAATTTACATTCAAAAAGTAATCGTAAGAAATTTTTTTGGTGATAAATCAATGTCGTTCGGTTAAGGATTTATAATCACGAAGTGATTAAATGTGAATAGCCCCGAGTTTGTCTCGGGGTAAATAAATGTGGAATGAATATCGCCGACGTATAAAGATGAATATAACGTAATTAGTAAATTGCCGGCGTAATGTGTGTAATAATATTTCTTATTCTTTTTCCTTGATGAAAAAGAATCTAAAAGTCAAGCCTGACAAATCTTTTTGTAAATTTTTACGCAATCCTGCGCCGATAGAATATATATTTTCGGTGGCAATCTGCTTTTAATTTAGAATATATGTGTTGCTT
>DZBS01000071.1:6409-15904 GCA_022729995.1 Draconibacterium orientale | reverse complement strand
ATCAGGGAATTGTGTGTTGAATGATGAATGTGTTATAAGAGCATCGGCCGATAAATTTGCAACATCGGAAATGTTTACAGTTATAAATCCTGCGCCCCAATCGGCCCAATATAATTGATTTCCGTAACCTAAAATATTTCGTCCCCAATGTTCGTGACCGGATTCGTTTGTAAATGTGTATGTGTCAATAGGTCCGCCGGGAATATCCGAAACTGAAAATGAATAAATAAATCCGTCGGCTGTGCTCATAAATGCGTTGTCGGCATTTGCCCAAACTCCGCCGCCTGCATTTCCGCTAATTCCCGAAACCCAATAATCTGTTGCCGTTAAAGTTCCGGCATTGTCGGAAAATTTAACAATCATTCCGTTAAGTCCGTTGCTTCCGCTAACCCAAAGTGTTGTTCCTGTGTAGAATAAATCATAAGGACTTATTTTTTTATCGGAATAAATAATTGATGAAAACACACTTATTTTAACCGGATTTGCCGGACTTGTTATATTATAGGAATAAATTGATGAAGTTGATGTGCAACCTGCAAATAATGTGTTATTTGAAATATAAAGCGATTCAAAAATGTTTCCTGCTTCGAGGTCGTCGATAGTTTTAACCAGAACCGGAAGTGCAACGTCCGAAATATCAATAACATAAATTTTATCGTCTCTGCAAGCGAAAACAAAATTGTCTTTAATTGCCAAATCGTGCGGTCCGTAGTTCATTTCATAAACGCCGGCAATATCCATAATTTCTAAATCAATAGGGTCGATAATATCAGGATCTTTTGTGCAAGAAATTATAATTGAAATTGTAAATAAAAATAAGAAGATTTTTTTCATCATAAATTATTTTAAGGTTTATAAATAAAAGTCTTTTCAATATACGAACTTTTTATTAAAATGTTGTTAATATTTATATTTTTTGAACAAATCCCAAATTACAATTCCTGCGCTTACCGAAATATTTAGCGAATGTTTTGTTCCTTCTTGCGGAATTTCGATACAATTATTGCTCATGCTCACAATTTTTTGCTGAACTCCTTTTACTTCGTTTCCAAAAATTAATGCGTATTTTTTATTTTTTTCAATATTAAAATCTTGAAGCATAATGCTGTTTTCGGCTTGTTCGACAGACGAAACAATGTAATTTTGTTGTTTTAGAAGTGAAACGGCATCTTCGGTATTTTCAAAATATTGCCAATTTACCGATTCTGTTGCTCCGAGAGCAGTTTTTCTAATATCGTTGTGAGGCGGACAAGCAGTTATTCCGCACAAAAAAATTTGTTCAATCATAAAAGCGTCAGCAGTTCTAAAAACCGAGCCAATATTGTTCAAACTTCTAATATTATCGAGAACAATTGTGAAAGGAGTTTTTTCGGAATTTTTAAATTCTTCAATAGATTTTCTGTCGAGTTCTTCGTTTTTTAATTTACGCATATTCTGTTGATTCTGTAGATTCTGTTGTTTCTTATGTCTTTATTCATTTATCAATTATTTTTTGAAAGAACCGATGATAATTCCGAGCAAAAATATAGAGGTAAAGAAATTAATTTATAGTGTAATATTTCGTCGATTTTTGAATTTTTTAATATTATAGAGAAGTTTCCAATACTTGGTTTGTCAAGATTAAAGCGAATTCCGGTTTTTAATTTTTTTTCATTCAAATATATATGTAATGATTTTAAAGTTCCGGTTTTTCCGGCTTTTACTTCAACGGGATATAAAATATTATTGTGCTGAAAAATGTAGTCTGTTTCGGCGTTAGAATTTTTTTCTTCGCGTATCCAATAAAATAGTTTATTATCTAAATATGATTTCCCGCTCGAAATTAGTTCTTGTCCGATAAATTGTTCTGCTAACATTCCCTCATTTCCTGTAATTAATTTATTTATATCAGTTAATTGCACTTTTTGAATATGATTTACAAGTCCGATATCAATAAAAATCGGTTTAAAAATATTGCTTTCCGAATTTTCGTATATAGAAATGTCGGAAACATTAGAGTGTCTTGCCAAATGAATAATTCTGCTTAACTCCAGTTTATAAAATGCTTCTTTCAAAAAAGTGGAACGAGAATCTTTGTCGATATTCACATATTTTACTTTTTTTCCCACATTTTTAGCAGAATATTGCAATACAATATTCATGTTTTCTTGTTGTTTTCGAGTTCCGTATTTTGCAAAATCATACATTATTGAGGTAATAATATTACTGTGAATTCTTTCAACTTCGTTAAGTTTATTGGTTTCTATATAAATTTTTACAGCTTCGGGCATTCCGCCGATAAAAAAATATAGGCGTAAATATTCTAAAATATTTTGATGTATAACCGAACTGAATTCTGTTTTGAAATCGAAATTCTTTATATATTCAATTAAGTTATTTTTTGAATTTGCTGTAAGAAACTCAAAGAAATTCATTGGATACATGTAACAAAATTCAACTCTGCCGACAGGCATTGAATATTGCATATCATTCAATGTAAAATCGAGTAAAGAACCTGCGACAATTATATGCAAATCGGGTATTTCTTCGTAAAAATACCTCAGTGTTTGTATAGCTTTTGGATAAGTTTGTATTTCATCAATAAAAATAAGCGACTTTCCGGGAGTAATATCTGTGTTAAGTATAACATTTATTTCATTAACAATCAATTTAACATCATTTTTATCAAATAGAATACGTAGTTCAGGCTTTTCTTCTAAATTTATTTTTACATAATTGTCGAAATTTTCTTTTGCAAAATTTTCAACAGAAAATGTTTTTCCTACTTGACGTGCACCTCTTAAAATTAGAGGTTTTCTATTTAATCTGAGCTTCCATTCTAATAATTCTTTATCAATTTCTCTTTTCATGCCGAAACAGTATTGGATTTTTACATATAAAGTGCAAAAATACCATTGTATTTTTGCATAAACAAAAATTTCTTGAATTTTTTTTACATCAAAATTTTTTTTATTTTTTTTATTTGTATAAGTTTTTTTTAAAAGTGTAAGAATAAAAACAATGATTAAGGAAAAACTTATTTAGGCATTGACATTTTTTTTGTCTCATATCTCAAATCTCATGTCTCATATCTAAAATTAAAAATATGTTTAATAATATAAAGATGTTAATTTTTAGATTTATATAAAAAAGCTAAATTTGGCAATCGAAAAATGAGAAATAAATAGTTATTTTAAAAATATAAAATTAAAAATAATGAATTTACACGAGTATCAAGGTAAAGAAACACTAAAAAGTTTTGGTGTAAGAATTCAAGAAGGAATTGTTGCAAATACAGCAGAAGAAGCAGTTGAAGCAGCAAAAAAACTTACCGAACAAACCGGCACAAGCTGGTGGGTTGTAAAAGCACAAATTCATGCAGGCGGACGCGGAAAAGGTGGCGGAGTTAAACTTGCCAAAAATTTAGACGAAGTAAAAGAAATTGCTTCAAAAATGATTGGAATGCAATTAATTACGCATCAAACCGGACCTGAAGGAAAAAAAGTAAATAAAGTTTTAATTGCCCAAGACGTTTATTATCCGGGCGAATCGCCAACATCGGAATATTATGTGAGCGTTCTTTTAAATAGAGCAACCGGAAGAAATATAATTATGTATTCGACCGAAGGCGGAATGGATATTGAAACAGTTGCCGAAAATACACCGCATCTTATTTTCAAAGAAGAGATTGACCCGAAAGTGGGAATTATGCCTTTTCAAACAAGAAAAATTGCTTTCGATTTAGGTTTAAGCGGCGAAGCATTTAAAGAAATGACAAAATTTTTAACTTCACTTTACAATGCTTACATAAACATTGACGCTTCGATGTTTGAAATAAATCCGGTTTTAAAAACATCCGACAATAAAATTTTGGCAGTTGATTGCAAAGTAAATCTTGACGATAATGCACTTGATCGTCAGCCAAATCTTGAAGCAATGAGAGATTTATCGGAAGAAGATCCTGCAGAAATAGAAGCAAAAAAATATAATTTGAATTTTATTAAACTCGACGGAAACGTAGGTTGCATGGTTAATGGTGCCGGACTTGCAATGGCAACAATGGATATTATTAAACAATCGGGCGGTTCGCCTGCAAATTTCCTCGATGTTGGAGGAACAGCAAACGCAGAAACTGTTGAAGCAGGTTTCAGAATTATTTTGAAAGATGCAAACGTAAAAGCAATTCTATTAAATATTTTTGGAGGAATTGTTCGTTGCGACCGTGTTGCACAAGGAGTTGTTGACGCATATAAATCAATTGGCGACATAAAAATTCCGGTAATTGTTCGTTTGCAAGGAACAAACGCTGTTGAAGGAAAAGAACTTATTGACGGTTCTGGATTAAAAGTTCATTCGGCAATAACATTAAGAGAAGCTGCAGATTTAGTGAAACAATTAGTGTAATTCCGAAAAGTAAAAATAAAATTATAAATTTATTTAATGAAGTTTCCTAATTATTTTTTTAGGAAACTTCATTTGTTTAATTTTACGTTTCAAGTTTTATGATTTTTTTATTTTTTATAAGAAAATTGTTAAAAAATATTAACAAACGAAATAATAAATTAATATAATACGTTAGGACGTAAACAAAAATTTTTACAGATGATAAAGAAAATTATTTTCGGTATTTTTGCAATAATTTTGATTTCAATAGAATCAATTGCACAAACCACAACCCAACTTGGTCAAGATTTAAACGCAATTTCAACCGGAGTTCCGTTTCTTGTTATTGCACCCGATGCAAGGGCAGGAGCAATGGGCGATTTAGGAGCAGCAACAAGTCCAGACCCGAATTCAATACATTGGAATCCGGCAAAATATGCGTTCATTGACCAAAATTTAGCTCTAAATGTTTCGTATATTCCTTGGTTAAGAGAATTAGTAAACGATATAAATTTTTCTAACATTTCCGGTTCATACAGAATAGACGAAAACCAAGTAATTGGTTTTTCATTAATGTATTTTTCTTTGGGAGATATAACTTTTACCAATATTAGCGGCGATCCTATCGGCGATTTTAATCCAAACGAATTTTCTATTGATGCAGCTTATGCTTTAAAATTACATAAAAATTTATCCGGTGGAATTGGTTTAAGATATGTTCATTCAAATCTTACAGGCGGAATTGCACCTTTAGGCTCTGAACCAACACATCCCGGAAACGGTGTTGCAGCTGATATTTCTGTTTTTTGGACCAAAAATCTTTCTATTTCCGAAAAATCATCAAATCTTTCTTTCGGATTAGATATTTCTAATTTAGGAACAAAAATTTCATACAGCGACGACACTTACCAAGAGTTTATGCCTGCTAATTTAAGAATTGGAACGGCATTTAAATTTGATTTGGACGACTATAATTCACTTACTTTTGCCATAGATATTAACAAACTTTTGGTTCCTACACCGCCGGTTTACGATTCTTTGGGAGTAACTATTATTGCAGGCTTAGATCCGAATGTTTCAACATCAACAGCAATTTTTCAGTCGTTTTATGATGCTCCCGGCGGATTTACCGAAGAAATGCACGAATTAATGTATTCTTTCGGAATGGAATATTGGTACAACAAACAATTTGCTTTGAGAGCAGGATATTTCGACGAACACAGTACAAAAGGAAACAGAAAATATTTTTCGCTCGGACTTGGTGTTAAATTAAATGTGTTAAGTTTGGATTTTGCTTATCTTGTGCCCACAGCCGGACGTCAAAATCCTTTGGCAAACACACTTAGATTTACAATTGGATTTAATCTTAAAAAAGCAAACGATAAATAGTTATAAATAATTTTTTAGCTGTTCGTTGTAAAGTCAACAGTCTTTAGTTTGCAGTTGACAGTAATTTTATTAAAAAAAACTGTAGACTGAAGACTGTCAACTGACGACTTTTTTTGATATTTTATAATCTAATTTTTGTATTTGGAATAAGCGTTTGAAAATTGCTTTTTTGAATATTTAAAGCCGGATTTTTTCTCAAATTTATCATTTGTAATTTATTGAGTTTGAGCAAATGAACCGGAACTTTTTTAACATTATTATCTTCAAGATTTAATTCCACCAAATTCCATAATTCGCCAATTTCTATAGGAACTTCTGTAATTTGATTATGTGCAAGGTCGAGAATTTGTAAAGAACGCAATCTTCCAATTTCAATAGGAATTGTTTCCAATTTATTTTCCGACAAATATAAAATTCTT
Source organism: Draconibacterium orientale (assembly GCA_022729995.1). Lineage (GTDB taxonomy): Bacteria > Bacteroidota > Bacteroidia > Bacteroidales > JAADGE01 > DZBS01. The sequence goes on along the minus strand of DZBS01000071.1, from coordinate 9,734 downwards.
AAAGCTTTCAACTTTCCTATACTTTCGGGTAATTCATAAATAGAATTTCCTTCCAATCCCAAAAGTTGAAGTGTTGATAAATTACCAATTTCTTCAGGAAGCTTAAAAATTTTATTATCGGCTAAAGCCAAACTTTTAAGATTTTTTAATTCCACAAGAGTAACAATTATTTGTCTTGCAGATATTTGAGGATTGTCGCTTAGGTTTAAATATTCAAGATTCTTTAATAATTTAAAATCTTCGGGTAAATATTGAATAAAATTTCCTTCTAAAGATAAATATTGTAAATTAGTGAACTTGAAAATATCTTTAGGAATTTCTGTTAATCCCAAATAAGAAAGATATAAAATATAGACATTTGAAGGATTCAACAAGCCGTCTTCAACGGTTGTATAAACTTTTTGTTTTGATAATTCTTCTTCGTTTAGTAATTTACCTTGAGCAAAAATACTTATATTTAATGCTGAAAGAATGATAAGAAAACTAATTTTTAACAATATTTTCATAGATTTTTTTTATTATTAACACTATAACGATAATCGGATAAAAATATTCAATTTTTTTGTAAAATTAGATAAATATAAAAAAGATATCAATATGGGAAAATTAATTTTGGGTCAACTTCTTGAAAACAACCGTAAATGGATAAAAAAACAGATAAATAAAGACCCCGACTATTTTAAAAAATTAGCTCTTGGACAATCACCAAAATATCTGATGGTTGGCTGCTCAGACAGCAGAGTTCCGTTAAATAATCTGCTAAAAGCACCTCCGGGCGAAATATTTATTCATAGAAATATTGCAAATCAAGTTTCTTTAACCGATATGAATTTTTTGTCGGTTTTAGAATATTCTGTCGAATATTTAAAAATAGAATACATTATTATTGTTGGTCATTATGCTTGCGGCGGTTTGGCTGCGGCAATCGACGGTGTTGACCAAGGACTAATGGAAAATTGGGTTGCTCCGATAAAAGATTTATATATAAACAATTTTAAGGAATTATCTAAAATTGAAGACAAACAAAAAATGGCCGATAAATTATCGGAAATAAATGTAGTGAGCCAAGCAAGAAATATTTTTAAAACAGCTGTAATGCACAGAGCACTCTTAAAGGAAACTTATCCAAAAGTATTGGCTTGGATTTTTGATATTTACACCGGAGAAATGAAAGAAATGCATTTACCGCTTGAACAATGGAAAGAAGAAGGAATATTACCTAAACATTATGAATATTAATATATGTATTCATAATTTTTAAACCTAAATTTACTACATTTGATTTTAAATAGAAGTTTTGAAAATAAAAATAAAAAGAATATGAAAAATTATATAAGAAATTTTGCGATAATATTTCAAATCCTGCTTTTAGGAAATTTTGCCGTTGGGCAAGTAAATTCTCAAGGAATTGATTTTTTTAAACTTGATAAATACATTGAGAAATCGGCACAAGCATGGAAAATTCCCGGATTGGCGGTGGCTGTTGTTAGCGGAGATTCAATAGTTTTTGCTAAAGGTTACGGTGTTAGAAATATCAATAATAAAGAAAAAGTTGATTCAAAAACTCTTTTTGCAGTTGCATCAAACACAAAATCGTTTACATCTGCGGCATTATCAATTTTAGTTAAAGAAGGAAAAATAAATTGGAACGATAAAGTAAGGAAATATATTCCTTATTTTGAATTATATGATCCTTATGTTTCTAATAATATGACAATTAGAGATTTACTTTGTCATCGTAGCGGATTGGAAACTTTTAGCGGCGATTTGCTTTGGTATGAAACAAATTACACAAGAAAAGAAGTTATAGAAAGAGCAAAATTCCTTAAGCCTGTTTACGGTTTCAGAGAACATTTCGGATATTCGAATATTATGTTTTTAACCGCAGGCGAAATAATTCCTGCTGTTACCGACACAAGTTGGGACGATTTTGTGAAAACTCATTTTTTTGTTCCTTTGGAAATGAAAAAAACAAAACTTACAATTGATGAAGTTCTAAAATCCGACAATTATGCTCAGCCGCATATTGTAACACCCGACGGAAAAGCTATTCCTATAAATTATATGAAATGGGACAATGTTGCGCCGGCTGCCGCAATAAATTCAAATGTTGAAGAAATGAGTAATTGGTTGATAATGCAAATGAACGACGGTAAATTTAAAGGAAAAACAATTTTAGATGCAGATATGATTTGGGAAATGCACTCAACTCAAACTCCTGATGCAAGCAGCAGAATATCTGCTTCTTATTTTCCCGGAAAACATTTTGACTCTTACGGACTTGGTTGGGATTTATTCGATTACAACGGACAAATTGTTGTAAATCACGGCGGTGGTGCCGACGGAATGATTTCTCAAACCATGTTTTTGCCCGATAAAAACATCGGACTTGTAGTTCTTACAAATAGTATAAACTATTTTCCAACAGCATTAATGTATTATGTTTTAGACGATTATTTTGGAGAACCGACAAAAGATTGGAGTGCTTTTTATATGAGTTTTTTTGAAAGAAATAAAAAAGCAGAAATTGAGTCGGAGAAAAATGATGAGTTAAGAAGAAATAAAAATTCAAAACCTTCGCTCGATTTTAAAGAATATACAGGAACTTACGGAGGAGATTTATATGGAAATGCTGAAGTTATTCTTGAAAACGGTAAACTTGTTGTGAAATTTATTCCAACACCCGTTTTTGTTGGTGATTTAACACATTTTGAATACGACATTTTTAAAATAAAACTGAGAAATTCGCCAACATTGCCTGCCGGAAAAGTAAATTTTATTATGGACGAAAACGGAAAAATTATCGAAATGAAAATTAATATTCCAAATCCGGATTTTGATTTTACCGAACTTGAGTTTAAGAAAAAATAAATTTAATTTCAAAATATATTAATTTGAGAATTTGAAAACCTGCTAATTTGAAAATTTGAAAATGAAAACATGCCGGCGTTTTTAAGACCCGGCTGTGTTTATTAGTATAATGATACAATTATACAATTATACAATGGTTCAATTATACAATGATACAATTATACAATGATACAATGGTACAATTGTTCAATTGACTTATTTCTTTGTGCCTTTGCTTCTTAGTGGCTTTTTAATTTGAAAATGTGTTAATTTGCTAATAGGTTAATTTGCTAATCTATGAAAATCAGTTAAATCAGTTAAATCAGTTAAATCTGTGTTCTATTTAAAATGATACAATGGTTCAAATATACAATTTTACAATTTGATTTTTTTGTGCCTTTGAGTCTTAGTGGCTTTTTAAATTTGAAAATGTGTTAATTTGCTAATAGGTTAATTTGCTAATCTATGAAAATCA
>DZBS01000071.1:2200-6309 GCA_022729995.1 Draconibacterium orientale | reverse complement strand
TACAATTTGATTTTTTTGTGCCTTTGAGTCTTAGTGGCTTTTTAAATTTGAAAATTTTCAAAACTCGTTGCAACTCTAAAGCATCTACGCTTCGACTTCGCTCAGCGACAGAAGCTTCAATAGAATCCATAGAAACAAAAGAATCCACAGAATCTAATTGTTTACATAGTCCACTTCACAGCCATTATAGCAATATCGTCAACTTGATCGAATTTTCCTTTCCATTTTTCGAGGAACGACTCTAAAATTTCTTTTTGATTGTTAAGCGGCATATCGGAAATTTGAAGTAATAATTCGCGAAATCTTTTGCTGGTTAATTTTCTGTCGTGAATTCCTCCCGGTTGATCTTGGTAACCGTCGGAGAATAAATAAATTATATCGTTGTTTAATAATTGAATTTCATGGTTTATGAAAGGTATTTCTTTTTTATAAAAACCTATCGGATTTTTTGTATGTTCAAATATTAATATTTCTTTATTTCTTATAATTACTAATGGTCTGTTTGCTCCGGAGAATTGCAAAATATTTGTTTTTGGGTTAACAGAACAATATGCAATGTCCAGTCCGTTTTGATTTTCTGTACCAAATGTTGTGAATGTTGCTTTGATTTTTTTGCGAAGAATATTTAAAACTTCATTTGCAGATGTAATTTCTTTTCTTCGAGCAATTTCGTGTAAATAAGTGATTCCCAGCATTGTCATAAAACCGCCCGGAACGCCGTGTCCGGTACAATCGCCCACAGCAAAAATAATATGATCGTTGATATTGTTGATATAATAAAAATCTCCGCTTACAACATCTTTGGGTTTATTAATAATTATAAATTCTTTAAACAGTTTTCCAATTAATTCATTACTTGTTAAAAGTGCTTCTTGAATTGTTTTTGCATAATTTATACTGTCGGTTATGTTTTTGTGTGCTTTTTGAATAATTTCTTTTTGGAAATTTAGTTCGTCATTAATTGTGAGGATTTCTTCATTCTGACTTTCCAATTCGGCATTTTTTTGAGCAACTTGCTCCATTATTTCTTTTCTTTCTTCAATTTCATTTATTAATAAACCTTTTTGAATGAAAAATTTTTCTATTAAATCCGATAATTTTCCCCATTCATTTGTGTGATGCAGATATGGCTTTATTTGTTTTATATTCTGGTTATCTAAACTCTCAATTATTGAGTTAAAAGGTTTTGTAAAAATTATGTTATACATAATTGCAACTGTAATAACGGATATTATTACCAAAATCAAAAGAATTGTGAAAACATTATTCTGATTTTCTTTAGTTTTAGAAAGATAAATATCTTCTCTTTCAAAAAGCAAATATGCAACAACTTCATTTTTCTCATTTTTAAGTTGTTGAATCGAAAAAACAGAATACTTATCTTTATTATTATATTCAGATGAATCTTTTAAAAACGATACTTTTGAATTTGTAATAACTCCAAGTCTTGTGAAATAATCATTATCAATAATTTTGCCGAGCAAAAGAAAACCGTGTGGTTTTTGAAGTCTTTTAATATCGTCCGAAATATGAATTGTTCCGCCACTGACGATAAATAAAGTTGTGTCTTTCTTTACATAAAATTCGGTAAAATGTTTTGGCGAATTTTCGACAGTATCAAGTAATTGGTATATATATTCAGGATTTATTATGTCAGAAATTACCGGGAAATCTTCTTTTTCAACAGAATAAATGTTTTGGGCTTTTAAGTTATACGTCCACAAATAATCAATGAATTTATATGAAACAGTCGGAAATAACAGTTCTTCAGCCCAAATTGTGTCTTTAGAACTTATGAATTTCACATAATCGTCCCAAAAAGTGTAATCATAAACTGTTGATGAAATTTGTTCGTTATTTAATTTAATGGCTTTTTCTGCTGAAAGATTTAATCTTTCTTTTTGATTTATTAAGTATAAGTCTGTATTTGAATTATTTATATAAGTATTTACTCCAAGTATTGCACCAAGTAGAATTGCAAAAAATATTAAGAAGAGTAACAGCTTATTTTTAATTTTCATAAATAGTAAAAGATTTTCTGTCTAAAAGTTCATCAAAATTAGAAATTATTCTTAAATATTTAATTTTATTTTACAATTATCAATTTATGATATTAAAAAAATCCCGAAGTCTGTAATTTTCGGGATTTTAATTTTCAAAAAGAATAATTCCTACTCTTTCAATATGATCTTGCAATTGTTTTTCTTTAATTCTGTCATTAATAATAAGGTCAATTTTATAAGGAATTTCCAGATTATCAATTTCAATTGAAATATTCAAAATATCATCTAAAATTAATTCGTTTCCGAAAAGAGAAATGTCAATATCTGAACCGTTTCGGTAATTTCCTTTTGCTCTTGATCCAAACAAAACAGCCTTTTTTACTTTCGTGTTTTTTTTAATACACGAAATAATTTTTTCTATGATATCCTTTTCAAGTCCGAACATTACAGTAATTTTTTTTGTAGTAGGTTTTTTAAATTTTCTAATAAAAAGAAATATTCTCTGTGTATATTTTCAATAATTTCTTCTGCAGTTTCTTCATCGTAAGTATGGCTTGCGAGGTTTCTGCTTTTATGCATTCTCATCCAAGCATTTCCATCGGAAATATATCCGTCCTGAAAACTTTGTTCAATTACAGGTTTAGGACCCAAAATGCCGATATAACCTTTTTCTTTCAAAAAATCTTGTAAAGTTTTCCAACTAAGTTCAAAAGTATATTCGAAGGCTTTAATTAAACCTTGCTCTTCCATTTCATTCAAATTTTCAACTCTTATAAATCTTTCCAATTGGTTAAAAGCTTTGCTGAAATTTGTAAATCTTTGTTGCCAACGAATATCTTTATTTTCCATTTTTGCTTGTATTGATTACTACAAATATATTATTTTTTACCAAATTGAAAAAATGAAATTTTTTATAAACAAAAATCCCGAAACTTAAAACTTTCGGGATTTTTAAACAAGTAATTTAAAGAAATATTATTGTCCTAAAGTGGCAACCATAACTGCTTTTATTGTGTGAAGTCGGTTTTCTGCTTCGTCGAAAACTATTGATGCGGGAGATTCAAAAACTTCTTCGGTAACTTCAATTCCGTCTAAACCGAATTTTTGGAAAATTTGTTCGCCGACAGTAGTTTCTCTGTTGTGAAACGCAGGTAAACAATGTAAAAATTTCACATTCGGATTTCCTGTTTTTTTAATTACATCGGCATTAATTTGATATGGTTTTAAAAGTTTTATTCTTTCTTCCCAAACAGCATCAGGTTCTCCCATCGAAACCCAAACATCTGTGTATAAGAAATCTACGCCTTTAACGCCTTGTTCAACATTGTCGGTAAGAGTAATTTTTGCACCTGTTTCTTTTGCAATTTCTCTGCATTGTGCAACAAGTTCTGCTTCGGGTTGAATTTGAACAGGAGCAACCATTCTAACGTCCATTCCCATTTTTGCGGCACCAACCATAAGAGAATTTCCCATATTATTTCTTGCATCGCCCAAATATGCGAATTTAATTTCGTGAATTGGTTTGTCGCTGTGTTCCATCATTGTCATAAAATCGGCAAGGATTTGAGTAGGATGAAACTCGTTTGTTAATCCGTTCCAAACCGGAACTCCGGCGTAATCGGCAAGTTCTTGAACAGTAGATTGTGCAAAACCTCTGTATTCAATTCCGTCATACATTCTTCCCAAAACTCTTGCTGTGTCTTTCATACTTTCTTTGTAGCCGATTTGCGAACCGCTCGGTCCTAAATATGTTACAAAAGCACCTTGATCTTTTGCTGCTACTTCAAAAGCGCAACGTGTTCTGGTTGAAGCTTTTTCGAAGATTAGTGCAATGTTTTTGCCTTTTAGTTTTTGTTGTTCGGTTCCTGCATATTTTGCAGTTTTCAAATCCATTGAAAGTTTCAATAAAAATTTAATTTCTTCGGGTGTAAAATCCAATAGTTTCAAAAAACTGCGATTTCTTAAGTTGTATGCCATATTTTTTATTTTTTATTTAGTTAGTATTAAGTATTTAGATATTATCACATCAGCAAATTATCAAATTTTTAAATTGTCTTAATTTCCGGTTTATTAAATGAAACCGCTATCAATTTATCACAATTTGTC
>DZBS01000071.1:0-2100 GCA_022729995.1 Draconibacterium orientale | reverse complement strand
CAAATTAGCAAATTAGCCAATTCTAATCCTCGCATCAACAGCCACAACTTTTTCGGGAGTTCCCAAAAGCGGATTCAAATCCATTTCCGAAATTTCCGGTGCTGCTTGCAAAAGTGCCGATAATTTTGTAATTGCGTCAACAAATTGTTCTTGATTTATTCCTGCTTGTCCGCGTGTGCCTTCAATCATTTTATATGATTTTAAAGATTTTATCATCGAAAATGCTTCGTCTTTTGTAACTGGAACAAGCGACGATTGAACATCTTTAAGAACTTCAATATAAATTCCTCCAAGTCCGGCCATTACCAAATGTCCGAATTTATCTTCGAGTTTTGCTCCCGCAAAAAGTTCTGTTCCGCTCAAGAATGGTTGAAGTAAAATTGCTGTTGTGTCTTTAATTTGAATCATTCTTTCAAATTCTTCAATCATTTTTTCTTCAGTTTTTACTCCGAGCACAACACCGCCAACGTCAGATTTATGAACCGGACCAACAACCTTCATTACCAAAGGATAACCAATTTCTTTAGCTGATTTTTTTGCAGTTTCAATATTTGAAACTACCATTTCTTTTGCTCTGTTTATTCCTGCGGCATCAAGCAATTCTTGAACTTTTTCGGGCGTTAAATATCCGTTTTCGGAATTATCTATTACATTTCTTATTTTTTTTATATCGATTTTAATATTTTCAGATTTTATTTGAGTTGGTTTTGGAGTGAAAAATGTTTTTGCAAGTCCTTCTCCTAAAAGAACTTCCTCCGGAAAAAATGTTCTTCCTTTTGATACAAATTCGGCAATTTCTTCTTTTGCTTCGTTAATAGAAGGCAAAACAGGGTAAATTGGTTTTTTGCAAGTTTTCATTTTTTGGTTGATAACTTCGTAAGCATCAAAAACTCTTGTTAATCCCGGAGTTCCGAAAATTACAGCCATTCCGTCAATTTCGGGCATATTGTTTTCGCAAAAATCTATTATTTTTCCGAGTTGTTCAGCAGTTCCTGTTGCCAAAAAATCAATTGGATTTGCAACCGACGAACCTGCAAAAAGTTCGTCAAGTAAATTTTTCCCTTTTTCTTCATCAATTCCGGGAACTGAAAGTCCGCTTTTTTCCAAAGCATCTGTCAGCATAACAGCCGGACCGCCTGCGTGAGTAATAACTGCAATGTTTTTTCCTTTTAATTCCGGATAAGTAAAAATTGTTGCAATTGTAATAAGTTCTTGTCGTCCAAAACAACGAACAATTCCGGCTTTTTTGAAAAGCGCATCAACAGCAACGTCAGAACCGGCGAGAGCTCCTGTGTGAGATGAAGCAGCACGACTTCCTGCGTTTGAACTTCCGGCTTTTACCGCTGCAATTCTGCAACCTTTGTTTATTAATGAACTTGCGTGTTTTAGAAGTTTTTCGGGTTTGTTAATATTTTCAAGATATAACAATTTTACTTTAGATGATTTTTCTGAATCGAAAGTAATATCCATGTATTCCAAAATTTCTTCAACACCTGTTTGGGCGCTGTTGCCCACAGAATATAAACTTGCGAACGATAATCCGATTTGAATTCCTTGTTCCATAATGAAAACCGCTGTAGCTCCGGAACCTGATATAAAATCAACTCCGTCTGGCTCCAGCTTCGGAATAGGCGAAGTGAAAGCGCCGTTGTAATTTGGTGTGAGAACTCCAACGCAATTTGGACCTATAAGAACTCCGTTTACTTCGTTTATGGTTTTAATAATCTGATTTTCAAATTCTGCGCCTTCTTCATCGGTTTCCGAAAAACCTGCAGAAAGAATAATAAATGCTCTTGTGTTTTTCTGTTTTGCAAGAATTTCAACAGTTTGCGGACAATATTTTGCAGCAATTGCAATAATTGCCAAATCTGTTTCGGGCAAATCATTTATGTCTTTATATGAAGTAATTCCCTGAATTTCATCTTCTTTAGGATTTGAAGCATAAAGTTTTCCTTTGAAATTTCCTGAAATAATATTTGTTAAAACTTTTCCTCCGGGTTTTGAAATATCGTTTGAAGCACCAATAACTGCAATACTTTTGGGGTTTAGTAATTGTTGATTTATCATGTTTAGTTTTTTTTCCACAAAAGTATAATAATT
>DZBS01000070.1 GCA_022729995.1 Draconibacterium orientale | reverse complement strand
CTGCAGACTGCCAACTGCCAACTGCCAACTGTTGACTGCCAACTGCCAACTGCCAATTAATTACATTCCTCCTTCATCCATATTTCCGTCATCGGGTCTTTTTTTGTCTTGTTTGTAGTTATTAATTTTATAACTCAAACTCAACATAAAAACAGGAGCTTCTCTGTAAAATAAATCGGAAGTATAAAAATTTGTTCCTTCTGTTGTTGTAGCAAATTTAGCTGTTTGCAACGGATCTTGAACTTTAAGAACTACAGAAAGTTTCTTTTGTAAAAAATCATGTCTGTAAGCCAAATCAAACGAAACAAATCCTTCTTGTTTTCCTTGTGCAGTAACGGTAGGAGCATTATAAAATCCGTTTAATTGAATTTTTATATTGTTAGAAACGATAAATGTCGAGTTTAATTTGAAATCATAATTTGTACTCGAAATATTTAAGTCATCACCTGCAACAGTGCTTTTGATTTGATATTGATAAAAATTAGCATTTACAAATAATTTCCACCACTTTGCAAGCTGAGTATTTACCGACAATTCTGCACCGTATGCATAAGTTTTATTTAAGTTGGCAAAAGTTGTTAATAAAATGCCGTTGTCTTGCATGGTTTGAATTTGTGTAATTGCGTTATTCGTTTTTCTGTAGTAGAATGCAGTTGTAAAAACAGTTTTTTTGAAAGTTTTTTGATAATTCAATTCATAAGAATCCACAAATTCAGGAAGTAATGCAGGATTTCCTACTCTTGTTGAATATGAATCCGTATAACCCGGAAACGGATTTAAATACCAATGTCTGGGTCGGTTTACTCTTCTGCTGTAACTTGCCAATAGTTGTTGTTCTTTTGGTAAATTTCTTGAAATGTGAAATGAAGGAAAAAAATCAAATCTGTCAACCAAATATTGTTCTCCCGAAGTTTCTTGGTCAATAAGTCTGTATGTATATTCACCTCTTAAACCAATCATGTATTCAAAACCGAAAGATTTATTTGAGTATGTTGAATAAATTTGATATATATCTTCAATAAAATTTAATTTGTTTGATAATCCCATCGGATCCGACCAAATGCCTGACAACGTGTCATATATTTCGTAAGTATAATCACCGTTTTGAAGCGATAATTCTGCACCTAAACCGGCTTCGAGTTTGCTGTTTTCGTTAATCGGATAAACATAGTCTGTATTAAATTCAAGATTTTTTTCTCCTCTGTCTTGGAAAGTATTTATTCTGTTGGCGAAAGAAAGAAAATTACCTTCGGTGTCAACAAAACTTTCAATATTATTATTTGTTAATCCTCCGTCTCTGAACGAAAATTCCGTTAAAAAGTTTAATTTATGACCTTTTTTTGCAAAATCATGTTTAAATTCCAATGATGATTTATAATATGGTCCGTGCATTGAAAACAAACCTTCATTATATAAATTAATATCTGTTGATGCAGGAACACTATATTCTCTGTTGCTTGAATACATGTTTCTCGAAAAATCAAATTTTCCTATTGAACCTGAAAAACTAATTGTGTTTTTATCATTTAAATAATAATCGAATCCTAATTTTCCGGAATATGAAGTTCTGCCGTGAATCATTTCTGAACTTGTGTTCAAAAAATTTGTTGTGTCTGTTAAATATGTTTCTCTGGAAGAAGTTCCGTTTCCGGAGAAATTTCTTTGACCGGCTTCACCTCCAAAAAAGATATTAAATTTCTTAGTTTTAAAATTTAAAAGAAAATCGCCCGAATATTTATCTCCGGTTCCTGCAGAGGCATTAATTATTCCGCTAAAACCCGAATCATTTTTCTTTTTTGTAATGATATTTATTATTCCGGCAGTTCCGTCAGGGTCAAATTTTGCCGACGGATTTGTAATTATTTCTATAGATTCAACTTGCGAAGCGGGCATTTGATTTAAAGCATCTGCTGCATCTAATATTGAAGGTTTTCCGTCTATCAAAACTGTAAAATTTGACGAACCTCTAAGTGAAACATTTCCTTCTATATCAACATTTATCGAAGGAGTATTGCTCAAAACATCGGCTAAAGTTCCGCCCGATGAATTTAAGTTTTGACTAACATTAACAACCTGTCTGTCAATTTTATATTGAACTGCGGATACATCGCCCATAACTTGAACTTCTTCAATATTATTATCGGAAGGATCTAATTTTATAACTCCGCAATCGTATTCTTTAGCCTGAGGAAAAACTTTTATTTCTGATATTGTTTTTTTGAAAAATCCGATAAAATCGGCTTTCAAGAAATATTTTCCGTATTTTAAATTTTCAAATTTAAAATTTCCGTCTTCGCCGGTTAAAACTCCCGCAACAACCGAAGAATCTTTTGAGCTAAAAATTGCTACTGTAGAATAAGCAATTGCTGTATTTGTATTTGAATTTATTATTTGACCTTTTATAATTCCGTCGGTCGGCATATTTTCGCCGTGTCCTTGTCCGCCTTGGTAGTTTCCTTGTGCATTCGTTATTTGAATAGTTAATGTTATTGCAAGTAATAATAGTATTTTTTTCATAATTTATTTAAATTAAAAAATCTTAATTTTATTTATATTTGATATTCTGACCGCAAAAAAACAAAAAAGTTTAATAGGTTATTTTGTTTATAGACAAATACCCTTTTTGTGATGACAAAATACATTTTTAACTGTATAGCTGTAAATATTTCTATTAAAATATTTCTTTAGAAGGATATTTTTAAATCATTGTAAAAAAAAAAGAGGACATAATTTGCCCTCTTTTTAATAAAAGTAATATTTATTTTTTAGAATCTAACAGTAATATTAAACCCGATTCTTATACCTAAATCTGCTTTTTCACCGTCGATAACTGCACCTGTTAAAGGGTCTCTAACATCTAAGTTAAATAATTGATTAGAGTTTTTAACATAATTTGTTTGTGGTGTGATATTATTATATGTTGAAGCAAATAATTGGAATGCGTGAGTTGGTGTTCCTACTTGAAAACCAAGTGCAACTCCGGGTGTTGGTTCTTGTGTGAAATATCTTTGGTCTTTCAAATATAATGAATGATTATATTCAAACAAAACCGACATATAATCGGTAAATTTATATGTTCCGCCTGCTGTTAAGCTTATTGCGTCATTTTGATATATAGAATCAACCATATTGAAATGACTGTAACCTGCTGCTACTTCAAACGAAAATTTTTCGTTGAATTTTCTTGCAATAATTATTTGATTGAAATAGGATAATTTACTGATAAATTTATATTCAGCACCGTAATTATCTTTATGAATTGCATCAAGCACAATGTTTCCAAAATATGATACCGAAACAGGCATGCTGTTTGATTTTGTTTGTGTGAAAATTGCATATTTCCAACGTAATTCTTGTTGATAATTGTTTTTTTCTGTTCCAAAACCTAACATTAATTTATCGGAAATTCCGTAATCAATGCCTAATCTAATGTCGGAAGGTGCATAAATACCGAATAAATCTTTAATTTCTTTAATTTTACCCATTCTGTGATGAATGATAAAATTAAAATGTTTAGCCGCAGGCGACATAATTGTTTGAGTTTCAGCAAGCATATCGTTTGCGAATGTCTCATAAACAGGATATTGTACTTCTTTTTCTTCTTGTGCAAAAAGCGAAAATACAAATATCATTTGAATTAATACTGTATAAAATAATTTCATTTCTATAATTTTTTTTGATTTTTAAATAATTACTCTTTTGCTCCGTCTGTAATCCAAGCAACCATTAGAGCTACTTCTGTTGGAGATAATAAACTCGGATGACCGTCTTCACCTGTAGGAATCAAAATTAACGGGCTTTGATCAGGTGTTGTTTCATTAATATAAGATAAACCTGCCGATCCGAATGAACCTACGGTTGTTTCTGTTGTTACTTGTTCGTAAATATCAGAAGCAGTAAAATCCAATGCATTTGAAGATGAATGACATCCCGTACAATCATCTTTTGTTAATATGGGTTCTATATCTGTTGCAAAGCTGTATCCTCCTGCAGGCGGTGGCGGAAGGACTATTTCAATTGGTTCGATAACTTTATATTCACAGGAATATAAAGTTATTCCTATAAATAAAACAAATAAAATTCCTAATTTTTTCATGTTCTTAATTTTCAGTTTTTATTAATAATTTTCAGTGAGTTTTTAATAAAATATATTATTTGTAAAGTTCATTTGTTTTTAATGAATTTGCAAATATTTTAGATTGATTTGTATCAGTTTTTTTTACTTTCTATATAAATAAAAGCCCCGATTTCTCGGAGCTTTATAATTTTATCTTTATCATAATTTGAAAGGTTTTGTAATCTCTTCAAAATTTATTCAAAAGATTTATTTTAAAATTATTTTAAACCTAAACCTGCTTCAGCTACATCTAACATTTGATCAGTGTATGTTTTATTATGTAATCCCATACTTTTGTCTTCTAAAACACTAAATATATTAAATAATGCTTGAAATTGAGATCTTGTATTAGAAGCATACAACGGATTTATAGATGATATTGAGAAATTAGACGTAGAACCGTCAATAATTTTAATCATATTCAATTCTGCTAATTTTGTAACACATGCATCAACTCTTATTTGGAAATCTGATTGAATTGTTGCAAGATTTACACCGTTTGAAGTGTGGCACAAATTACATTTGTCAATATTTGGTAAGAAATTGTGGCTTGAGCCTTCGCCGTCTTTATCATTCAAATGGCATACTGTGCAATCTGTATGTCCGTCGCGTGTGAAAGCTACTCCGCTTGTAGGATATCCTGTAATACCTGCAATTGTGTTTGCTTGCGGACCATGGTGAGGACCAACACGAGTACTGCTTGTATAAACATGAGTTGCAACAGGAACATCAAATACAACTGTTAATGTATCGCTTGTTCCGTTTAATGTAATTGAGCCGTTTGGACCAACTGCTGCGTTTGTGTAAAACGGAATATCTGTTCCCGTGAATTTTCTTGTGTATGTTGCGTCAACGAGTATATTGTCCATTGCTGCACCTGTAACTCTTGATTGGTGACAAGTTGCACAAAGATTTCCTCCACCGTTGTTGAAAAATGTTAAACCTGTTGCATCTACAATTGCTTTTACTTCACCAACTTCTCTCATCGGAGCAGTTAAACCTTCTTCTAAATTCGAATGGCTTGAGTGACATGTTCCGCATTCAAGATGTAAATTTCCTGCCGGTTGAGCAATTGAAGATCCTGTTCTTAAAAAAGTAATAAAACCTTCACTTGCATGACAACGTGCGCAATCTACACTTGTTCCGCGGCCCCATGAAGAACCTTCAACATGCGGAGTAGCATCAAAAGCTGCAACAATTCCGTTCATTTTAACTGCAGAGTGGCAATCTATACAAAATGTATTGGCATCAACTCCCGGAGTTCCGTCTGTTCCGTCTGTTCCGTCAATTCCGTCGGTTCCGGCCGGTCCCATAGGGCCTTCTTTAGAACAACTTACAAGCGATAAAGAAATAACCGCTGAAAGCATAAAAATAAATGATAATTTTTTCATAACTCTTTTTTTTGGATTTCAATTAATAAAAATTTTCTGTAAAAGTAAAGCTATTACGATAATTTATATGATTTTATACGTTGAGATTGTTTCGATTTAAAACGAAACTTGTTCAACAATTAATTTGATAATTGTCAATTGTTTTATAAATTTACGAACATTTTAATATTTGAAAAAAATGGATAGTGCTAATCAAGTTAGTAACTGTATTATTAATTGTAATTTGTTTACTTCTCTGAACAACAATGAAATAGAATATTTGTTGGAAAACACTGTTACCATTAATTATAGAGCCGGAGAAAATATTTTTAAACAAAATTCCCCTTTTACTCATTTAGTAATTGTAAAATCAGGTTTTACAAAAATGTTTTTGGAAGGTTATGATAAAAACTTGATTCTTGCCATTATTGCTCCCGGCGATGTTATTTCCGGACCCGGAATGTGGGTTGATAATATGCATCATTTTTCGCTTTCTGCATTAAGCAATGTTGAAGCATGTTTGATAGAGTTAAATGCTTTTAAAAAGTTGCTTCACGACAACGGAGATTTTTCCGAACAATTTAGGAGAGATCATTCGTTTAGAGCCATTCATGCTTTTAAGAAAATGATAAGTTTAACTCAAAATTATATGTCGGGCAGAGTTGCCGGAGAATTGATAAATTTATCTAAAAGAATATTCCAATCCGATAAATTTGATTTAATGTTATCAAGACAAGAATTAGCAGAACTAACTTCAATGTCTAAAGAAAGTGTTTGCCGGATTCTTAAAGAATTTAAAGACAACGGACTGATTAAATTTAGAGGCAGCAAATTTGAAATTATTGATTCTCAAAAGTTAATAAATTTTGCTATGAAGGGTTAGATTTAAAAGTTCTGCTTTTTAGATTCCCGAATTTATCAAATACAAACCTGTCAGAAACAAACATAGTCAATATCACGCTTATTACTCCCGATGCAAATATTGTAATCATAATCATTATTTGGTATTTTATTGCCAAATTCGGATTGCTTCCTCCGAGAATTTGTCCGGTCATCATTCCCGGCAAAGAAATCAAACCGACAATTGCAGTTGTTGCAATTAACGGATTAAAAGCCAAATTCAAAGCATGTTTCATAAATGGTTGTTTTGCTTCAAAATCTGTTGCACCGTTTGCCAAATTCCATCTGTAAAGATTTTTATCTTTTACAATTCCTCCGTAATATGAGTTTAAAGCGGTAATGATTGTTCTGATTGTATTTCCGAGCAACATCCCGGTTATAGGTATAAAATATCTTGTGTCAAAAATGTTTTCCAATTTTATTATCAATCCTAAAAAAAATGCATCGGTAACGGCCAAACTAAATATTCCCGAAATAAATATCGGTATGAAAAACATTTTAATTGATAAACTGCTTCTTTTTATTATCGTGTAAGTGGCAATAAATGTCATTAAAATAAACCAAGCAATATTTAATAAAACATTATCAACAGCAAACATATATTCCAAATAAAAACCAACCAATAACAATTGAACTGTCATTCTTAAAATTGCAATAACAGTTTCCTTTAACAGACCTATTTTATAATGCCAAATTAAATAAATCGGTATTATTAAAAAAGTGTAACCCAGCAATAAAGATAAGTAACTAATATCAGTAACTCCTTTCATAATTGATTTGTTTTTGAACTTAAATCCAAAATAACTTCCGATTTTTCTATCCAATATTTGTCGTGAGTTGAAGCAATTACTGTTTTATTTTCCGATAATATTTTATCACAAACAGCTCTTTTTGAATTTTCATCAAGCGCAGATGTAGGTTCGTCTAATAATATTATCGGTTTGTTCAGTAACAGAGTGCTTGCAAGCATTATTCTTTGCCTTTGTCCGCCAGATATTTCTAATGTTGATTTTTTTAATATTTGGTTTTCTAAAAAGAAAGAATCTAAAACATTTTCAATTTCTTTTTCCGAAGGCATATTTTTTTTATTTGCTAAAAACATAAAAGGAGCAATCAGCAATTCTCGAACAGAGTTAAATTGAAGGTTTGTTTCTTGCGGTAACCAAGCTATGTTTTTTCTAATTTCGGAAATTGATTTTTCAGAAAGCAATACATTATTAATATATATATATCCGGAAAATTTTGGTATAAATCCTGCCAAAACGTTTAATAATGAACTTTTACCCGAGCCGGATGAGCCTGTTAATGCTATTTTCTGTCCAGCTATTATTTTAAATGATAAATCTTTTATAATATGTTCATTATCAAATGAAATATTTAGATTTTCGATTATAATATTTATTCCGGGATTTGTCAATTTTAGTTTTTTAAATTGTAATTATTACTTTAAATTCTAAAGCATCCAAATCTCGTTGCATGTTAATTTCGCGAATTTTTCTATAATTATAATTTAATTCAAAAATAATATCATTTCTTTTAAAGATTTCTTTTTCCAGAGAAACTCCAATAACTGCACCATAATATGTATAATTGTAACTCACAAGATTATTTAAGAAAAGTCCGCCAAGCCCTCCCGCATTCATCAATATTTTATAATCATTGTTTTTTGTAATCGGGAAATATAGCCCCAATCCAATTTGATGAATTTCAAACATTCCGCTTCTCGGCATAAACTGAGAAGAATCTACCATAAACCTCGAATATTGATATTCTAATTTCGGCGAAAATTTTAAATTTTCCTTAAAATCGAAAATAATTCCTCCGCCATAAAATAAAGTAGAAGATGTTTGATAATCATCTTTAATATCATCATTTCTCAACAAATTTATTCCGGAACTTAAAAAAGGTTTAATCTTTAATAATCTTGTGTTAGATTCCTGTCCGTATATTTCATTAAAACTCATTATAATTAATGTAAGTATAAATATCTTTTTCATTTTTTACAGATTCATTTTTAAAAAATTTTATTCTCGCTCTACTCAAATTCGACGTTGTAAAAGTATTTATTTTACTTATCTAATAAAAAATATTTTAACTAATGATTATTCTATTATTTCCTATTTTTCCGTATTTTCAAGGGTTATAGCAAATATTGTGTAAATAATTATAAACATATTGTCATATCCGGTTTATTGAAAATATTATTGTCAATTCCTTTGCACGCATAATATTTTTTTCTTAAATTTGCAATGCACGCATAATATCAAAATGATGAAAATAAAAGAAACAGTCGATTATCATTTAAAAGCAACATGGCATTCATTAACCAAAATGTATAATCAAACTGCCGCAAAATTTGATGCTTCTCAAACTATTGGTTATGTTCTTTTGAATATTGATAAAGAAGGAACTCCCGCAACTAAAATTGCCCCTTTGTTGGGAATGGAACCAACTTCATTAAGCCGACTTCTCAAAAGTATCGAAGACAGAGGTCTTATTTATAAAATTAATGACAAAATAGATAAACGAGTAGTAAGAATTTATCTTACAGAACTTGGTTTAGAAAAAAGAATACTTGCCAAAGAAACAATTATTGCATTTAATGAAAAAGTGATAAAAAAAGTTAAACAAAAAGATTTAGAAACTTTTTATAAAGTAATTAAAATTATAAATGAAATTGCTATGGAAGATAAACCCGAAAATGATTAACACATAATAATAAATAATTTTACTCTACAATTTAATACAAGTATTTATGACAAGAAGAATTAGAAAAGTAGCAGTTCTCGGTTCCGGTGTAATGGGGTCCGGAATTGCATGTCATTTTGCGAATATTGGAGTTGAAGTCTTACTTTTAGACATCGTTCCTCGCGATTTGACAGACGACGAAAAGGCAAAAGGATTAACCTTAGAAAGCAAAATTGTAAGAAACAGAATTGTTAATAATTCTCTTACAGCAACCCTAAAATCAAAACCTTCTCCTATTTACAAAAAAGAATTTGCTAAAAGAATTTCTACCGGAAACTTAGACGACAACCTCAAAGAAATTGAATCTTGCGATTGGGTAATTGAAGTAGTTATCGAAAGACTCGATATCAAAAAGCAAGTTTTTGAAAATGTTGAAAAATTCAGAAAAAAAGGCTCTCTTATCACTTCAAACACTTCCGGAATTTCAATCGAATCTATGATTGAAGGAAGAAGCGAAGATTTTCAAAAAAATTTCTGCGGAACTCACTTCTTTAATCCGCCGCGTTACTTAAAACTTTTTGAAATTATTCCTTCCACAAAAACAGCTCCCGAAGTTATTGAATTCCTCGGTGATTATGCTCGACGAATTTTGGGGAAAACTACAGTTCACGCGAAAGATACTCCGGCTTTTATTGCCAACAGAATAGGAACTTTCTCCATTATGGATTTATTCAATAATGTTAAAAGTTACGGATTAACAATTTCAGAAATCGACAGATTAACCGGAAATCTTATAGGAAGAGCAAAATCTGCTACTTTCAGAACAGCTGATGTTGTAGGATTAGACACTTTAGTGCATGTTGCAAACGGTGTTCATGATAATACAAATGACGAAGCAAAAGAAGTATTTAAAATACCTCCGTATCTTCAAAAAATGCTCGATAACAAATGGTTGGGTTCAAAAACCGGTCAAGGATTCTTTAAAAAAGTTATGGTTGAAGGAAAACCCAAATTTTATACCATTGATTTTGACACTTTGGAATACAAAGAAGATCCCAGACCAAACTTTCCTGTTCTCGAAAAATTAAAAACTGTTGAAGATCTCGGAAAAAAACTACAAATATTGTATTCGGATAAAACCAAAGTAGGTGATTTTTTCAAAACTTCTTTCCACAATCTGTTCCAATTTGTTTCAAACAGAATTCCCGAAATTAGCGACGAAATTTATAAAGTCGATGACGGATTAAATGCAGGATTCGGTTGGAAACTCGGTCCTTTTGATTCTTGGGACGCAATAGGTGTTAAAAATTCTGTTGCCGCAATGGAAACTTCGGGCAAAAAACCTGCCCAATGGGTTTACGATATGCTTGCTTCAGGAGCCGAAAGTTTTTATAAAATTGAAAACGGATTAAAAAAATATTACGACATTCCTACAAAATCTTATAAAGTTATTCCGGGAACTGAAAGTCTTATTTCTTTAGAAGCAATTAGAGCTACAAATGTAGTTTGGGAAAACGAAGAAGCCAGCATTTTTGACATTGGCGACGGAGTTTTAAATGTCGAATTCCATTCAAAAATGAATGTTATCGGAGGCGGAACTCTTTCTGCACTTAACAAAGCTGTTGAACTTGCAGAAGCATCATATAAAGCTGTTGTTATTTCTAATGAAGCCGACCATTTTTCGGCCGGTGCAAATGTCGGTATGATATTTATGATGGCTGTTGAACAAGAATGGGACGAGTTAAACTATGCAATTCAAATGTTCCAAAATACCATGATGAGACTTCGTTACTCGGCAATTCCGGTAGTTGCTGCTCCTCACGGTATGACATTAGGCGGCGGTTGCGAACTTTGCATGCATTCCGATAAAGTTATTGCAAATGCCGAAACTTATATGGGACTTGTTGAATTCGGAGTCGGAGTTATTCCCGGCGGCGGCGGAACAAAAGAATTTGTTGTTCGATTATCCGACGAAATAAGAGAAGGCGATACAAGAACAAATTTATTCTTAAACAGATATTTATCAATCGGACAAGCAAAAGTATCAACATCTGCTTATGAAGCATTCGATTTAGGTTATTTAAGACCCGGAATTGATGAAGTTATTGTAAGTTCTGTAGATCAAGTTGCTTATGCTAAAAAAGTTGCACTTCAAATGGTTGAAAAAGGATATTCGCAACCTGCTCCGAGAAACGATATTAAAGTTTTAGGAAAAGAAGCTCACGGATTATGGCTTGTTGGTGCCGATTCATTCACTGTAGGTAAATACATGAGCGAGCACGACAAACTTATTGCCGAAAAACTCGGTTTTGTAATGTCCGGCGGAGATATATCTCAGGCATTAACAGAAGTAAGCGAACAATATTTACTTGATTTGGAAAGAAAAGCATTCCTCGAACTTGCAATGCAACGCAAAACAATGGAAAGAATGCAAAGCCTTGTATCGTCAGGTAAAATACTTAGAAATTGATTATTGTTTATTGAATATTGCATAACTTTTTTTAATGAAAAAGGAAGATTTAATTATAAGAACTAAAGTATTTGCACACAGGTGCGTGAAATTGGCTGTTGAGTTACCTCAAACAAAAATCGGAACTCATATTCACGGTCAATTGGTGAGATGTTCAACTTCCGTTGCAGCAAATTACAGAGCTGCAAATTTAGCTCAGACAAAAAAAAGTTTTATTTCGAAAATTAGTATTGTTGTTGAAGAAGTAGACGAATCTGCTTTTTGGTTAGAATTTATTATAGATGAGAATTTATTACCGAAAGATAGAATTCAAGATTTATACAATGAGGCAAAAGAATTGACTTCAATAATCATAGCATCAAGAAAAACAGCATCTAAAAACATTTAATTATGCAGTATAAAGATAAAATAAATCAATAATAATTATTCAATAATAAATAAAAAATTGGTATGGAAGCATATATAGTTGGCGGATATCGTTCCGCAATAGGAAAAGCACCAAAAGGAGTATTTCGATTCACTCGCCCCGATGATATCGGCGCTGCGGTGATTAAACATTTATTAAAAGATTTCCCGCAAATACCTGTCACAAAAATTGATGACGTGGTTGTAGGAAACGCATTTCCCGAAGCCGAAAGCGGTTTAAACATGGGACGTTTAATATCTTTAATGAGTCTTGGAACTGTTGAAGTTCCCGGTTCTACAATTAACAGATATTGCGCCTCCGGAGTTGAAACAATTGCTGTTGCAACGGCAAAAATTAAAGCCGGACTTGCAGATATTATTCTTGCCGGAGGTGCAGAAACAATGTCGATGATTGCAATGGGCGGCTGGAGAAGTTTGCCAAATCCGGGAGCCGCAAAATTACATCCCGACTGGTTTCACGGAATGGGTTTAACCGCAGAAGCTGTTGCAAACGAGTATAAAATTTCAAGAGAAGAACAAGATAAATTTAGTCTTCATTCTCACGAAAAAGCTCTTAAAGCAATTTTAGAAGGAAAATTCAAAAGCCAAATAGTTCCTATTGAAGTAGAAGAAAACTATTTTGCAGAAGGGAAAATGAAAACTCGTAAATATATTGTTGATACAGACGAAGGACCAAGAAAATCTGATTTAGCCGGATTAGCAAAATTACCGGCAGTTTTTGCTCAAGGAGGAGTTGTTACTGCCGGAAACAGTTCTCAAATGTCAGACGGTGCTGCGTTTTTATTGATAGTTTCAGAAAAAGCACTTAAAGAATATAATCTTACACCAATTGCTCGTTTAGTTGACTATCAAGTTGCTGGAGTTGAACCATATAAAATGGGAATCGGACCAATTGCTGCAATTCCGAAAGTTTTAAAACATTCGGGAATGAAGCAAGACGATATCGATTTGTTTGAACTTAACGAAGCCTTTGCATCGCAATCTATTGCAGTTATTAAAGAGTTAGGCTTAAATTCGGACAAAATAAATGTTAACGGCGGTGCAATTGCATTAGGTCACCCTTTGGGAGCAACCGGAGCAAAATTAACAGTTCAATTATTAAACGAAATGAGACTTCGCAAACAAAAATACGGAATGGTAACAATGTGTATCGGAACCGGACAAGGCGGAGCAGCTATATTTGAATTATTATAAGAAAGTAGTAAGTAGTTAGTATTAAGTATATAGAAAAGTTGTTGAATGCTAACTACTTTTATTATTCGAATCTTAAGATTTTAACTTTTGAGTGAAATTTATTTATGGAATAGGATATGCACATTTTTAAAGAATTAAAAGTTTGGGAAAAAGCAGTTGAACTCGTTTTGGAGATTTATAAAATAGTTTCAAAATTTCCTAAAGATGAGACTTTTGGTTTGACTTCTCAAATCAAAAGAGCTGCAGTTTCAATTCCCTCAAATATTGCTGAAGGTGCAGGAAGAAATTCCGATAATGATTTTGTCCGTTTTTTGAGCATAGCTCAAGGTTCAAGCTACGAATTACATACTCAAATTGTATTAGCTAATAAATTAAACTTATTAAGTGAATCAGACACTAATTTCTTATTAGATAAAATTATTGAAATTCAAAAAATGAATTACTCTTTACAATTAAAAATTATTAACAAAACTAAAAGTATTTGAACATTAGGTTTAAGATTTTCTTAATACTTAATACTCAATACTTAATACTAAATACAAAAAAAAACATGGATAAAAAAACTATTAAAGGCGGTGAATTTTTAATTAAAGAAACCCTATATCAAGATGTCTTCATTCCTGAAGAATTTAATGAAGAACAAAGAATGATGGCTCAAACTTGTCGTGATTTTACCGATGCAGAAGTTTTGCCTAAAGTTGATGCTCTGGATAAACACGATAGTGCTTTACTCACAGAATTAGTGAAAAAAGCCGGTGAAATGGGACTTCTCGGAGTTTCAATTCCCGAAGAATATGAAGGATTCGGACAAAATACCGTTACATCAATGAGAGTTGTTGAAGAAATGGGAACCGGATTTTCTTTCGCTGTTGCTTTTTCTGCTCACACAGGTATCGGAACTCTTCCAATACTTTATTACGGAACAGAAGCACAAAAGAAAAAATATCTTCCTAAATTAGGTTCGGGAGAATGGATTGGTGCATATTGCCTAACCGAGCCGGAAGCAGGCTCTGATGCAAACTCCGGTAAATCTAAAGCCATTCTTTCCGACGACGGAAAATATTATTCCGTGAGCGGCGTTAAAATGTGGATTACAAACGGCGGAATAGCTGACCTTCACATTGTTTTTGCAAAAATTGGCGACGATAAAGATTTAAGTGCATTTATTATTGAAGCTGCTTGGGAAGGAATTGAAATTGGTGCCGAAGAAGAAAAAATGGGAATCAGAGGTTCTTCTACAGTTCAAATTTACTACAATAACGTTAAAGTTCCTGTTGAAAATTTATTGGGCGAAAGAGGAGAAGGATTTAAAATTGCATTGAATATTTTAAATTTAGGACGTATTAAATTAGGCGGAGCTGCTGTTGGAGCTTCAAAAGCCGTAATTACAAACTCTGTTAATTATGCTAACGAAAGAAAACAATTTAAAACTCCTATAGCTCAATTTGGTGCTATAAAATATAAATTGGCCGAAATGGCTGTTAGAACTTTTGCCGGAGAATCTTTGGTTTATCGCGCAAGTCAAAATATTGACGATACAATCGAAGGGCACATTGCTGCGGGAATGGACAAAGGAAAAGCTTCACTTGAAGGATTAAGACAATTTGCAATTGAATGTTCAATAGCAAAAGTTTTAGGTTCCGAATCGCTTGATTATGTTGTTGACGAAGGTGTTCAAATTTACGGCGGAATGGGATATTCAGCCGAAACTCCCGTTGAAAGAGCATATAGAGACGCACGTATTAACAGAATTTTTGAAGGAACAAACGAAATCAACCGTATGGTTATGGTAGCCGAATTGTTGAAAAGAGCAATGAAAGGCGAAATCGACGTTTTAACTCCTGCAATGGCCGTTGGAAAAGAACTTATGGGAATTCCGGATTTCGGAGCACCTACAATGGATTATTTCCTTAACAAAAAAAGCGTTATCAAAAATTTCAAAAAAGCTATTTTGATGGTTGCAGGTGCAGCCGTTCAAAAATATCAAGATAAATTAGCTAACGAACAAGAACTTTTATTTTTGGCTGCAGATATGATGATGTTGCTTTATGCTTCCGAATCTATGATGCTTAGAATAGAAAAACTTCAAGAAATGAGAGGCGAAGAAAAAGTTGGTTTATACAAAGACATGCTTGATTTATATGTTTACGACGCAGCTACAAAAATTAGAAAATTTGGCGAAGACGCACTTCACGCATTTGCCGAAGGAAATGAAAAAATGGGAATGTTAATGGGTATAAAACGATTTACAAAAGTTGATGCCGTTAATGTTATTCTTGCCAGAAGAAGAATTGCCGATAAAATTATTGAAGAAAATAAATATCCTTTCTAATTCCAAATTTTTAGTTTTTAAAAATGAGCGGGCATTAATTTGTTCGCTCATTTTTTTTCGACCAAAAATTAATTTTCGGACAAATTTTTAAAAATATAAATCTATATATCTTAATTTTAATACAAGTATCAATTTTAAAGCTTTTAGAACACTTTTTTCATTCAAAAAAAAGTTTTTCGCTTATAAAAAATACCTATATATTTCCGTTTTTAAGTGGTATCTTTGTAAAATATTTATTTTAAAATTATGGTTAAAGGAATTAGCGTTAAGCTCGATGAAATTGTAAACACAATAACTCACGGAATTGGTATATTGTTGAGTATTACGGCTCTCGTATTAATGGTTGTACGTTCTGCAATATACGGAACTGCTGCCTCTGTTGTGGGTGCTTCAATATTTGGTGCAGGTTTAATTATATTATATTCTGCTTCAACAATTTATCACAGTGCAAGAAAAATCAGATTAAAATATTATTTGAATAAATTTGATCATGCCGCAATATACGTTTTAATTGCTTCTTCTTATACTCCAATTACTTTGGTTACAATGCGAGGTGCGTGGGGTTGGAGCATTTTTGGTGTTATTTGGGCAATTGCAATTCTTGGTATTTTATTTAAAATATTTTGGTACAAACCCAAATACAGAACAATTTCTGCTTGGGGTTATGTTGCAATGGGTTTGGTTGTAATAGTTGCCGTGAAACCTTTGATTGCAAGTATGCCGCTT
>DZBS01000069.1 GCA_022729995.1 Draconibacterium orientale | reverse complement strand
TTTCATTTTTTAAGAAAGTTTATTGAAATTTATTCTTCGATAAACTTTCTTTCATTATAAATTTATTTTTTTTATATAATCTTATTAAACAAAATGATTAATTATTTTGTTTAAATTTGTGTTTTAAAATTTACAAGAAACAGAAATTGTTTTCATTTGTTTTCATTTAGCTTGCCGGCATTAAAAAATATGAAATTATTTATAAATAAATATAAGGTACTAAATTTTTTTCTTTTAATACTTATTTTTTTCTTTTTAGAATATGAGTATAAGAATTTTGTAACAATTAATTATAAATACATGGGTTTTATCTATGATTATAATTTCATAAAATTTATACAAGTTAAAATTATTTTATTTTTGGTTTTGTTTTTTATGAATTTTAAAACAAAATCGGGTTTTATTTATATTGTCGAATCAATTTATATTGTTTTTTTAGTTTTCCCAAATCTTATAATTTACGAATATGTTCCTACAAATAGTTATATAATTAAAACTATTTTATTTTTTGTTTTTCTTCTTCATATTTCACAATATTTTAATTTTAGAATTGGCTTTAGAAAAGTTACCGAAAAGCAATCGATGATTTTAATATTAGTAGTCTCATTTCTTGTTTTTTTACCTTTTCTTTTGGAATATAAAAATAATTTAAATCTAAATGTTCTTTCTTTTACCGATATATATGATGTCAGAAAGGAAAATTCCGGTCATTTTTTTTTATTTTCAGGCTATTTATTTAGTTGGCTTTCAAAAGTTATTTTGCCGATTTTGTTTGTTTACAGTATGATTAAAAGAAATTTTGTAATTTCGTTTATCACCTTATTTATATTGCTTTATCTTTTTGTTGCAATGGCGCATAAATCTATTTTTTTTGGAATTTTCTTGGTAGTTTTTTTCTATTTTTTTGAAGATTACAAAAAGAAAACATTTTTCTTTCTTCTTGTTATAATTATTGGTTTTGCAGCATCTCATTTTTTATATTATTCAAAAGGAATGATTTTACCTGAATCTCTTTTAGTTAGAAGAGTTTTCTTTGTTCCCGCATTGCTAAATACTTTTTATTTCGATTTTTTTAAAAATGAACCTTTGTATTTTTCATACAGTATTTTTAGAAATTTTGTTGAATATAAACATGAGTTACCGCCCGCAAATTTGATTGGTTTAAATTATCTTAATTCCCTGGAAACATTCGCAAATAACGGTTTTATTTCAGATGGTTATATGAATTGGGGACTTAAAGGAACGGTGTTTTTTGCCATAATATTAAGTTTTATTTTTAAACTTTTTGATGTTATTAAAATTGATTCAAGATATTTTGGAGTATTTTTTCTTGCAATTTTTACTACAATTAGCAGTGCTCTATTTACTTCATTATTAACTCACGGAATATTACTTTTGATATTTTTAAGTATGTTCGTTCTTCAAAAAAATAATTATGAATAAAAACATTAAAATTTGCCACTTAAGCTCTGTTCATCCTCGTTTTGATGTTCGAATTTTTTATAAAGAATGTTTATTGTTAAATGCAAAATTCGGAAATGTAACGCTAATAGTTGCCGACGGAAAAGGCAATGAAACAATTAATTCTGTTAATATTTTTGATGTAGGAAAACAATCAGGCAGATTGAAACGTATTATTTTTTCGCCAAAAAATGTATATAATAAAGCTCTTGAAATAAACGCAGATATTTATCATTTTCACGATCCTGAACTAATTCCGGTTGGATTAAAATTAATTAGAAAAGGAAAAAAAGTTATATACGACGTTCATGAAGATTTGCCGAAACAGTTGTTAACAAAGCCCTATTTGAATCTTTTTTTAAGAAAAATTATTGCTTTTGTTTTTGAAAAATATGAAAAACGTTCTGCCCGAAAACTTTCTGCAATTGTTACCGCAACCGATTTTATAAAAACTCGTTTCGACAAGTTTAATTCAAATGTTTTTGCAGTTAAAAATTATCCGAAAATAGAAATTGATAACCAGACAAATTGGTCCGACAGACAAAATATTGCCTCATATATCGGACTATTAAGCAGAGAAAGAGGAATTTATGAAATTGTAAAAGCTTCGGCACAATTAAATTGCAAACTTCATATTGCAGGTGAATTTATAAATCAAGAATTCAAAACTGAAATAACTAATTTACCCGAATGGCAAAATGTTGTGTTTCATGGTTATGTAGGTCGAGATAAAATTGCCGAATTACTTTCAATTTCCAAAATTGGCTTGGTAACTTTATATGCTACAGAAAATTACAAAGATGCTTTGCCTGTAAAAATGTTTGAATATATGTTTGCCGGAATTCCTGTAATTTCTTCCGATATTGAATTATGGAACTCAATAATTAATACCGAAAAATGCGGAATTTCCGTTAACCCAAAAAATGTTGATGAAATTGCGAAAGCGATTAATTCTATAATTGCCGATGATTCAAATGCTTCGCTAATGGGACAAAACGGCAGAAAATCAATTATTGAAAAATATAATTGGAATATTGAATCTGAAAAATTAGTAAATATTTATACTGAAATTTTAAAATAATTATTGAATATTATCACAAAAAATATGATTAATAAATTTAAAACCGAAGTTTCAAAATATCTTGACAATTCCGAAAATTTTTTACAGAAAAAAGCAATTTCGGGAGTGAAAATGCCTGAAGTATTTTATTAAAATTTCAGTGATATTCAAGCAAAAGAAATTTGGTTTTTCAACGAACAAAAATTTCCGATTGCCGTAGAAACATAAAAAAAAGCTGTTAATTTACCTGCCGATACTTTGCAAATTGATAAAGTTTTGGTTTTTCTTAAAAATAATCTCACTTTAATAGAATAATATTTTGGAAAATAAAATCACTTATAGGTCTACAATTCAAAGTTTAATAATTTTTTCAGTATTAAGTTTTAGCTTTTTTCTGTCGGGCTATCGATGGTTTTTACCCTATTTTGTTGCTTTATGGGGATTATTAATAATTTTTGAATTTAATTTTGTTAAAAGATTTAAGGAATCAATAAACAAAGAAAATTATAAAGTTTTAGTTTTTCAGATATTATTTTTCATTATAATACTTTTCGGGTTTTTTCATTCGGAAAATAAAGTTGCGGCAATAAAAGATATTTCTCAAAAGTTTGTTTTACTAATATTACCTGTATTTTTTGTTTTTTCGGGAAATATTCTCAAAAAATATAAATATTGGATTTTAAAACTTTTTATTCTTTCAAATATCATATTCTCAATAGCTTGTATTATTTATGCAACATACATGTCGATTGAATTAACTTCGGATAAATTAATTTTCAATCCGATTATTCAAAACGGAAACAGATTTTATTATATACCGTTTTCTTTTTTGCAACATCCAAGTTATTTCAGCATGTATATTGTAATGGCATTGGCATCAATGTTTCATTTGAAAGATAACAATGTTTTCAAAAAATCTATTTCAAATCTTGTAATTTATTACACAATTTTTTTGTTTTTTCTTATAATAATTTATATGCTTTCATCACGTGCAGGAATTATTTCTGCAATGTTTTTGAGTGCATTCAGGTTAATTCAAAATGTTTTCAGATATAAAAGATTATTTTTTAAAATAGTTGCTCTCACGCTTTTTTTAATTGCCATAAGTTTAGTCGTTAAAAATCCGAGAGTTTTGAATATTGTTTCGGAAGTTAAAGAAACCAGCGAAGGCGTTCATGCAACAAAATCATTTTCGCTTAGAATTGTTTTTTGGACAACGGCTATTGAGGTAATCGACGAAAATTTTTGGATTGGAACAGGAAACGGCGATTCGCAAGAAGTTTTTAACCAAAAGTTTAAAAAAAGTGAGTTTGCCGTAGCGAAATATATCGGATACAATGTTCATAACCAATATCTTCAAATATTTATGACATTTGGAGTTGTGGGTTTTGTAACTTTTTTACTCACATTTATTTTTGCTGCCGAAAAAGCAATAAAAGAAAAAAATCAATTATTTTTAATTTTTTTATTTTCAATTAGTTTCAATTTTTTGTTTGAAACAATGCTAAATACTTTGGCCGGAGTATTTTTCTTTTCTTTCTTCCTTAATTATTTTCTTTTTGTTGAGGAGCCCGATTTATTGATTTAGCTTTTTTATTTAGAATCAAAATTATTACAATAAAAATACTTATTATAAAAAATATTGCAGGGTAAATTATTAAATTTCGAGTTGATGCAGCTGTTTTTCCGGCAGGTATAAAAAAGTTTTCAAGAATTCTTGCCGTTTTTATGCTGTGTAATTCTTGTTCAAGTTTAAGTTTATATGAAAGCATATCAACACTTTCGCCGAAAACCGAATTTTCACCCACAACCAACATTTCAGTATTTGAATTCGGTTTAATTGTTTTATCCTGATATTGTGATAATATTTCAAGTTTTTGATTTGTTTCTTTTATCAAATTACTAATAAGTATTGAATCTTTTAAATTATTTCGTTTAATATATTCATTATTGTTTATATAATTTTCTATTCCTTTTCCGAGTTTTGTGAATATTTCTTTATCTTTTGTTGAAGCAGAAATTTCTATATAATCAAAATCGGCGCTGTTATCGTTTGCAACGGCTTTTGAACTTATTGAAATCACGCTTTTTAATTCGTCAACTGTTAATCCTGTTCTTTTTGATAAATATTCGTAGTTTCTTGAAGAAATTTGTTTTTGAGCAGACTTAATTATATTATCAATAATATCAACATTTCCGGTGTTGTATTCTTTTTTCATTCTCGGCATAACGCTATAATCCAGCTCGTTCTGAATTTTAGATACAATTATCATTTCCGATTTAAAATTGTATGCTACATTTCTGTTTTGGATATATCCGTATATTAAACCGAGAACTATTGCAACCGCAAATACAAAAAAATATTTTTTAGTGTAGATAAAAAGTTTCAACAATAAATCTACTAAGTCTATTTCGTTATTATTTTTCTTCATTTTATTCTGAATTGTATTTATTTTAAAGCGATAAAATTATAATAAAATTTAATCATTGCAATATTCCGATGTGAAATTTGATGCTTTATAGAATCCCATTTGTTCAGCTTTTTTAAAATCGCTGCAAGCTCCGACGTTATCGTGAATTTTTGTTTTTGAAATTCCTCTTTTAAAGTAAACTTCTGCTTGTTTGGGATTCAAATCTAATGCCATTGAATAATCGTCGGAAGCATTTTGAAATGTTTGTGTTTTCATGTAAATATCTCCGCGTAAAACATAATAATTCGGTGCAGAATCGTTATTTTTCAGGCATAAATTTATTTGTTCCAAAGCCGGAAATAAATCGTTATTTTCATATTTTATTTTTGATGATAAAAATATTGCATCGGTTTCCGACGGATAATATTTTAAATATAAATCGATATTTTTCGAAGCATTTTCATAATTTTTAAGTTGATATTCTGTTTCTGCAATTTTGTATTTAATTTCGATATTATATTGTTCTGTTTCAGAATATTTAGTATAAAATTCGAGTGCTTTATTGAAGTTTCCGAGTTCGAAATTTGCATTTCCGGCTTTTAAAATATATTCTGAATTATTCGGTTTTAATTTTAGTGCCGACGAATATGTTTTTTCGGCATTTTTGTAATCTTTTAATTTCATCAGAATATCGCCTCTAAGTTCCAAAGCTTCATGCTTTTTACTGTTTTTATTAAGATATTCTTCTATAATTTCAAGAGCTTCAACATCATTATTTCTTGAACTTTGATATAAAACTTCACTGTATGTTTTTTCAAAAGAAGAGTAATATTCATTTTTCCACAATTTATTCCATTCTTTTGTGTTTTTGATATTTGAAAAAGCTTCATTCAATTTTATTTCGCTTTCGGTAATTTTATCGGAATTTTTTAAATACAGTTCTAAATATTCACAAGCCTTTGCTGCGTTTCCGGTTTGTGCATAACATTGCGAAATTTTATAATTTGCCGTTGAATTATTTAGGCTCAAAGCAGTTTTATAATCTAAAATTGCTGCATCAAACATTTTTTCTTCATAGTTTGAATTGCCTCTTTTTATATATAATTCAGCCATATTAGGTTTTAAAACTATTGCTTTTGAATAAAATATTTTTGCTTGTTCGTAATTTTTATAATGAAATGCAGCTTCGCTAAGTGCATATATTTCGTTAAAATCCTGCGATTGTGCAAATGCCGAAATATTTATCAAAATAAAAGAAATTGTTATTATATATAGTTTTAAGTTTTTCATGTGTTTATATTTTAAATTTTTAAGGTCACATAGGAACATCCTAAATAATCATTCTCTTGTGTGTCGAGGGACTTACATGGATGTTTCATTTTTTTGTATTTAGAAAATTCAAATTTCATAATTAAGCGATAATTTTTTTAGCTAATAGCTTTTAGCTTTTTTATTCTTTTAATTCAGTCAATTCAGTTAATTCAGTTAATTCTTTCATCATATAATTCTGTAATTTTAAAAAAGCCACAAAGGTTCTGTGTTAAAATCCAAATTATTTTTGCATTTAATTTTTCAGTTACATTAGCTATACATTAGATATTCTTTTATATTTAATGCCTTCAGATGTTTATGCTTATTTGTTTTTAGTTTCAGTTACATTAAATTAAGCCCAAAACGGAATGTATTTTGTATATCGTTTTGCCTTATTTTCAGGGTCAAATTCTTTAATAAGTCCCTTTTCTATTGCATCTTTAATTATTTTGGAAACCATCGGATAATTTTGACTGTCAATTTTAAAACGCTCTCTAAGAGTTTGATTAGTCATCGCTTCATTTGTTACATATTTTAAACAGCAATGCTGATAACTCGCTCTAATTCTATCAATTCTGTCCATTTCTTTGAATTCTCTCGGAGCATAAAGAAAAACTTTTGTAAAATCCTCATCTCCTTGAAATTTAGGTGCGGGTAATTGATATAATTCACATTCTGTTATTACTTTATCAATACCGGTTCCACGTTCTTCACACAAGTTTATTCTTCTCATAAATGCCGCTAATTTTTCATTTCGTGATATTGGGTTATGGTCAATAAATCTTAAAGTATCAATTAATGGTTTTCCGGGATTTGTTATTTCTACTCTTTCACTGAATATTTCTACCATTACACTTGTGCCTCTTATACTAAAATCTTGATGTATCAACGCATTTGCTACTAATTCTCTTATTGCTATTTTTGGATACATTCTTATTTCTTTTCTGAAAGATGTTCCAATTTCTTCGTTTACAGGTAATTGATCGTTAATATAATTGACTAATTCATCAAAACCTGTTGCAAAACCTTTTTTGCTTTGAAACTCTTTTAATGTTTCAAGACGTCCTTTGCCTCTGTATATTATAACTCTAATTACTTTTCTCCTTAGATTCTCAAAATTTTCTAAATCTTTTGCAAAAAGTATTGCACCTAAATTTTTAATATTAAATGTATTATTTTCTTTCTCAATATAATCTTCTTGTATAAATTTTTCAATTATCGAATTTTGATTAAAAGACATTTTTTGTCCTGTAAGTTCATAATATGCCATAAAATTTAACAATTCTAATACTGCTTCACTTGAAACATTTTTCATGGCAATATTATCTTCAAAGTTTAAGTTTAAATTTTTATTCCAAATTTTTCTTTCTTTTTCCGGGAAATCGTTTAATTTTCTCGTAATACTTCCAATTCTAATATATCCTATATTTTTAAATTTTACAGGTTCATTTACATTAGCAGGTATTTCAAAAAGAACAATTTTTTTTTGTTTGTATTCAAATAGATTTATTTGAAAATCAATTCTTGGACTTAAACGTTGAGATAACCAATGTTCCAAATCCTCGTTTCCTTTTTTTGTTAACAATGGATTGAATATTGTTCCTACAATTTTGTTTGTTTTGTCTTCAACACCAAAAACCAAATACCCGAAAGGTTTATTCTTTATGCTTGCACCGTTTGAAATTGCAGAAATTTTTTCACCTATCATTTCAGGACTTGAATTATCAACTTTAAATTCAAGCCACTCTGTTTCATGAGGTAACAGAATTAGTTTTTCAAATATTTCTATGTAATGATTATTTACCATTTATTAATTTTTTCAAACACATAAAAGTTTTTATTAGCTTTTTTATTCTTTTAAATCTATCATTGTATGATTGAAAAATTTAATAATCAATATTCAATAATCAATTACTTACGGTTTCACAGCATTTCCCGTATTGCCGAATATTCTCACAAATCCCGAAATATTTCTTATTTCGATTCCTGAAAGTCTTTTTTCGTAAACATCACAAATGTAATAATATACTCCGTCGGTTACAATTTTCTTGTTTATATAATCTTTTCCGTCCCAGTTTATATCCGGATTTTCTGTTATAAAAACTAAATTTCCCCATCTGTTATAAATTTTTAAATCAATTTTTTCTACAAATTTATACGGAAAAGGTTTAAAATAGTCGTTTGTTCCGTCGCCACCCGGCGTAAAAACGTTTGGAAGTTTATAATATTGGCAATTATCAATACATGTTCTAAGCAATTCATCGGGTTGAGTATAATTTCCGGCAGAATCTACAGGACTCACAGCGTAACAACCTGCAAGTGTTTCTGTTGGATAATGATTAAATGTTCTAACGGAATTATCTTCTATTGTGGAAATTAACTCATAATCGCCGTTTTTTGTTGACGAATAAAATATCAAAAATTTACTTATTTCGTTTTCGCAAGTATCGTTAAGTGTCCAGTTTAATGTATTAAAATAAGCATCGCAATTTGAAATTAGCGATAAGTTTACCGGACAAGGCGGAATTGTGTCAACAGGCGAAACGCATATTTCTTGCGAGAAATTTATTATTGGTTTTGGAATAAAAGCCAAATCATATTCTCCGATACTTTTCGCATAATAGAAATAATTTTTTCCGTTAATTAATCCGTAATCAATAAATTCTTTTGTGTTTGTAAAACCTATTGAGTCATATAAGTTTGTATTTGGCGTGCAATTTTCGTCGGCATCTTTTCTGTATATCACATATTGATAATTTTGCCAAGGAACATTTTCCAATATTTCAAGTTTCATTTTTCGGTCTTGCGGATGTCCTTTTAAAAATAATGATGACGCATAACCCGGAGTTCCAATTTGTTCAACTGTAGTTCCGTCGTCGTTGTAAAGTGTTAATTTATAAGAAACTGCATTATCAAAAGTATTTATAATTGTGTCGATATATGAAGTATTATCAATTCCTAAAATTTCAACCGGATTTGAAAAGTTTATTCCGTATAAATCGGGCGACGATTCAAGAACGTATTTGTATGGTCCGGGATATTGAACAGGATTAAATTCAGTCGGTTTTATCCACTTAAGATGAATGCTTCCGTTAATTTTATCGGTGTAAAAAACACTTGTTTCAACAATTACCGGAGTTCCTTTTACAAGTTCGGCGCAAGCTTCGTTTGACGGGTAACTTTCTGCTCCGTCGCTGAAATAAGCAATAATTCTGTAGCAATAATTATATCCGGGAGGAAGTCCGCTTCCGTTTCCGTTATCTAAATATGTTGTATCTTCTTCGGAATTTGTTGTTCCTATTAATGAATATCCTGTGTATGAAGGAATTCCTGTTTCGCATTCAGCAGGAGTGTATATATAACTGTTTTCTCTTCTGTAAATTTTAAAACCCGAAGCATTTGTGCATTCGTATTTGTCCCATTCCAAAAAAATTGTGTTGCTTGTAGGCGAAACAGTTAAATTAATTGGGGCAGGAGCAACTACAGTTATTTTTGATTCTTCATAATCAGTCAGTTGAACTTCCGGATTATCGTCTTCTGCTCTAAAAATTGTAGAATATGGTTGTTTTCTTATTTGTTCGCAAACAGGTTTCCACGAAAATATTGAACTTACAGGACTTGAACCCGTTATTTCGGTAAATATCGCAGCATTTGTTGTAAATTCAAACGGTCCGCCAAATGCAGAAAGTTTTATATTGTCATCGTCGGGGTCGGAAGCGGTAACAGTAAATCCTAAACTGTCGCCGGCTAAAACGCAATAATCGCCTAAAGGAACAATTACAGGCGGACGATTATTTGTTTCTTCAACGGCAATTTGCATATCTCTAATTATACTTCCAATTTTAATTCCGTTTCTCCATTCTTCAATTTCCATAGCAATATTGTATTCACCAATAGCTTCCGGAGCATTCCAAATAAAATCGCCTGTAATCGGGTCAACACTTATGCTTATTGATGCGTCGGGAAGCATGTAGCCTTCAATAGGTAAAGCATTATCGCCTAAGCAAACAGAAAGTTTGTAGGAAATACTGTCGCCGTCGGGGTCATAAGCCGACGGATTATGAATAAATATTTGTCCGAGAGCTGCTCTGTCAACCGGCGGATTTAACAAAATCGGAGTGTTATTGAAACCCAAACTCGGATCAATTTTTAGTGTTGTTTTTAATGAGAAAAGAACAGTTACCGAGTTAGGAATATTTTCAATACCGTCGTTTCTGTTCGGGTCTGACATTACAATTTGGTATACTCCGGCTCCGGGATATGTATGTTGTCCGATGTATGTATTTTTTTGAATATCGTTTGGGAGATAATCTATTAGCTTTCTTTCAATATCGCCAACGGTATTGTCGCCCCAAATCATTTCAAGAAAATCTCTTTGTTCGTTGGCTGCGCTCGGTGTGTAAGTATATGTAATCAGTGTAATTTCATAAGTGTATTGTGAAATTTGTTTGTATGTAATTTCGCCGGCTCTGTTGTGAGTTGCAAATAACTGATTTAAGATTATAAAAATGAATATTATGGTTGATATAAATTTTTTCATTTTTTAGAGATTATTTTTTTAATTAATTACTATTTCTTTAGTAATATTTGAATTATCAAAGGTAAATGCTTCTTGTTTTTTTTTGCAGGTAAATATCAATAAATTTTTTTGGTCGGAAAACATTTCCGTCATTAATTTATTGGTAATTTTTATTTTTTTTGGAATATTAGCTTTAATCGAAAAATCCAGCCAAATAACTTTTTCTTCGTTGTTGATTTCTCTTTTTTCGAGAATCATTTTTTTTGTAAAATCAATTCCGTCTAAAGCAATATTTAATTTTTCTTTACAATATTTTATTATATATGAATCTGCATTTTTTATTTCTTTATCGGTATTCAAATTCAATATTATTTTGTTTTGTTTGTTAACGGCAGTTTCAAAATCGTCGACAAAAAATCTTACTTTAATATCAAAATTTTTAGTTTTCTCATTAAATTCTATATTTGTAACGCTAAGATGAATCGGATGATTTGCCTCGTTAATATTTAGCAAAAATAATATTGAGATTAAAAAGTTACTCATTTGTTTAAATTTCTTTTATGTTTTCTATTTTTTTGAATTTGGGTTTTGACCATATTGCCGATTTTGCAGGCTATGATCATATTTTGTTTTTAATTGCAATAAGTATAATTTATATATTGAAAGATATTAAAAAAGTGTTAATTCTTATTACTGCTTTTACAATTGGTCATTCATTAACATTGGCTCTTGCAGTATTGAATATTATAAAAATTCCTACCGAAATAATTGAATTTTTAATACCTGTTACAATTTTTATATCGGCAATTGCAGATATTTTTTACAAAGGTACTCAATTTTCAAAGAAAATGAGTTTATTTAAATATTTTTCGGCATTGTTTTTCGGCTTAATTCACGGGCTCGGCTTTTCAAATTATTTGAAAGCAATATTAGGTGAGCAGGAAAATATAGTAAAACCCTTATTAGCTTTTAATATAGGCTTGGAAATAGGACAGTTGTTTATTGTATTTTTTATTTTGGCTTTTTCTTCTTTTATTGTAAATAAAATTAAGTTTCTTCGTCGCGATTATGTTTTGATTATGGCCGGAGCAACTGGAGGAATTTCTTTTATGCTTATGATTGAAAGGTTTCCTTTTTAAATTAAATTCTAATTTTTATATCTCTCACAAATTTTTTTTCTTTTTTTGAAAAAATTTTAATGTAAGAATTTAAGTCTGTAATGTATTCAAAATCTTCATCATCTATTTTTAATTCGGTATTAATAGAATTGTCTTTTCTAATTGAAAACTTAATATTTTTTTCTTCAATAATATATTCTTCATCAGGCACTTCGCTTCTTAGTTTTAGAATTTTTCCGAATGTGTCAAAAAGTATTCCTGTTTTTGAGTTAAATGCCGTATTTCCGTTAGAGAAGTAAATTGTTTTTGTCAAATTGTTGTATGCAATATTTCCGTCAGAATAATAAATGTTTTTATAATTAGAGTCGAAAGCTTTAATTTTTCCTTTGTAGTAAAATGTTTTCATATTGCTAAAATATACAACATCTTTGTTGGCATAATAAATACAATTAAAAGAAGAATCATAAGCAATATCGCCGTTTTCGTGTAGCAAATCTGCTTGAGAAAAGGCGTTAAAACCTATAAATGTTAAAATTGTTAATATTAGGAATTTCATTTTAGGGGATTTTTTGAGTTAATTTTTATTTTAATTATATCTATATACGATAAAAGTAAAATAAAGTTGTATTTATTTTAATGTTTTTTATCATATTAATTCAAATCCGCATTTTTAATGATTTGTTGGCTGTTGGCTCTATGCTTTTAGATATTGGCAGTTAGCTGTTTGAAAAATAAAATATTTATATTAAGAATTTACTTATTTTTTTTTAAAAAAATTCCTAAATAAATATTTTTTTAGATTGATTTTAAATAAACAAAAAAAGCCTTACAATTTGTAAGACTTTTTTTGTGCCCGGAACAAGACTCGAACTTGCACACTCTATTGAGAACATGGCCCTCAACCATGCGTGTCTACCAATTTCACCATCCGGGCAATTTTGAAGGTGTGAGTTAGGATTTATATTTATTAGTTTCAGACTGCAAAAGTAATACTATGTTTGATTTGAGCAAAAATAAATTTTAGCATTTTTTTAATCCGTTTATCAAAATTATTCATTTTTTATTTTATGTTTTTGCAAACTTTGTAAATATCAAAATTTATTTATTATGAGAAAAATTATACTTTCTGTTTTTGTTTTTTTATCTTTTAATTCTTTTGCTCAGCAAAGTAAATCTTATTCTGAAAGACCCGAAAATGTTGATAAAGGATTGAATATTGATTCAAAAGCTTCTGTTATTATTAGCGGTGTTCCTTCGTATTTGTGGAGACGTGGTTGCGGACCAACTGCTGTTGGAATGGTTGTTGGTTATTACGACGAAAACGGATATTCCGATTTAATTCAAGGAAGTTCAGCATCTCAAACTTCTTTTGTAAACGACGCAATTGCAAACGAAGAGCATTATAACGATTATTCTTTACCGCTTGATTATTATTCTACTCTTTTGCAAGATAATTCACAATTAGGCGGAGCACATTCATCAAATTGTATTGCCGATTTTATGAATACTTCATGGAGCAGTCGCGGTAATTATTGGGGCTGGAGTTGGAGCAGCGATATTGATAATTCGTTTATTAATTATGTGGCACTAATGAATTCTGCTTACTCAACATCTTGTGCAGCTGTTGGTTATTCAGATGTTACTGCTTGGGATACTTATAAA
The DNA here is from genome assembly GCA_022729995.1 of Draconibacterium orientale. Taxonomy (GTDB): domain Bacteria; phylum Bacteroidota; class Bacteroidia; order Bacteroidales; family JAADGE01; genus DZBS01. The sequence continues at coordinate 3,108 of DZBS01000069.1, read as the reverse complement.
GTAGAAATTGACTCAAACCGTCCGGTTGTATTTCTTGTTGATTCCGACGGCGACGGAAGCACCGACCATTTTGTTACCGGAATTGGTTATGACAACGACACAAAAACTTACGGTATTTACGATACTTGGGATAACGATATTCATTGGTTTTCGTGGCATGCAATGACGAGCGGAAACGCTTGGGGAATTTATAATTTCATGAAATTTCTTGTTTCAGGTTCAATAGAAATTGAAAAAATTAATTCATCGGAAATTACTGTTTTTCCAAATCCGGTTAAAGAAAAATTGAAAATCAATATGCCGCAAAATTCAGAATTAACTTATTTTAAAGTAATTAACTTTCAGGGTAAAGTTGTTTGTGAAAATTTTTTGAGAAACGATGAAATTGATTTTTCAAATTACCCAAACGGAATTTATTTTATCGAAATTATTGAAGAAAATTCAAAAATAACGGTTAAAAAGATTGTGGTTGAAAAGTAATATTTTTTAAGGGAAAAGGTAAATTACAATTTTGCTTTTGGCAAAGTAAAGTAGAACGAGCTGTCTTTTCCTTTTTCTGAATTTACCAGAATTTTTCCGCCGTTTTTATTAACAAATTCATGGCAAATTGCAAGCCCTAAGCCCGAACCTTTTTCGCCTGAAGTTCCATAATTTGAAATATAATGCTTATTATCGAATAACTTTTCAATTTCTTCTTTACTTATTCCCGCGACGAAATCTTTAATTGATATTTTAATAAAATTTTCTTCTTCCGAAGCATTAATTGTTATTTCACTTTTTGAGTATGAAAATTTAATTGCATTTGAAATTAAATTTCTAAAAACTGTTTTAATTGTGTCGGCATCAAACCAAGCTGTTAATTTGCTGTCAACATTATTAATAATTTCAATATTTTTTCTAAAAGTTGAAATTTCATGAATTTTTATAGATTCATTTATTATTGTATTGATATTGTTCTGTTTAAAATTGTAGTTGGTTTGATTTTGTAATTATTTTAACCATGACAATAAATGTTCAAGTAGTAAGTAACTTGAACTTGTATTTGATGTTTCCGGAAGCAGGTTTAAATTATCATCATTTTACGATAATATACACCCAAAAAATTTAGAGTTTGGACTATTTTATTATTGTTTCCTGTTTCTCGTGCAATTTCGAGTGATTGTTTTGAAATACTTATTGCTTAAATTAAATCTGTTCTTCTTAAATCCCAACTTATTTCATTTAATTTATCAATTTTAGAAAAATCGGGTAATTTTTTAATTATTGATTTTACAGAATCGTTAAAATCCTTTGAATATGTTTGTTGTAAAAAAATTGTAATGAATATCGAAATAAATAATATTCTGAACATAATTGTAAATTTCTACTATCTAAAATTTTTTTTAGCGTTCAAAGATATAATATTTCTAATTTTAAAATTTGTTTTAACAAAAAAAAACTGTCATCAGCACAAGATGACAGTTTTTTAAAAACTATTTTATTTATGAAATATTTTTTTAATTTAAATCGTTCCAAGTTGTTCCGTTCCAAACTTTTAGTTTTTTATCAACAGTATTGAAATATATTGTTCCTTCTTGCGGGCTTGCAGGTGCAGTTGCACTTTGCGGAGCATTAAAAAGTGTTGATACTGTTACGTTTCCGGTAAATGTTCCTGTTCCGATATTTAAGTTATCATTGTCTACATCAGGGCTTATTGTATTTGTGTTTCCGTCTCGTTTCCAATATTTTTCTCCGCCGCTTGCAATAATTATTTCGTCAATATCCCATTTTACGGCAAGATTTTGTCTTAAAAGTTCTCTTTCAGTATCCGAAACTGCTTGTGAATATGCCATTATTTCAGCAAAATCTCCTTTCCAATAACCCACCGATGTATAATCGCCACACCCGATTTTTAAATTTGCAATTCCGTCTGAAACATCATTTACAGCGAGATTTGCTGTTGCTTGCAAAGTTCCGTTTATATATAATTCAAAAGGGTTTCCGGGTGTCCAAACCATTTCTGCAATTTGAAAATCGTTTTGACTCATTGTTAACACAGCACCTGTCATACTTCCCCATGTCAGGTTTTCAAAGAGCATATTATCCACGTTTCCAAATTCAAACTCTCTGTTGTCGGGCGTCGACATATATTTTGTCATTATAGCCATACGCTTAGTATCGGTAGGTTTCACAACTGCAATAATAGTCATTCCGCGAGTGTTTTCGTGAATTTCAACATCTCCGGCCGACATAACATCGTTAACTCCGTCGAACCGAACGACATTTTTTCCGTTTTGTTCAACGGTTTGAAGTGTCGGTTGATTTGAAGCGGTGAAATTATGTGAGTTTCCCGATAAATCTGTCCAAGTTGCCAATAAACTTCCGTCGGTTCCGCTTAAAGTGCTTGCATCGAGCCAAATTTCAAGATTTGAAATTTCATCAACGGTTTTCTTAAGAGTAACATTTTTTTCTCTTATGATTTTAACATAGCCGTTAATTTTTTGCACTTCAACATATCCTACGGGGGCAATCATTCTAATATCAGTGCTTCCGTCAATCAAGTTTCCGTTTGGATCTCCGTAAACAATATGTGTTCCTGTGTTGAAAAACATTCTAATATCGCCTTCATTAAATCCGGAAATATCGGCCGGAAAAGTAATTGTAATATCATTACTTGTTGTGTTTGCAAGTAAAAAGTTAAATATCCATGTTTCTGTAGCGCCATAGTCGGTGGTTTGGTTTATAACAACAGGAGCATTAGATCTGCTGTCTTGTATTTTGTGCCATGTTCCACCGCCTTCTGTATTGCTTTTTAATGTGAGACCTTGTCCTGTTGTTATAATGTCTTGATATAAAGCTCCGCCAATTAATTGACCCGAAGTTGTTACAATTCTAACAGTTCCTAAACCGCTTTCTTTCGAAATTTGAACAAACCAACCTTCGTTTCCTGCATTGCAATCGGGAATTGTTATTGTTGTTAATGTAGCAGCAGCTTCAATAAAATATAGTCTGTTAAGTTCGGTAATTGTAGCACTTCCTGATGTTGCATCTAAGTGTGTAAGTTTACGAAGCATTGTGCTTCCCAAATTATATTGACCCGAAACACCGAGCCAGCGTGTATCTCCGCCG
>DZBS01000007.1 GCA_022729995.1 Draconibacterium orientale | reverse complement strand
CTACCGATATTAACAACGTTATGTACGCTTATATCGATAGAAAGAAAAAATTACCGGTAACAACTCTTCTTAGAGCTATCGGATTTGAAAGCGACAAAGAAATTCTCGAAATTTTCAACCTTGCAGACGAAATTAAAGTTTCAAAAGCAAGTTTGAAAAAATATGTAGGAAGAAGACTTGCCGCCAGAATATTAAAATCTTGGGTTGAAGACTTTGTTGACGAAGACACCGGAGAAGTTGTTTCTATTGAAAGAAATGAAGTAATTATCGACCGAGAAACTGTTTTAGAAGACGAACATATCGACGAAATTATTGATGCAGACGCTAAAACAATTCTTATTCACAAAGAAGGTCAGAACCACATTGACTATGCAATCATTTACAGTACTCTTCAAAAAGACCCTTGTAACTCTGAAAAAGAAGCAGTATTGCATATATACAGACAGTTACGTAACGCAGAACCGCCGGATGAAAGCACTGCAAGAGAAGTTATAGATAATTTATTCTTCTCTGATAAAAGATACGACCTTGGTGATGTTGGACGATATAAAATCAATAAAAAGTTAAATTTAAATATTTCCGAAGAAGTTAGAGTTTTAACAAAAGAGGATATTATTGAAATTATAAAACATCTTATTGAACTTATCAACTCTAAAACTGATGTAGATGATATCGATCATCTTAGCAACAGACGTGTTAGAACTGTCGGCGAACAATTGGCCAGCCAATTCGGTGTAGGTCTTGCTCGTATGGCCAGAACTATTCGTGAAAGAATGAATGTTAGAGACAACGAAGTTTTCACTCCTGTTGATTTAATTAATGCAAAAACACTTTCATCTGTTATAAATTCATTTTTTGGAACAAACCAATTGTCTCAATTTATGGATCAAACAAACCCATTGGCGGAAATGACTCACAAAAGAAGACTTTCTGCTTTAGGACCGGGTGGTTTATCCAGAGAAAGAGCAGGTTTTGAAGTAAGAGACGTTCACTATACCCATTACGGAAGACTTTGCCCGATTGAAACTCCCGAAGGACCAAATATTGGACTTATTTCTTCACTTTGTGTATTTGCAAAAATAAACCCGTTAGGATTTATTGAAACACCATACCGAAAAGTTGAAACCGGAACTGTAGATATTTCTAACGAAGGAATCACATATTTAAGTGCCGAAGAAGAAGACGATAAGGTTATTGCTCAAGCAAATGCAAATATTGACTATGAAGGAAATTTTACTTCAGAAAAAGTAAAATCAAGATCTCACGGCGATTTTCCTCATATTGAGAGAGAAAAAGTTGACTACATGGACGTTGCTCCCAACCAAATTGCATCTATTGCTGCATCTTTAATTCCCTTTTTGGAACATGATGATGCGAACAGAGCATTGATGGGATCAAACATGATGAGGCAAGCAGTTCCTTTACTTGTTTCAGAAGCACCAATTGTTGGTACCGGAATTGAGCCTATGGTTGTTAAAGATGCCAGAACTCACATTGTTGCCGAAGGAGAAGGTGTTGTTGAATATGTTGATGCCGACGAAATTATTATCAGATATTATAGAGATGAAGATGATAAATTTGTTTCTTTCGATGATGATTCCGTCAGATATAAATTACAAAAATTCAAGAAAACTAATCAAAATACTTGTTTAAATTTAACTCCAATTGTTCATAAAGGCGATAAGGTTAAATTAGGACAAATTTTAACCGACGGTTATTCCACAAGCAAAGGTGAATTAGCTTTGGGTAAAAACCTTAAAGTTGCATTCATGCCTTGGAAAGGTTACAATTTTGAAGATGCGATTGTTATATCCGAAAGAGTTGTTAGGGAAGATATTTTCACTTCAATTCACATCGAAGAACATATTCTTGAAGTTCGTGACACTAAAAGAGGAATGGAAGAGTTAACTCCCGATATTCCAAATGTTAGCGAAGAAACGACCAGAAATCTTGATGAAAACGGTATAATTAGAGTTGGTGCTCATGTTAGACCCGGCGATATTCTTATCGGTAAAATTACTCCAAAAGGAGAATCTGATCCTTCTCCGGAAGAAAAACTTCTTAGAGCAATTTTCGGCGACAAAGCCGGTGATGTAAAAGATGCCTCTTTAAAAGCTTCTCCTTCATTGCAAGGTGTTGTTATCGACAAAAAACTGTTCACTCGCTCAATGAAAAGCAGAAAAGCTAAAAATGCCGATAAACCGATTTTAGAAAAGTTAGAAGCAGAATTCAATAAAGAAATTAATACTCTTACAGAGAGATTAATTGACAAACTATTTATTCTTGTTAACGGGAAAACATCTCAAGGCGTTAAAGATTATCTTGGCATTGAAATATTTGCCAAAGGTAAAAAGTTTACATTGAAACAATTACAAGAGATTGATTTTATTACCGTTAATCCAAATAAATGGACTACGGATAAAGATAAAAATAAATTTATTTCTAAACTTTTACACAATTTTACACTTAAATACAAAGAAATTGACAGTGTATTCAGACGTAAAAAATACAATATTACAGTTGGAGACGAATTGCCAATAGGTATTGTTCAACTTGCAAAAGTTTATATTGCAAAAAAACGTAAAGTAAAAGTTGGCGATAAAATGGCAGGACGTCACGGAAATAAAGGTATTGTTGCAAGAATCGTTAGAGACGAAGATATGCCGTTTCTTGAAGACGGAACACCTGTTGATATTGTTCTTAATCCATTAGGTGTGCCTTCTCGTATGAACCTCGGACAAATTTACGAATCTGTTTTAGGTTGGGCAGGAAAAGAATTGGGAGTGTCATTCTTTACTCCGATTTTCGATGGTGCATCAATCGAACAAATTAATGAATATACCGAAAAAGCCGGAATTCCAAGATACGGTAAAACATATTTATACGACGGCGGAACCGGTCATAAATTTGATCAACCGGCAACTGTCGGCGTAATTTATATGCTTAAACTTGGTCACATGGTTGACGACAAAATGCACGCAAGGTCTATCGGGCCATACTCACTTATCACACAACAACCACTTGGCGGTAAAGCTCAGTTTGGAGGTCAAAGATTTGGAGAAATGGAAGTTTGGGCTCTTGAAGCTTTTGGAGCAGCACATGTTTTACAAGAAATGCTTACCGTAAAATCTGATGATGTTATTGGTAGAGCAAAAGCTTATGAAGCCATCGTTAAAGGTAAACCGCTTCCCACACCGGGAGTTCCGGAATCATTTAACGTGTTATTACACGAATTGAGAGGACTTGGTCTCAGCATCTCTTTAGTTTAATTTAAAATTATTTTTTAGAGATATTATTTTTATACAATTACACACAGTTTTAAATTTATAATATGGCTTTCAGAAGAACGAATAAAGCTAACAGCGAATTTACCAAAGTAGTTATAAGTTTATCTTCCCCGGAAGAAATCCTGGAACATTCCAGCGGAGAAGTTCTTAAACCCGAAACTATAAATTATAGAACTTACAAACCCGAAAGAGACGGTCTCTTTTGCGAAAGAATATTCGGACCTGTTAAAGATTACGAATGTCATTGCGGTAAATACAAAAGAATCAGATACAAAGGAATCGTTTGCGATAGATGTGGCGTTGAAGTTACAGAAAAAAAAGTCAGACGCGAAAGAACAGGGCATATTTCCCTTGTTGTTCCTGTAGTTCATATTTGGTATTTCCGCTCTTTACCTAACAAAATTGGGTATTTATTAGGTTTACCTTCTAAAAAATTAGATGCAATAATTTATTACGAAAGATACGTTGTTGTAAATCCCGGAATTAAAAAAGCCGACGGTATAGATAAACTCGATTTCTTAACTGAAGAAGAGTATATTGATATTCTTGAAAGTTTACCGAGAGAAAATCAAATGATGGATGATTCAAATCCCGACAAGTTTATTGCTAAAATGGGTGGAGAAGCTATTTTTGATTTATTGTCAAATATTCAACTTGACGATTTAGCTTATGATTTAAGGGATAAAGCAAATAAAGAAACTTCACAACAAAGAAAAAATGAAGCACTAAAAAGACTTCAAGTTGTTACTGCTTTACAGGGTTCACAAGATATTAACAAACCGCAATGGATGGTTGTTAAAGTTGTACCCGTTATTCCGCCGGAATTAAGACCTTTAGTGCCTTTGGACGGCGGCAGATTTGCAACATCTGACCTTAACGATTTATACAGAAGAGTTATAATCAGAAATAACAGATTAAAAAGACTTATCGAAATTAAAGCTCCCGAAGTAATTTTACGTAATGAAAAACGTATGTTACAAGAAGCTGTTGATTCATTATTCGATAATTCAAGAAAATCAAGCGCAGTAAAAACAGAAGCAAACAGACCTTTAAAATCATTAAGCGACAGTTTAAAAGGTAAACAAGGACGTTTCCGTCAAAACCTTTTAGGTAAACGTGTTGATTATTCTGCTCGTTCCGTTATTGTTGTCGGACCCGAATTGAAATTACACGAATGCGGAATTCCAAAGCAAATGGCTGCAGAACTTTACAAACCTTTCATTATAAGAAAACTTATTGAAAGAGGGATTGTAAAAACTGTTAAATCTGCCAAGAAAATTGTTGACAGAAGAGATTCCGTAGTTTGGGATATTTTGGAAAATGTTCTTAAAGGACATCCAATTCTCCTAAATCGTGCGCCAACTCTTCACAGACTCGGTATTCAAGCATTTCAACCAAAACTTATTGAAGGAAAAGCTATTCAATTGCACCCTTTGGTTTGTACTGCATTCAACGCCGACTTCGACGGTGACCAAATGGCTGTTCATCTTCCGTTAGGTAATGCCGCAATTTTAGAAGCGCAAATGCTCATGTTGGCATCACATAATATTTTGAATCCTGCAAACGGTGCTCCGGTTACAGTTCCTTCACAAGACATGGTTTTGGGTTTATATTACATTACAAAACCCAGAAAAAGCACACCGGAACATATTGTTAGGGGAGAAGGTCTTATTTTTTATTCACCGGAAGAAGCAATTATTGCTTTGAATGAAAAAGTTGTTGACATTCACGCTATTGTTAAAGTTAGAATTAACGGCGAGTTAATTGAAACTACTGTGGGAAGAATTGTTTTCAACCAATTTGTTCCGAAAGAAGTTGGATATATTAATAAACTTCTTACTAAAAAATCTTTAAGAGATATTATTAAGGACTTGCTTACAAAATGCGGAATGGCTGTTGCAGCAAATTTCCTTGACGATATTAAAGACTTAGGATATAAATCTGCTTTTGAAGGCGGCTTATCTTTTAATCTTGATGATATTATTATTCCTATCGCAAAAACTGAATTAGTTGATGAAGGTTATCGTCAAGTTGAAGAAGTTCTTGACAACTTCAATATGGGGGTTATAGCAAACAACGAAAGATATAATCAAATTATTGATATCTGGACACATACAAACGCAAAATTGACTCACCAAGTTATGACAGAGCTTAGCTCAGATAAGCAAGGTTTCAATTCGGTATATATGATGTTGGATTCCGGAGCAAGAGGTTCGAGAGAGCAAATTAGACAGCTTTCGGGTATGAGAGGACTTATGGCTAAACCTCAAAAAGCCGGTGCAACAGGTGGTCAAATTATCGAAAACCCTATTCTTTCTAACTTTAAAGAAGGATTATCGGTTCTTGAATATTTTATTTCTACTCACGGTGCCAGAAAAGGTCTTGCCGATACTGCTCTTAAAACTGCCGATGCAGGTTATTTAACCCGACGTCTTGTTGACGTTGCTCAAGATGTTGTTATTCGTGAAGAAGATTGCGGAACTTTAAGAGGACTTATGGCTTCTGCAATTACTCAAAAAGATGAGGTTCAAGAAACTTTATTTGAAAGAATACTTGGTAGGACTACTGTTCACGATGTTTATCATCCAAATACAAACAAATTGATTGTTGTTTCCGGTGATGAAATAACAGAAGAAATTGCTCAGGAAATTGAAGATTCTCCAATTGAAAACGTTGAAATTCGTTCGGTATTAACTTGCGAAACAAGACACGGAGTTTGTGCTAAATGTTACGGAAGAAATTTAGCTTCCGGAAGAATGGTGAAAAAAGGTGAAGCTGTTGGAGTTATTGCAGCTCAATCAATCGGAGAACCCGGAACACAGCTTACTCTTAGAACTTTCCACGTTGGAGGGGTTGCGGGAGGTGCTGCTTCCGAAAACAATATTGTTGCTAAATATGACGGTATTGCAAGATTTGAAGAACTTAGAACTGTTTCTTCAATAGGAAATGATTTCGAAATTGTTATCAGTAGAATGACTGAGCTTAAAATATTTGACAAAAATACAAATATCATGCTCACAAATTATACTGTGCCTTACGGAGCTAAATTAAGAATTCCTGACGGAAGCGAAGTGAAAAAAGGTGATATGATTTGCGAATGGGATCCATACAATGCTGTTATTATTACAGAAGTTTCAGGTACTGTTGCTTTCAAACATCTTGTTGAAGGTATTACATACAAAATTGAAAAAGACGAGCAAACTAATTACATTGAAAAAGTAATTATCGAATCAAAAGATAAAACTAAAAATGCCGAAATTGCAATTTTAAATGCCGACGGAAATGTTATTAATTCATATAACTTACCCGCAGGAGCACATATTTCGGTAGAAAACGGACAAGATATTGTTCATGGCAGTATTCTTGCAAAAATTCCGAGAAGTGCCGGTAAAACCGGTGACATCACCGGAGGTCTTCCAAGAGTTACCGAACTTGTTGAAGCTCGTAATCCTTCTAATCCCGCAACTGTTTCCGAAATCGACGGTATTGTTTCTTTCGGTGCAATTAAAAGAGGTAAAAAGGAAGTTGTTATAAAATCTAAAACCGGTGAAGAACAAAAATATCTTGTTTCTTTAACAAAACAAATTCTTGTTCAACCCGGCGATTACGTTAAAGCAGGAACTGCTCTTTCCGACGGAGCAATTACACCTTCGGATATTTTAGCAATTAAAGGAACTACAAAAGTTCAAGAGTATATTGTTAATGAAGTTCAAGATGTTTATCGTATGCAAGGTGTGAAAATTAATGACAAACACTTTGAAGTTATTGTTAGACAAATGATGCTTAAAGTAATTATTGACGATTCCGGTGACACAATTTTTAGAGAAAAAGAAATTGTTGACAAATGGGATTTTAGAGATGAAAACGATAGTATTTACGGTAAAAAAGTAATTGAAGACTCAGGAGATTCTCAAAAATTAAAAGCCGGTCAAATTGTTACTTCACGTCAATTAAGAGATGAAAACTCTGCAATGAAACGTAAAGATTTAAAACTTGTAGTGGCCAGAGATGCTGTTCCTGCAACATCAAGCCCCGTTCTTCAGGGAATTACCAAAGCTGCTTTGCAAACAAAGAGTTTCTTATCGGCTGCATCATTCCAAGAAACAACAAAAGTTTTAAATATGGCTGCAATTTCCGGTAAAGTTGATGGATTATTGGGTCTTAAAGAAAACATTATTGTCGGACATAAAATTCCTGCCGGAACGGGTATGAGAGTTTATGAAAACATTATTGTAGGTTCTCAAGAAGAATATGATAAAATTTATGACGATGACGAAAATGACGATTAATTTTAATTCTATATTTTCGAATAATTAATAACAAATTACTAAATGGCCGAGTTTTATACTTGGCCATTTTTAAAAATACACATTATGGAAAATAAACAAAATCAAAACAGATTAGACATTGAGCTTTCTCAAGAAGTTTCGCAAGGAACATATTCTAATTTAGCTATTATTTCACACTCTTCATCAGAATTTATTATTGATTTTGTGAGAGTTATGCCCGGAGCACCAAAAGCACCAGTTAAATCAAGAATTATTTTAACTCCCGATAACGCTAAAAGATTGCTTGGAGCTTTAAAAGAAAATGTGAATAAGTTTGAAAAAACTTTCGGCGAAATTAAAGGGAATTTTGACGGACCGCCAATGCCAATGAATTTTGGAGGCCCAACACCCGAAGCATAGTATTATTTTAGGAAAATATTAATTTTTTCACTTGTCATTTTAAATAGAATGTTTAATTATATGCTAATTACTTACATATAAAACTTCTTTATTTAAAATGACATTTTTTATTTTATTCATCATTCTTTGTATTGTATTTTGTAAATTCCATAAAATATCGATTCTACCTGCATAAGATTACGTATAAATTTATCACAATTGAATATTTTTTTATTTTTCATCAAAGAAAAAGAACAGATAAGAATTTTCTTAAAACAAAATTAAATTATACTTATTTTCAAATTACAAATGCAGAATCAGGTCAATTGCAAAATCTTAATAATCAAGAAATTGATTTTAGTTCAACACTGCTAAACCAAATTAAGTCGGAAAAATTTAATTCAATCGGTTCAACACTGTTGAACCAATTTGCAGAAAGTTTCTTTTCTATCGGATTTTCTTTGCACTATTTAATTCTTTCTAAAACAGACAACACGGACGAACGATTATTTTATATTATTGAAACATCTCAAAATTTTTGGTCATTCAGAATTCTTGAAAAACACTTAAAAGATAATTTATTTAAACAAAAAGGTAAATTGCCTAATAATTTTACCAAAACTTTGCCCGCGAAAATTAGCAATAAAGCTGTTAGTTTATTTAAAGACGAATATTTATGGGACTTTATAAATACCGATGATGAAGATTACGAACCGGAAGTTGAGAGAGAAATTGTTAAAAATATCAAAAAATTCATAATGTCATTAGGAAGCGATTTTGCATTTATAGGCAATCAATATCGAGTAAAAGTTGAAAATGAAGAACTGTTTATTGATTTACTTTTTTATCAGAGAAAATTACAAAGTCTTGTAGCTTTCGAACTTAAAACAGGGAAATTTAAAGCAGAATATGTCGGAAAAATGAATTTATATTTATCAGTATTAGATGAATACGTAAAACAACCGAATGAAAATCCTTCAATTGGAATTATTCTTTGTAAGTCTAAAAACGATAAATTTGTTGAGTTTGCATTTCGTGATTTTAACAAACCTATGGGTGTTGCTACCTATAAAACAAGTAAAGAAATACCTTCTAAATATAGGAATGCATTACCGGATATTGATAAATTAAGAGAAATAATGTAAGCATTTCATTTTGTCGGAATTATATGTTTGGATGTTGCAAACTGCTTATTAAAAAGGTAGAAGTTTCAAACTTCTTTCGGACATGGGAAAAAAGTGTAATTAAAAACTATGCATTGCAAATACTAATAATTCCGGAAATTAACATCTGATTAATAAATGTATATATCGTTAAAGTTAAATAAAAGTATTTTTTTCTCAACATTGCTTATAGTAATGTATCCAATAATTATCCTTTTCTCTGATATTTCAATTCTTGGGTATTGGACAGATTTTATTTTACTGACTGTAATTATAATTTCAAATATTATATTCATTTTAAAGTCCGACATTGAATTAACCGAGATTGATGGGATTTGCTCAAGAATAAACTATTACGCTTTTTTATTAATAATAGCCATTACTATTGGGTCTTCTTTATATCCAAATCAGGGTAAAGGATTTCATATACAAAGCACAAAATGGAATATTATAGATAATAAATTGGTTAATTTATACTTTACAGATATGACATCAGAGTCAAATAAATCAGTAAAAGTATGGATTACAATTTCCTCAGAATATTTTCCTATAATCGAAAAAGAGGTATACAAAACCGATGAAAATGAGAATTTATATTTATTAGAAATTTTTAATAAGAAAGAAATTGACAAACAAAAAATTAAAGATTATATAAAAGATATGTTAATTTTAAAAAAATAAATTATTATTCCTTCGCTCTACTTTCTAACCTAAAACCATTTTTTATTATAATTTTCAATAAATTATAAATTCATAAAATTTAACATTTGAATCAAACCTCTAATTTGTTTTTTCCAAACTAAGTATATTATTGTTAATTATAAGATAATATTTCATTATTTTCATTTATCATTTTAATTTAAAATAAATATTTAATGTATTGTTTACTAATAATATATGACGCTTTTTTTTAATTTAAATATCATTTTATTTTCTTTTTGGGTTCACAATTCTTTCCGTTGTTTAAATAGCAACATTCTTTTCCTGTTCTTTTATTTTTAATTCGCTGTTTAAAATATTTATTTCTAAAAATATTATATATTTGCGAAATGAAAAGAAATACATATCGCTATTAAATTATACACAAAATGAACAATTCAATATTTTCTTTTAAAGAAACCAAAAATGAGTCTATTCTTAACTATCACAAGGGAAGTAAGGAAAGAATTGAACTCGAAAAAGAACTGAAAAATCAACTAAATTCTGTTATTGAAATTCCGTTAATTATTGGCGGGAAAGAAGTTAAAACAGGAAATTTGGGTGAAGTTAGTTTGCCGCATAATCACAAAAAAGTGATTGCAAAATATCATATTGCCGGCGAATCTGAAATTAAAATGGCAATTGAAGCTGCCATGAATGCTCACAAAGTTTGGTCGGAACTAACATGGACGGTTAGAGCTTCAATTTTATTGAAAGCTGCAGAATTAATTTCTACAAAATATCGTGCCGTGTTAAATGCGTCTACAATGCTCGGACAAAGCAAAAATATTTATCAAGCCGAAATCGATTCGGTTTGCGAAACTGTAGATTTTCTTAGATACAATGCTTCGTTTGCAACAAAAGTTTATAAAAAACAACCAAAATCCGATTTCAATCAAGTTAATAAAATGGAATACAGAGCTTTGGAAGGTTTTGTTTTGGCAATAAGTCCTTTTAATTTTACGGCAATTGCTTCCAATCTTAATATGTCGCCGGTTCTTATGGGAAATACAACTCTTTGGAAACCTGCAACAACATCAATTTTATCGAACTACTATTTGATGAAAATATTTATGGAAGCAGGTTTGCCCGACGGAGTAATTAATTTTATTCCTGCCAAAGGTTCTGTAATAGGAAAAACTGTTTTGGCTTCTGAAGATTTAGCCGGAATTCATTTTACCGGTTCAAACGGAACTTTTAATTCATTATGGAGAGGCGTTGGCGAAAATCTTTCTAAATACAAATCATATCCGCGACTTGTCGGAGAAACAGGCGGGAAAGACTTTATTTTTGTTCATCCTTCGGCAAATGTAAGAGAAGTTGTAATAAATTCAATTAAAGGCGCATTTGAATATCAAGGTCAAAAATGTTCTGCTGCATCTCGAATGTATGTTCCAAAATCTCTTTGGAAAGAAATAAAACCCGAAATTATTAGAATTACCGATGAACTTAAAATGGGAGATGTTACCGATTTTAATAATTTTATTAATGCTGTTATTGATGAAGATTCGTTCGATAATATTGTAAGATATATTGAACATGCAAAAGAATCAAAAGAAGCTGAAATTATTGCCGGCGGAACTTATGATAAATCCAAAGGTTTTTATATCAGACCAACAATTATTGAAACTTCAAATCCGAGATATAAATCTATGAAAGAAGAAATTTTTGGTCCGGTTTTAACAATTTATGTTTACGAAGATTCAGATTTAAATGAAGCAATTGAACTTTGCGACACAACTTCGCCTTACGGACTTACGGGAGCTGTTTTTGCAAAAGACAGGGTTGCTGCTTCAATTATTTGCGATAAATTAAAATATGCAGCAGGTAATTTTTACATAAACGACAAACCAACAGGTGCAGTTGTCGGACTTCAACCTTTTGGCGGTTCTCGCGGTTCTGGAACTAACGATAAAGCCGGCGGAGAATTTAATTTAATTCGTTGGGTTAGCCCCAGAACTATTAAAGAAACTTTTGTTCCTGCAACAGAATACAAATATGATTACATGGATTAATTCAATATAAAAAAATAAATGAAAGATATTAAAAAAGTATTACAGGAATTAGGAATTTCTGATGTTAACAACGGTGTAAGCACAGGAGTAATTTATAAAGAAACAATTGGAGGACAAACTGTTTCGGTTTCTCCGATTGACAATTCGATAATTGCAAAAATTAACAATGCAACAATCGACGATTACGAATTTGTTATTGAAAAAGCACAAAATGCTTTTCAGGAATGGAGAAATGTTCCTGCTCCAAAACGCGGCGAAATTGTCAGACAAATTGGTGATGAACTACGCAAAAACAAAGAAAATCTTGCAATTTTGGTTTCTTATGAAATGGGTAAAATTTATACCGAAGCATTAGGCGAAATTCAGGAAATGATTGATATTTGCGACTTTGCAGTCGGACAATCACGTATGTTAAACGGTTTCACAATGCGTTCCGAAAGATCGCAGCATAAATTATCCGACCAATATCATTCTTTAGGAATTGTAGGTTTGATAACTTCGTTCAACTTTCCGGTTGCTGTTTGGGCTTGGAATTCAATGATTGCAGCTATTGCAGGAGATGTAGTTGTTTGGAAACCGAGTTCTAAAACTCCGCTGACCGCTATTGCCGTTCAAAATGTTATTGCTCCGGTATTGAAAAATAATAATGTTCCCGAAGGTGTTTTCAATTTAATAATTGCAAAATCTTCTGTTCTCGGCGATAATTTTGTGGCTGATAAAAGAATTCCTTTGTTTTCGGTAACAGGTTCAACATCTGTAGGAAAACGAATCGGTGCAATTGTCGGACAAAGATTAGGAAAAGTTATTCTTGAATTGGGAGGAAATAACGCCGTAATAATTTCTGATAAAGCAGATATCGACATGGCAATTAATTCTACAGTTTTTGGTGCTGTGGGAACTTCCGGACAAAGATGTACTTCAACAAGACGATTAATTGTTCAAGAATCAATTTATGAGCAAGTTAAACAAAGATTGATAAAAGCTTACGAAGTTGTTTCAACAAAAATCGGAAATCCCGTAAATCCTTCAAGTCTTTTGGGCCCTTTAATCGACAGTATTTCTGTTAATGAATATTTGAATGCTTTGGAAGAATTAAAAAAAGAAGGCGGAAAAATACTTTTTGGCGGAAAACAATTATCGGGTGCAGGTTTTGAATCCGGAAATTATGTTTTGCCGACATTGGCAGAAGCAGAAAATCATTATAAAATTGTTCAGGAAGAAACCTTTGCACCTATTTTGTATTTGATGAATTATAAAACAATTGAAGAAGCAATTTCTTTGAATAACGGAGTTCCGCAAGGATTATCATCAGCAATTTTTTCTAACGATATGCGAGAAGTTGAGCTGTTTGTTTCAGAAACCGGCTCGGATTGCGGAATTGCAAATATAAATATTGGCACTTCCGGAGCAGAAATTGGCGGTGCTTTCGGCGGCGAAAAAGAAACAGGCGGCGGTCGAGAAAGCGGCTCCGATGCTTGGAAAGCTTATATGAGAAGACAAACAAATACTGTTAATTACGGAAGAAATGTTCAATTAGCTCAAGGAGTTTCATTCGGATTTTAAAAAATGATTTATAAAGATATTACAATTGAACAATTGGTGGAAGAATATCCCGAAACATTGGATTATTTGAGTAAAAATAATATCAGATGTATCAGGTGCGGAGAACCTGTTTGGGGAACTTTGGCTGAAGCAGCAAAAGAAAAAGGATACAATGATTTGGAAATTGAAAAAATTGTTTCCGATTTGAATTTGATTGTTAATAAATAGATTTTTTCCCGAGAATATAACTGTCTGAAATTATTTTTTATCTTTTAAAAGATTTAAAATTTATTTCAGACAGTTTTTTAGCGTACAAAAAATTAATTTCACTATTTTATCAAAATTACATACATTTAAATCAAAAAATATTGGCTATAGATGATTTTTTATGGAAGATAATTCGGTGATACATAGAACAACTCAGGCACAGTTGAGCCGAAAGATGGCTGTTCAAGATGTAATAAACGAAAACATTTTATAAAACAAAGCAACTTCTCAATTCTAATATCATGAATATTAAAAATATATCAAAAGCAGCAAAATATTCATTTTGGATGTTGCTCTTTACAATTGGTTCTACTTGCATAACTTATTTTTGTTACAAACCTATTTTGCAAAATCATGTAAATGTAGTGAAAGGAACAATTAAGATGCAACCACAATTCGGATCGGATGGTGGAGATATGCCTCGAAATTACATTAAAATTGAATTGAATGAGGATAATTTTGAATATTTCATTATGGATTGTTCATCTGATGTGACAAACGTTAATATAATTAAGAAATTGAAAGTTGGTGATTCATTAGAATTAGCAATAATTGCCCAATTTCCTGGTAGCAAAGAACTTAAAGTTTATAATCTATATTCTAATAAATATGGAAATATACTTTTACTTAAAGATTATAATTATTGTTATACAAATGGTTGGAAAGCCTTATATCCCTTTATTTTAATATTTGGATTAGCCTTAATATATAATTTAATAAAGGATAACTATTTTAAAGATCGAAAGAGTGAGTCTTAGATGAGCTGAGACGTCAAAATAAAATAAAAAACAGGTTCGGAGGTCGGCTTTGCCGCTTGATATTACATTGGTAAATCCGGAATTTATCATTCAACCAAATACGGATAATACTGTTGAACTATTTTATCATTATTTTGTAAATACATCATTGGGAGACAAATGGTTGTGTGTTGTAGTTAAATTATTGAAAGAAGATTATTTTATAATTACGGTTTATTTTACAGATAAAATTAAAAAAGGAGAAATCTTATGGAAAAAAAAATGACAATATATTTCGACAAAGAAGCCGATTTTTTAGAAGTTATTTTTGAAATTGGCGAAGGTTACTTCAAAAATACCGAAAATGAAAATGTTATGGAAAAAGTGAGCACCGACGGTAAAGTTTTGGGTTTCAGCATTAATAATGTTTCTACATTTTCGGGATTACCAATTTCTGTAAATCTTCATGCGGCTTAGTTCGCAGTCTAAGCGAATAAGCACTTAAATTGAACCGGAAAGCGAAGTTTTTAACTTCGTTTTCCGGTTCAATTTAAAGTTTGAGCCTAATTGCGAAAGTAAAATAAAAGTGTAAATCAGGTAGATTTTTGTTTTGAGAAGAAAAATAACGTAAATTTGTAATAAATTTTATAAAAATGGATTTACATACTCAGCCTTCGTTGGTGTTTGACACTAAAATTTTAGAAAACGGCATTATTAAAATACCGGAACTGAATGAATGGCAAAATCAATACATTCATATCGTAATTGTGTTCAAAACAAACGAACATAAATCTGTTAAACAGATAACGAGCATAGCCGGTAAATTAAAAAAATATGCTAATCCGAGTTTAATTGATTTTGAAACAGATTTGGCATGGTCAAATTTAATCGACAATTGATTATGATTTATATAGATACAAACATTGTAATGCGATATTTATTAGATGATCATGTTGAATTATCGCCAAAAGCAAAACAACTAATCGACAGCGAATCAAATCTTTACATTTGCGATGGAGTCTTTGCAGAAATTGTATATGTTTTGAGCAAAGTCTATAAAGTTGAACGTGAAATAATAAGAGATACTATTTCTGAATTGCTTGACAAAGAGAATATTAATGTTAGCAATAAAGAAATAATCAATAAATCGTTAATGTTTTTTGCCCAACAAAATATCGACTATATTGATAGTTTGCTTTGTGCCTATAATCATATCGAAAATATTGAAGTCGTAACTTTTGATAATAAGCTAAAGAAATTTTTAAGAACGATTTAAGTGATTTCTAGTTTGGATTAAACTTTTAAAATAAACAAAATGAATTCATTAAGCTTTCGGCTTCCGAAGAAGAATTATTTGTCCCAACTTTTTGAAAGTCGAAACCGAATTGCGGAATAATCTGCCGAATTATAGAAATCCGGTAGATTTTTGTTTTGAGAAGAAAAAGTAACGTAAATTTGTATAATAAAAAGATAACAATGAAATTGGTTGTTGAAAAGCAAAAAATTATAGAATATCTGTTAAAACCACTCGATAAAGCCGATAAATCTAAGTTTTTAAATCAAATTGGTTATAACATACAAAATTGGGAAACATTACAAAACGATATTATTTCATAATTTTCTGATTTTGCTCCCGTTATATATGAAAGCAATACATTCGGAATTTTATACAAAATAGAAGGCAAATTAAAAGCACCTATAAAAGAAGTAGATGTTGTAACAATATGGATTTATCAAAATAACACAAATTTTTTGAGATTAGTAACTTTATTTCCAAATACATGAAATATTCATTATATTCAGATGTAGCAGTTTTGACTGAAATACCGAAATTTGGTTTAATAAGCGGCGATGTTGTTAAAATCATAGATTACGTCGATGATTTTTATATTCTTGAAACATATAATGTCAAAGGTAAAACCTTAGGTGTTTTTTCTTTGGCAGAAGACAAAATTACAAGTTTGCAACCGGACGAAGTTTTTCATACCAGAAAATTAGAATTTGTTTAATTCCTTGTTCGGATAAGTTGTGTCAAAATTATCAAAATGAATTCATTCAGCTTTCGGCTCGATAATAATTTGTCCCGACTTTTCGAAAGTCGAAGTAGAACCGGTTTTTATTATCAAGTCTTCAATCTTTAGTATTTGTCGTTAAAATAACAACTGAAGACTGAAGACTGAGAACTGATTTTCTACATTCCTGTTTCTTCTGCAATTTCCTGCATAGCCAAAATCGAAATATCCAAAAATTCGTCGAGCGAAAGTCCTGTTTTTTCTATATCGTAGATAAAATCACGGTTTACTGATGCAGCAAATCGTAATTGTTTCAGTCTTTTCTTAATTGAACTTGATTTTATTCCTGCAATTTTTTTATCCGGAAGTATTAAAACATAAGCAGTTATCATTCCTGTAATGTTTTCTGCCGATGCTAAAATTATATCAAAATCGGTTTTACGTTTTGCATCTGTTAATCCTTCTGTGTGAGCAATAATTGCTTCAAACATTTCGGGAATTTCATAAGCGTTTTCTTTAAGTATTTCAACGGTTCTGTAACCGTGAGCAGAAAGATTTTCGCCTATTTCTTCCAAATCCAAATCGTGCAAAAGCCCCGTAATTCCCCATAAATCCTCATTTTTCGAAAAATGTTTTGCCAAGCTTCTCATAATCACTTCGGTTTCGCGATTATGGTATCTGAGAGCCGGCGATTTTATGTATTTGTCTAAAAGAGCGATTGCATCGGAATAGTTAATTTCGTTCTTCATAATTCATTATAATTTTTTTAAATCATGTCCCATCTTTAATTTTTTTGTTTCCATATAAAAATGGTTATGAGTGTTCGATTGAATTTCAATTGGAACAATTTCAACAATTTCTAACCCGTAACCTTCAAGTCCGGCTCTTTTGACAGGATTATTTGTCATTAATCTGATTTTGCAAATACCTAAATCTCTAAGGATTTGAGCACCAACACCGTAATCCCTTTCGTCGGCGGCAAAACCTAATTTGTGATTTGCTTCAACTGTGTCGTATCCTTGTTCTTGAAGTTTATAAGTTTTGATTTTATTGAAATAACCAATTCCTCTTCCTTCCTGGTTCATATATAAAACACAACCTTTTCCTTCTTTCTCAACCATTCTCATTGCTTCATTTAATTGTTCGCCGCAATCGCATCTTTGCGAACCGAAAATATCACCTGTAACGCACGACGAATGAACTCTTACCAAAACAGGTTCGCCTTTTTTCCATTCACCTTTTATTAAAGCAGAATGTTCAAGTCCGTCCGATGTTTGGCGATATGGAATCAAATCAAAATTACCGTATTTTGTAGGCATTTTAACTTTTTCGCCTTTTTCGATTAGTGATTCTTTGGCAAGTCTGTAAGCAATTAAATCTTTAATAGTTGTAATTTTTAAATTGAATTTTTCTGCAACATCTATTAATTGCGGTAAACGAGCCATTGTTCCGTCATCATTCATTATTTCTACCAAAGCTCCGCCCGGTTTTAATCCTGCAATTCGCGTTATATCTACGGTTGCTTCGGTATGACCTGTTCTTCTGAGAACGCCTTTGTTTTTGGCTTTTAGAGGAAAAATATGTCCCGGTCTGGCTAAATTTTCCGATTTTGTATTTTCGTCAACCAATGCGTAAATTGTTTTGGCTCTGTCGCTTGCCGAAATTCCGGTTGTGCAACCTTGTCCGATTAAATCAACCGAAACGGTAAATGGAGTTTCGTGAAGCGAAGTATTGTTTTGATTGCCAATCATTAATTCAAGGTCAAGCTCAATACATCTTGCTTCTGTAATTGCCGCACAAATAAGGCCTCTTCCGTGTTTTGCCATGAAATTTACCTTTTCGGCAGTAATTAATTCGGCAGATGTAATAAAATCGCCTTCGTTTTCTCTGTCTTCGTCGTCAACTACTATAATAATTTCGCCGTTTTTAATAGCTTCAATTGCTTCTTCAACGGTGTTGAGTTTTGACGATAATTCGTTATTTTTTTCTTTCGACATTTTTTTATTTATTTTCTCTAACAGAAGGTTGCCAAATATTGTTTTCTATTCCTTTAATATATTTAACGAAACCGATAAATAAGGCAATATTCATAGTGTAGAAGTGAGTTAAAAATCTTATTATTTTTATATTGATATTAAATTTTTTTAAAATTGAATCAAGAATTGCAAGTATAATACTTAAAATAAATATTAGAAATGATATTTTGTAGAAATTGATATTTAAAAGAAAAATATTTGAAATTACGGATATTAATATTAGAAAAGGACCAATCCACCTTATTACTTTGTGTGAAATAAAGCAAAATGAATTAGAATTTAATTTGAAAATTATAGGAAATGCAAATGTTTTTAAATTCTGAAAATTTCCCGAAGATATTCTTGTTTTTCGTTTGTATTCTTCTTTTAACGAGCCTGTTAAGTTTTGAGTTGCTGTTGCTTCCGGTTCAAAAATTATTTTCCCGTTGTTTTCAAGAACTTTCATGCTCACAAAAAAATCGTCGGCAGTAAATTTTTCGGGAATTTGATGAAAACTTTCTTTTCGAATAGCATAAATTGCACCAAAAACGCCCATTGAGTTTCCCCAAATAAGTCCTTCACGAATTTTCATGTTTATTTCTCTTTTCATGTAGGTATTTTCCTGAAAAGTTATGTTGTTTTCGTTTGATTTTTGATTTTCGGGAATTCCGCCGACAATATTTATATCGTTATTTTTGAAATGTTTAACCAGATTGTAAATTGTTTTTTCATTGAAAAAAATCTTTGTGTCGGTTAAAATTAATATTTCACCTTGGGCTTTTTGGGTAAGGTCATTTATAATTTTGATTTTTCCGTTTCTTTGTTTGAAATCAATAAATTTAATTCTTAAATCTGATTCCGAATATTTTTTTATTATTGAATTTGTGTTATCGTCGGAATTATCTGAACCAATTAAAAATTCAATTTTGTCTTTCGGATAATTTGTTTTTAATGTTGAAATTATTTTTTGCTCAATATTTTTTTCTTCGTTATATGAAGCCAATATTACGGAAACAAAGGGAAGTTCTTCTTTGTTTTCTTCCCAAATAAAATTGTTTGTTTTTTTATTTTTTGCAAGAAATTTTAATATTTCGGGAAAAATGACATAAGAATGAAGCATTGCAAAAACCGATGACCAAATTAATATTTCGGGAATTAAATTCAATCTTTTATTTGATTTAAATAGAATTTTGTTAGTGCTTTTGAGATTGCAAAATTATCAAAATTTTCCGAAATAAACCGATGTGCGGCAATTGATATTTCTTTTTTGGAAATTTTATTTTCTTTAATCTTTTTAACGGCTTCAATAAATTCTTCCGACGTGTTTGTAATTAGAATTTCTTTATTGTTTTGGGCGTTTATTCCTTCTGCACCTTTTGATGTGGAAATTACAATATTGCCGGATGCCATTGCTTCCAAAATTTTTATTCGCATTCCGCTTCCCGAAAATAACGGTACAATCATAATTTTGTTTGAAGTAATAAATTCTTTGGCGTTTTCAATTTCACCGTAATAAATTATATTATTTTTATTGAAATATTTTCTTAATTCTTTTGAAGGATTTCTACCTGCAATTTTCAATGTTATTTCCTTATTTTCTTTAATTATTTTTGGCCAAACTTCGTTAATAAACCAAATTAAACCTTCAATATTTGGTTGCCAATCCAACGAACCCAAACTATAAATTGAAATATCTTCATCATCGGTAAATTCGGATATTTTATATTCATTTGTGTTTATTCCTGTTGGGCAAATGATTGAAGCTTTTTGGTTTCCAAATTTTTGAAATTGCTTTTGGTCTCTTTCTGTTATCGGAATTAAGAAATCGTATTGGTTTATAAATGACTTTTCAAAGTTTTTTATTCTTTTAAAAAGTATTTTCAGATATATTTTTTTTAAAATGTTTTTTTCTTGTGAAGAAGTTTTTTCCCAAATTTCGTGCTCAATATTATGTGCTCTGAACGAAATTTTTGCTTCGGAATATTTCCTTATTGTATTGATATAAGGCATCATATAAAGACCTTCGATTTGAATTATATCAAAATTGTTGTTTTTTAGTATTTCAACTAATTTTATTTCAAATTCTTCCGAAATATATCTTTCCGCATTATACGGTATTATTGAAAGAAACAGATTTTTTAATGCTTTAAAATTTTTTATATCTGTATTTATAAAAACTTGTTGGAATTCAATATTTTTAGGAATATTATCTTTTAATATTTCTTCATTAACAAAATGTTTGTTTGTGTTAAAACATAGCATTTTTACATCACAATTATTTTGCATTAAACCTTCGGCTAAATTTTTAACGGCAATTGAGCCGCCGTCTTTTGCAGGAAAAGGTATTTTATTATAAATAAGAAGTATTTCCAACGTTTATCCGAATAGTTTTTTATACAATTTAATAAATGGTTTTGCCAATGAATCCATTTGTTCTTTTCTAACAAGAACTGCGTCTCTTGTGGCTTTATAAGTAATAAAAATGCCAATGGGCAGAAGAATTGCCGATGAAAACCACGCACCGATTGGAGACGGCATAATTGATTCGCTCACAAATTTTTCACCCATTATGGAAACTACATAATAAAAAATAAATAACAAAGTTGAAATAACAATGGGCAAGCCAAAACCGCCTTTTCTAATTATTGAACCAAGCGGTGCTCCAATGAAAAAGAAAATCATGCAGGCAAAAGATAATGAAAATTTCCTGTACCATGCAAGTTCATGCTTTCTAATCCAACGCAATCTGTCTTCCAACGCTTTACTTGTATTTTTAATATTATCTCTTGCTTTTTGAGCAAAATCTATTGATGTTTTGTCGGCCTCTTTTTTTGCGTCAGAGTCCATTGTTTTATATAAGCTGTCTATATTAAAATTAATTTTTAATTTACTTAAAGGAACATATTTTTTGAGAGAATCTGCTAAATATACGGCCGTATCGTCTCTTAAAGTAACTTTGTGTTCGTATTTTGTGTATGTCCAAGCGAGCAAACGCTGTTGAAAAAGAAAAACTCTTTTATCGTAGACTTGGTGAAGAGTGTCTATTGAATATGAAAGTTGTTTTAAATTCATCATTTGATAATTTGATTTGAATAATCCTTCATTGCTTTCTTTAAAGTCAAAATCGTTCAATTCAAGAATTATTTTTTGTTCATCAAATTTATCTTTTCTGAAAGGATATTCTTTTGTTCCTTTATTTTTTTCGTCAACTTCCGAGTAATTAGTTCCGTGATAAAGAGTTATCACCATATTTTTTTGGTCTTTGGTAACATTAATTTCGCCCGAATCGGCTAAAATTACTTCTCTGTTTCCAATTCCTATTGAATGATTGTAAATCATAAAATCATACATCATTCCGGTTTCTTGATTCTTTTTTTCAATTTTTATACTGTATCCGTCAATATCGTTATTAAAAATACCTGTTTTGATATTTAATTCAGGTCTTTTTCTTGTAACATCAAAAAGCAGACGTGCAATTTTTAGGTTTGTGTATGGTAAAACATTGTTAGAAAAATAAAATGCGCCAACGCTTACTAAAAATGTGAAAAATACCAAAGGTCTCATTATTTTCATTAATGAAATTCCTGAACTTTTCATTGCAGTGAGTTCGTAATGTTCGCCAAAATTTCCGAATGTCATTACAGATGCTAAAAGAACTGCAAGCGGAAGTGCCATTGGAACCAAACCTGCCGAAGCATAAAACATAATTTTTGCAATAAGTGTCCAATCTAATCCTTTTCCCACAAAGTCTTCAACCCACTTCCAAATAAATTGCATAAGCAATACAAAAAGCGAGATGATAAATGTAAGGAACAATGGTCCCAGAAAAGATTTAGAAACGTATTTGTGGATAATTTTCACAGTATAATCTTGTTTTATTTTGTTGAATTTTTCTAAAAATCTCTTTTTTCAAAGTCTTCTTTCTTCTTATCTTTTTGTTTTTTAATTATTAGTGCAATAATAAGTATTATCGCAACAAATAAAATTATTCCGTATATTTCAAATATTGCAATCATTTTACTAATATTAAATAAATAAGACTGTAAAATACTTTTTTTGAAAATATTTACAGCCTCAAATTTATAATAATTTTTTAATATTTTAGAACTTTACTGCTGTTCCGAATGCAAGAATTTCTGCTGCACCTTGAGTAATGGCAGAAGTCATAAACCTTAGGTTTACAATTGCATCTGCTCCCAATCTTTCTGCATCTTTTATCATTCTTGCCATTGCTTCTTCTCTCGAATCGGCAAGTAATTTTGTGTATTCGCTAATTTCGCCGCCCACAATGTTTTTAAGCCCTGCAAATATATCTCTTCCAATATTTCTTGCTCTAACTGTGCTTCCTCTAACTACTCCGAGAGATTCGCTAATAACTTTTCCGGCGATTGTTTCTGTTGTTACAATTATCATTTTTATTTAATTTTAAATGTTTTCTATACTCCAAGTGTGTGTTTTAATCCGTTTATTTGTTCATCCCACATATCTTTAATATCCGATTTTTCATTTTCTGCTGCAAAATCTGTTATTAGAAGTCCAACATCACCCGAAAGTTCTTGTTGAATTATTTTAATTTCAAAATATGTGTCATCATCTGATCCCAACCATTTGAATTTTACAAATTCATTGGCTTTTTTTTCAATTAATTCGGCTTTTTGTTCGGAGTTGCTCCATGTAAAAGTGAATATCGAATTTTGTTCTGTTACTTTATCCGCAAACCATTCTTCCAATCCCGAAGGGTTATTGATTCTATAGAATAGTAAAGCAGGTGAAGCATTTATAGTGTATTCAAGTTCAAATTTTTCTTTCTTTATCATATCTTTTAATTTTCGTTTAGCAATTTAACAAATTTTTCCAAAAAAAAAAATTAAATGATTTTTTGTTTATGAAATTTTTATATATTTGCACTCTCAAACGGCTAGGTAGCTCAGAAGGTTAGAGCGTCGGATTCATAACCCGGAGGTCGCGAGTTCAATTCTCGCTCTCGCCACGTTTTTAAACCGATAGCATTAATGTTATCGGTTTTTTTATTGTTATAAATGGATAATGATTTTATTAAAATACCGGTAAAAACTTATTATTTGGAAATCTTTTCTGAAGGTAAAAAAGAATTTTACGACGATTCAAAATTGAAAATTGTTTTTCAAGAAAATATTTCTGTTGATATTTATTTGGATATTTATAAAAATGTTGGCGGAAATTTCGGTTGGACAGGCAGATTAATTTTGGAACAATACTTATTGGCAAATTTATTGAAATCGAACAAATCGAATGTTTATTTTTTGTATTCAGAAAATAAAATTGCAGGTTTTTATGAGTTGGATTTTAGTGATATTGAAAATGTTGAAATTACTTATTTTGGTTTACTTCCGGAGTTTTACGGAAAAGGTTTTGGAACTTTTTTAATTAATTCGGCAAAAAAAACTGCTTTTGAAAAAGGAGCAAACAGAATTTTTCTTCACACTTGCGAGTTCGACAGCGATGGTGCTTTAAATTTCTATATAAAATCGGGCTTTTCTGTTTATCAAGAAACTGTTGATTACGAATATTATACACAAGATTTTATTAACAGAAACGTAAATTTATCTAAATAGCTTTCAGGCTTAAATCCAAACTCTTTATTTGGTGTGTTAATGCACCAACAGAAATGAAATCGACGCCGCACAATGCGTAATCTCTAATTGTTTCGAGAGTAATTCCGCCCGACGATTCGGTTTCGTATTTTCCGTTAATTATTTCAACAGCTTTTTTAGTATTTTCGACTGTGAAATTGTCGAGCATAATTCTGTCTATTTTTCCTGTTTTTAAAACCTGTTCAAGTTCTTCGAAATTTCGTACTTCAATTTCAATTTTAATATTTTTATTTTTTTCTTTCAAATATTTCGCGGTTTTTTCTATTGCTTGTTCAATTCCGCCGGCAAAATCAACGTGATTATCTTTTATCATTATCATATCAAAAAGTCCCATTCTGTGGTTTTCGCCACCGCCGATTTTAACAGATAGTTTTTCTATTTCTCTGAGTCCGGGAGTTGTTTTGCGTGTGTCGAGAATTTTTGTTTTTAAATCTTTGATTTTATCAGCATAAATTGCTGTTTGAGTTGCAATTCCGCTCATTCTTTGCATAAAATTTAATATAACTCTTTCTGCTTGTAAAATTGAAATTATATTTCCTTCCAAAGTGAAAACTATATCGCCGGGTTTTACATTTTCACCGTCGTTAATAAATTTTTCAAATTTTATTTTTTCATTTATTTTTCTAACAATTTCTTCAGCTATTGATATTCCGGCAATAATTCCTTGTTCTTTCACAAGCAGTTTTACTTTTCCGGTTTTTGTGTGCGGAATACAAGCCAATGAAGTGTGATCGCCGTCGCCAATATCTTCTTTTATTGCCGATTCAATTACTTTGTCGATAAATTCTTGCATTATGTTTTTATTTTTTTGAAGAAGAAAATGATTAAATTGCTTCAATTTCTATGTAAGTAAGAGTGTTTTTACCGTCGGTTAAGACGATTCTGTATATCATTCTGAAATTTGAATTTTCTGTTGTGTAATTTCCTAAAACTACGGTTGCTTCACCTCTTAATTTTTCGGAATCTATGTTAAAGCTGACGGGTTTGTTTCCGGCAAAAAAATTATTTAGTATTTTTTCTGCTTGAGTTTTGCTGTAAATATTGCTTTTTGAGTCTATTTTTAGTTGTATGTTTTCGTTAAAATATTTTGATAATTCAGAAGAATTACCTTTTCTTATTGCGTTTGCAACGTTGTTTGAAATAGGATTTTGTGAACTTACAATATTGGGAAAAGATATTGCAAGTAATAGAATTAATATAATTTTTAATTTATTGTTCATCTGTTTATTTTTCATTGTTTTTAAAGGTCAGATAGGAACATCCCAAATATTCATTCGGTTGTGTGTCGAGATATATACATGGATGTTTCATTATGTATTATGTTTGCTTTTTGATATTAGGCAAACAAAAATTAAACCGTTTTATCGGGTTTTGTAAAGTTTAGCGGTTTTAGAGCTTAATTTTTTTTGTAATTTAAAAGCGAAGATATTTTATCGGATAAAAGAACGGATATTTTTCCGAAAATTTCTTTCATATCCGGTTCAAATTTTATGAAACTTGCAAGTTCAATAATTGCAATTGCTTCGTTATTTATAAGTAAAGGTGCAATCAATAAATGTTTTGGAGAACTGCTTCCAAGTCCGGAAATTACTGTGAGATAATTTTCGGGAATATTATCAATTATAAGCATTTCTTTATTTTTTGCAACTTGTCCGGAAATGCCTTCGCCGGTTTCAAATTCTCTTACTTTTTCGTTAGAATAGTAGGCGTAAGTAGATGAAACGGTAAATTTTTGAGAATCAGCTTGTTTTACAAAAAATATTCCTTGAACTATTGAAAACTTATTTGCAAAATTTCTGAGAAGTGTTTCGGTAAAAGTATTAATTTCATTAATAGTTTCAGTATTTTTAACTAATTCGGAAATTGTGTTTTTAAATTTTTCTTTCTTTTGAAAATCTTCTAATTCGTTATGAATTTCTTTTTTAATTTCATTATTATCCTGAATAGTTTCTGTTTGCTTTTCGGTAACAATTTTTATAATATCCGATTTTGTTGATATATTTAGAAGATTTATTAGTAAAATAACAAAAGCTAAAACAATAATTGCCGCATACATGTATTTTATAAGAATATGGGCTTCACTGTTTTTTGACAATAAAATTAATGATATAACTACAATTGCAGTAAAACTTAATGTTGATAAAATTTTGTATATTAATGTTCTGTTCATAAACTAAACTTGTTTTAATAGAAGTTCAATAATTTGATCCAAATTTAATATTTCAGGGTTTACGGTTGCTTTAATTGCTGCTTCTGTCATTGTTTTAACTTGGCATTCTTCCGGCGATTGAACTACAGCTAATCCGCCGTTTTGTTCAATCATTTTTAATCCTTCTGCTCCGTCTTTATTTGCTCCCGACAAAATTATTCCAATTATTTTATCTTTCAAAACATAAGCAGCCGAGCTGAATGTTAAATCTATTGCAGGTCGGGAATGATTAACTGCTTCGTCCGATGATAATGAAAAGTTATTTCCGGGTTCAATACATAAATGGTAATTTGCAGGTGCCAAATATGCTTTCCCGGGAAAAAATGAATCTTTGTCTTTTGGTTCTTCTACTTTTATTTTTGATTTAAGAGCTAATGCTTCAACAAATCCGGTTCTAACATGTTTTAATCGGTGCAAAGTCATAAATATAGGTAAAGGATAGCCAACGGGCAATGATTCCAATATTTTTGTAACAGATTGAAAACTTCCTGCCGAACCGCCAATTACTATGTAGTTGTATTTTTTCATCTGTTTGTTTTCATTTTTTTTCGGGATAGGAACATCCAAAATTATCAATAGATTGTATTTCGATAGCTTTACTTGGATGTTTCATTTTAATTTTCAGCCTTTTTTAAAGATATTTTCTGTTTTCAAAATTTGTTTGAATTTTTTTTCGGTTTCGCCAATTAGTTTTTCTCCTACTCCAATAATTAAATATCCGTTTCTTTTTAATGTTGTTGCTATTTTATTTAATGCTGCTTCGTGCATTTGTGAATTAAAATATATTAGAGAATTTCTAAAAAGAACTATGTCGAATTCCGAAACATAGCTTGAATCCAAAAATGGTTTATCGTCAAAAATAATATTTTTTTTATATTTTTCTTTTATTTCATAAGAATGGTTTGAAAATAAAATAAGGTCGTTTATAGTTTTTTTTGTTGTAAGTGTTTCCAAGTTTTTTTCGGCAGATTCTTTTTTCTTTATGGGATATATAGCATTTTCGATATATGTTTTGTTTCTTTTGCCGACAGGTGAAGCTGTAATTATTGAGTTTTCTATTAAATCGTTTTCTTCAAGAAGAATTATTAATGAATATAATTCGTCTCCGGAAGTGCAATGAGGAACGTAAATTTTAATTTTATCTTTTCTCGAAAATTTTGGAAAGACATTTTTTATAAGTGAATTCCACATTTCGGAATCTCTAAAAAGTTCTGATTGCAAAGGATGCATTTCAAAAATAAATGTTTCAAAAAACCTTTCGTCGTTTTTTAATTTTTCTATAAATTCATCAACGTTCACATAATTATATGTTTGGAGAATTTTTTCTACTCTTCTTTTAATAGTAAAATATGCATAGTTGCTAAAGTCGATACCGCAAATATCTTTAACTTCGGCAAATAATGTTCTTAAATCGGAAATTCTTATTTTGTAATTAGTCATATTTATATATATGCCTTATTTTTTTATATAATAATGGCCGTATTTTATAAAATTTGCCGATTCGTGCCCCAATATACTTTCGTGTGCTCCAAGTATTAATGTTCCTTTTCTTTCTAATGCTTCGGAGAATAATGAAAATACTCTGTTTTGAAGATTAGAGTTAAAGTAGATTAATACATTTCTGCATAGAATTATATCAAATTTTACATTAAAAATATTGTTGTCTTTTACTAAATCATGTTTTTTGTATGTAACAATGTTTTTCAAAAACGGCTTTATTTCCATTGTGTCGTTTATCTTATTTACGTCAAAGTATTTTGTAAATGCTGTACTGTTGTATTCTTCAAAATTAAATGGATTTACTTGAATAACTTGTTTAAAATTTTCAATATATTCAATATTAAATCTGTAAACATATTCACCGGCTTTTGCTTTATCCATAACATCTTCGTTAATATCTGAAGCGTAAAGCCTTGCTTTATGAAGCATATCCAATTCGTTGAGTAATATCAACATTGAGTATACTTCTTGCCCGGTTGAACAGCCTGCATGCCAGATGTTTACAAATTCGTTTTCTTTGAGTTTTGGTAAAATTCGGTGTTTTAATGTTTGCCAAACTTTTGGGTCTCTGAATAATTCTGTTGTGTTTACTGTAATGTCTTTCACAATTTGTTCCAGAAACTTTCTGTCTTCAGCAATCTTTTCCAGCAGTTCTTCCATGTTAAGAAGGTAATCAACAAGAATTTTTTCAATTCTTCTTGCAAACGATTTTTCCGAGTATTCGGAAAAATCATACTCTGAAACTTTCTTTACCGTTTCGTGAAATCGTATTATGTCCTCGTTTGTGGGCATTTATCTGTTTTTAAAATTCAAATATAAGTATTTTTGTTGAATATATTAAATTAATAGTTCTTTATGTTTTCAAAAAAATCGGGTATTTTCAATATCAAATTGCCCGACAGAACTATAAGTTTCAAATTTTTCAAATTTATATATTCTTCCGGAATAATTTTTATATTGTTTGATGATATATCTAAAATTTCTAATTTATTTAATTTTGAAAGTTCTTCGGGCAATATTTCAATTTTATTGTTGTTCAGATATAAAACTTTTAATTCTGAAAGATTTCCGATTTGACTCGAAATTGTTTTTATTAAATTATTCGATAAGTTTATGTTTGTAAGCATTTTAAGATTCTCAATCTTTTCTCCAATTTCTGTAATTTTATTTTTTGATAACGACAGCTTTTCAAGTGATTTAATAGTGTAAATTTGTTCCGGTATTTTAATTAAATTATTTTTATCGACATTTAATATTTTAAGATTCGGTAAATTAATTTTTAAATCGTTTAAATTATTTTCACAAATATTAAGTTCCTGCAAATTAACTGTTTCGCTTAATTGAAACTCCGAAATTTCGTTAAATGAAAAATCTGCTTTTGTGAGTTGTTTTAGATTGTTTATTTCATCGGGAATTTTTTTTAACAAATTATTGGCAATATAAAGTTCTTCCAAATTTTGAAGTAATGCTATTTGTTTAGGAAATGTTTTAAATTTATTGTTCGATAAAGAAAGCTTTTTCAGATTTATCAGATTATCAAATTTTTGCGGTAATTGTGTTAAAGAATTATTATCGGCATAAAACTCTTTAAGGTTTTTTAAATCGCAAATTTCATCGGGTAATTCTTCAATAAAACAGTCGTAAATATACAAAATTTCAAGGTTTTCAAATTTTGAAATATCTTTCGGAATTACCGATAATGCTGTTAATTCAAGCTTTTTTACTTCCAAAGGATATTTTAATGCCGAATTTATTGAAGTATAAAATCCTGTTTCATTATTTTGTGCAAATAATGAAAATGAAACTAACAAAAATATCAATATTAAAAGTCTTTTTTGCATGAATCGTATTTTACTTTACAGCCCAAATAATGTGCCGAAAAATTGTCAATTTAATTATGTTTTCTGTAATATTTATTTATAAAAAAATAATGTTAGCAAAAAATGAATAATAAAATCTATTTTAAAAAAATTAAAATTAAATTTGTTTTTATATTTATGTAAAATAAACACGAAAATAATCAAATGTTTTTTAAAGATATAGCAGGGCAAGAGAAAGTTAAAGAAAAGCTTCTTAATACATATAACGGAAAGCGAATTAGCCACGCATTGCTTTTTGCCGGACCCGAAGGAAACGGAAAACTTTCATTGGCAATTGCTTACGCGCAGTTTTTGTCGTGCGAAAACAAACAAGTAAACGATTCGTGCGGCGAATGCCCGTCGTGCAAAAAATATAACAAATTAATTCATCCCGATTTACATTTTGTTTTTCCGGTTGTGAAATCAAAAAGCTTTTCAAAACCCGTGAGCGACGATTATATCAAAAATTGGAGAGAATTTATACTCGGGAATAAATATCACAGTTTTAATAAATGGCTCGAATTTCTTGGCGTGGGAAACCAACAAGCAGGAATATTTTCGCAAGAAAGCCACGAAGTTATTAAAAAGCTAAATTTTAAAACTTACGAGTCGGAATATAAAGTTATGATTGTTTGGATGCCCGAAAAAATGAATATTACGGCTTCAAACAAGCTTCTTAAAATTCTGGAAGAACCGCCGGAAAAAACTCTTTTTATTTTAGTTAGCGAAAATCCCGACGATATTCTCAAAACAATTCTTTCGAGAACTCAGTTTGTTAAAATTCCGAAAATTTATGATTCGGCACTATTTGATAAACTAAAAGAATTATATAACTTTACCGACGATAAAACAAATGAAATAGTCAGGCTTTCCGACGGCAGTTTTTTACGTGCCGAAGAAATTATTGCCGACGGAAACGAAAATTTAAACAATAATTTTGAACTTTTCGGACAAATGATGCGTTATTGTTTTTCCGATAAAATGATAGATATTATTGATTGGACAGATCAAATTTCAAAGCTCGGACGTGAAAAACAAAAAGAATTTTTAGTATATTCGCTTCGTATGATTCGTGAGAATTTTATACTTAATGTTTCGGAAAACAGCGAAAATAATATAGTTTTTTTAGCAAATAACGAAAGAGATTTTTCAAACAAATTTAAACAGTTTATACATACACATAACATAGAAAGTTTAATTACACAATTTACAAATGCCGCCAAAAATATAGAACGAAACGGTTACGACCGACTTGTATTTTTAGATTTGGCAATTAAAACGGCAAAATTGTTGAAATTTAAACCACAGTAAAAAAAAGTTGTTCCCGTTTAATCCGATTTGGATTTATTGTTTTTTAAACTGACAATAAAATTGAAAAAAAATAAAAATAATTCAGATTAAAATTATATACCCAAAATTGAAATTATATTTATACAAAAATTAAAAACAAATTTGAGGAACACCCAATTTTTACTGTTTAAAAGAACAGTAAAATGAAAAACGAAATAGAAAATTTAAGAGGTTGCGCAAACCAACTTTCGGATAACGGTAAATGTAATTTAGGCAGTTGCAATAAGCTTAATGTTTTTAACGAATATAAAGATTTACCCATAAATTCCAATACAACAGACATTGTTGAAGTAAGATTCAAAAACACCAGAAAAGCATTTTTCAAAAACGTTAATAAATTGAAACTTGTTGAAGGCGACATGGTTGCCGTTGAAGCTTCTCCCGGACACGATATAGGAATTATTTCTCTTTCCGGAGAAATGGTTATTGACCAAATTAGACGAAAAAAAATTGACATTTCCGTAGAATTAAAAAAAGTTTACAGAAAAGTTAAACCACTTGATATAGAAAAATGGGAAGAAGCAATTGCTCGCGAAGAAGCCGTTATGCTTCAAACTCGCAGAATTGCAAAAAAACTTAAACTCGACATGAAAATTGGCGATGTGGAATTTCAAGGCGACGGAACCAAAGCAATTTTTTATTATATAGCCGATGAAAGAGTTGATTTTAGAGAATTAATAAAAATTTTGGCCGACGAATTCAAAATAAGAATTGAAATGAAACAAATAGGAGCAAGGCAAGAAGCCGGAAGAATCGGCGGAATTGGTTCTTGCGGTCGAGAACTTTGCTGCTCATCTTGGATGTCCGATTTTGTTTCCGTTAGCACCGATTCTGCAAGAGAACAAGAAATTTCTCTTAATCCGCAAAAACTTGCAGGACAATGCGGTAAATTAAAATGTTGCTTAAATTACGAACTAAAAAATTATACCGACGCAAAAAGTAAATTCCCCCGAAAAGACAAATTGGAAACCGCCGAAGGATCTGCTTATCACATTAAAACCGACGTGTTTAAAGGAATGATGTGGTATTCGTTTGATGAAAGAATGCCGTTAAAAGTTACCGGCGTTTCTATTGAAAGAGTTAAAGAAGTTATTGAATTGAATAAAAAAGGAATTAAACCCGAAAAATT
Organism: Draconibacterium orientale; assembly: GCA_022729995.1. Lineage (GTDB taxonomy): Bacteria > Bacteroidota > Bacteroidia > Bacteroidales > JAADGE01 > DZBS01. Next base: position 18,834 of record DZBS01000007.1, on the reverse strand, counting down.
AGTTGAAAATTCCGACAATATTCCTAAAAAAGGAAAAGAATATATTGATTTGCTCGGACAAGAAAGTATTACACGTTTTGATGAAAAGAAACGTAAAAACAAACATAAAAAACGCAACCCTGATAACTCGCAAACATCTGTTAACAAAGATAATAATCAAAATAATAATATCGAAAAAAAGGAAGTTTCTAAGCCTAAGAGAGAAATTCCGGAACAAGGAAAACCGGAAAATTTTAAACCCAAAAATCATCAAAGAAACAGAAACAGAAAGAAAAATTTTAAACCAAAAGACGGCGACAAAAACAGAGACGAAAATAACAAAACAGAATAGATTTTTATTATGAAAAAAAATGCAAATAAATTAATTTTTATACTTTTATTATTCTTTGTTTTTATTGCAAAATCGTGCAAAGATGATTTCTTTTATAAAGATTATGTAGAAATAAAATCCCGAACTTGGGAAATTTCCGAAAAAGCTTTTTTTAAAGTAAATATTGAAAAACCTAAGGATTTATACCAAATTTTTATTGATATTGATTGTAACGAAGATTTTCCTACAAATAATTTATGGCTTGCAGTTGAAGTAAAATCTCCTTCCGGAATCAATCAAAGAGACACAGTGATGTATAACATTTCCGACGAAACCGGAAAATGGTACGGCGAAAAGTCGGGCAAAACAATTCAATATAAATTTTTGTATAAAAAAGATATTAGTTTTCCGAAAGAAGGCGAATATACTTTTCAAATTGAACATTTGATGAGAGAAAACGATTTACCTTCTGTATCAAACATTGGTATTTCAATTGCGAGAAACGAAAAAATTTAATCGGAAATTTTTCTAATTATTGTAATTCCGTCTCTAACAGGTAAAATAACTTTTTCAACTCGCAAGTCATTAGCCGCGAAATTGTTGAATTCTAAAATTCCTTTTGTGTATTCGTCGGATTTTTGTAATTCCTCAACAACTTTTCCGTCCCACAAAACATTATCGGCAAGAATATAACCGCCGATTTTAACTTTTTGTAATATTTTTTTGTAATATTCCAAATATTGCCTTTTATCTCCGTCGATAAAAACAAGGTCGAAATTAAAGTCAAAATTATCAATAAAATCGTTTGCGTCGCCAATAATTAATTTTACTTTTTCGGAAATATTTGCTTTTTGAAGATATTTATTTATAATTTCTTCGTGTTCGTCGTTAATTTCTATTGTATAAATTTTTCCGTTTTCGGTTAATCCTTTGGCCAAACAAATTGTTGAATAGCCCGTAAATGTTCCAATTTCAAGAATGTTTTCGGGTTTTATCATTTTACTTAAAAACTCAAGAATTTTTCCTTGCAAATGTCCAGATAACATTCTGGGCATTAGTTTTTTTAAATTCGTTTCTCTGCTTAATTCTTTAAGAATTTTGTCTTCGGGGTCGATATGTTGTAAAATATAATTCGATAAGTTCATATAAGTTTTATTTTTTATCATTCAAATAACAAATAACTTTGCGCAAATCTAATATTAAATTTTATGCGACTAAAATTATCTTTTTTAAGTTTGATTTTTATAGTTTTTTTTTCTTGCAACAATTCAAAAACACAAAAAACTAATTCTACAAATACCGATTCTGTTGCAATAACCGGTAAAGTTGTTATCTTTCATGCCGGAAGTATGTCATTTCCGCTAAGGAAATTGAAAGAAAAATTTGAAGAAAAAAATCCCGGATCTGAAATTTTATTGGAAGGTGCAGGAAGTTTGGAATGTGCTCGTAAAATTACAGATTTGAAAAAATATTGCGACATTTTTGCTTCGGCCGATTACAAAATTATCGACAATATGTTGATTCCCGAATATACCGATTCTAACTTTATTTTTGCTTCAAATGAAATTATTATTGCTTTTACCGATAAATCTAAATTTGCTTCGGAAATAAATAATAAAAATTGGTTTCAAATCTTACAAAAACCCGAAGTAATTTTTGGCAGAGCCGAACCAAACAACGACCCTTGCGGATACAGAACTGTTATGACTTGGCAACTTGCCGACGATTTCTACGGGAAAAAAGATATTGAAAAAAACTTTTTAAAAAAGAATAAAGAATTTGTGAGACCCAAAGAAATGGATTTAATTTCTTTGATTGAAACCAATTCACTCGATTACATTTTTGTTTATAAATCGGTTGCAATTCAAAATAATTTGAGATATGTTCAATTGCCCGACGAAATAAATTTGAGTAACAAAATTTTTTCTTCAATATATAAAAATTCTTCTATTGAAGTGAGCGGTAAAAAGCCCGGAGAAACAATTACTTTTGTCGGAGAACCAATTATTTACGGTATAACTCTTTTAAAACAAGCAGAAAAAAACGTTACCGCTAAAGAATTTTTAAAATTTGTTTTGTCGGAAGAAGGAAAAAATATAATTTCAAAATCCGGTTTTAAAGGCATATAACATTGTATCAGTCTAATATCAATAAGTTTAACCTAATTTTTTCGTTGCTTGGAGGAGTAGTTCTATTATTTATAATTGCTCCTTTGGCAGGTATTTTCATTAAATCGTCCGGAACAATTTTATTAGAAACTGTTAATGATAAAGAAGTTCAAAACAGTGTTTGGTTAACTCTGAGCGTTTCTTTTTTGGCAACTTTATTCTTCGCTTTTTTTTCAATACCGTTGGCATTTTTACTTGCACGAAATAATTTTAAAGGTAAACAAATTGTGTTGGGAATTATTGATTTGCCTATTGTAATTCCTCATTCGGCTGCCGGAATTGCAGTTTTGGGAATTATATCGCGAGATTCTTTTTTAGGCAGTTTTGCCGAAAATTTTGGTTTCAGCTTTGTAGGAAAACCTCTCGGAATTGGTTTGGCAATGGCTTTTGTGAGTGTTCCTTTTTTGTTAAATTCGGCAAGAGACGGTTTTGCCGCAGTTCCCGAAAGAATGGAAAAAGTGGCTTATACCTTGGGAGCTTCAAATACAAGAACATTTTTTACTGTTTCGTTACCTCTTGCAAAAAGAAATATTTTAAGCGGTTTTATATTAATGTTTGCCAGAGGAATGAGCGAATTTGGTGCCGTAATTATAATTGCTTATCATCCGACTGTTACGCCGATATTGATTTACGACAGATTTAGCAGTTATGGCATTGATTATGCCGGAGCTGCATCGGTAATTTTCATTTTAGTAAGTTTGGTGTTTTTTGTAATTTTAAGGCTGGTTTCAAAAGAAAAGAAATATAATTAAATATCTGTTTCAATATCGTTTCTTCTTTTTTTCTTGTAGTTTGTTTCGTAATAAGGATTTCTGTATGTATCCGGAATACCTTTTATTCCTAAAATAACAATTTTCTTTTCGCCTTGTTTAATTACTCTAAACTCGGCTCTTCTGTTGTAATTTTGAGATTCTGAATTATATATTCCGTTAATTTTATTATATGTTAAAGGGTTTTCTTCACCATAGCCTACAACTTCTATTTGATTGTCTTTTACGCCTTTATCCATCAAATATTTTTTTATGGAATTTGCTCTTCTTTCAGACAAAATGTAATTGTAATAAGCTTTTCCTTTTGAATCGGCATAAGCACCAACTTCAATAACAGCTCCTCTGTTTCTTAATAAATATTGTGATAATGAATCTAATTCTACGTTGCCGGGAAAATTATTTTGGTCATATTTAAAAAGAACGTTTTGGATATTTAACACATAAGCATCTTTATAAATTTCTGCCGTATCGTTTGCTGTCATCACATCGCATAATGATTTTGGGTCCAGACGAATATCTTTATATTCAATTTTTGAATCGGAATCTATCGGAACAAGAATATTATCCGTGAAAACAATTTTTTCTCCCGCATAAACTATTAATGTGTATGAAACTTCTTTTTTAACAACAAGCACAAATTTTCCGGTGCTCGGGTTTGGTGTATAAAGAAATTCCTCGCCGGTTTCGTTATCGGTAACTGTAATTTGTGTAAAAGGTAATTCGCCCGGACATTTCATAAAAACTTTTCCTATCATAACTGTGAGTCCGGTTCCGGCTTCGTCTTTCAAAGTAATTTCATAAATATCGTTTCCGCCTTTTCCTCCTTTTCTTTGTGAAGAAAAATATGCGCGTTTTCCGTCGGTTGTAGGTAAATAGTAAACATCATCGTCAACGGTATTTATCGGATAACCAATGTTTGTAGGCGGTAACCATTTTCCGTCGGTGTTTCTAACGGACTTAAAAATATCATATCCGCCAATTGTTTCATGTCCTTCGGAACTAAAGTAAAGTGTTTTTCCGTCGGGATGAATATAAGGGCTTTCTTCGTTTAGTTCTGTGTTTATAACCTGACCAAGATTAACTGACGTTCCCCAAGCTCCGTTTTCTTGCATTTCTGAAACCCAAATATCTAATCCGCCAATTGTTCCCGGTCGGTCGGAAGTAAAATATAAATATTTACCGTCGGCCGATAAAGATGCATGTGTTTCTCTGTAATATGTGTTTATATTTGGACCTAATTTTGCCGGAATTTCCCATTCATTTTCAATTTTTCGGCTCATATAAATACTTCCTTCGTCTTCACCTTTGTAAATAAGTAATGTAAGTCCGTCTATTGATAATCCGATTGTTGCTTCATGGTCGGAAGAATTAATTTTTGAACTGATACCTGACGGTTTTGTCCAAGTTGAATCAATTTTTTCCGAAATCCAAATATCTTCATCGTAAACTCCGTCCATGTCGGGTTCTCCGTTTGATTCATTTGGCCTGCGTGATGTGAACATAAGAACCGATTCGTCGGCAGAAAATACCGGACTATGGTCTGAGAAGCTTGTATTAATTGTGTCTCCAAGGTTTTTAAGAACAACATTTGCGGGATTAATTACTACTCCTGTTCCGGTTTTGCAAAGTTTTATTTCGATATCAATTTCTTTTAAAAGTTTTTTATTTTTTATTGATTCTTTTAATTCATTGAAAATAGCGAGAGATTCTTCATATTTATATGTAGCTCGGAAGGCTCTTCCCAAATAAAACAATGATTCAATGTAATTGGCACTTTTTTTTCCTTTTCTTTTTTTATAGATATTTGTTGCTTTTGTGAGGTAAACAACTGCTTCGTCTTTTCCTGTAGGAGTGTTTAGAAGGCAAAATCCGAGTTTGAAATTTAACTCGGCATCGTTTGGCATTTGTTCCAAAAAGTTTTTATAAAATGTAATTGCATTATCAAAACTTTCGGTTTCGATAAATGCTTCGGCAATTTTGATACTGTCGAGATTTTTTTTATTATTTTGAGCCGCAAGTGTTAATACGGCTCCGCATAATATTATAATTAATATGGTTGTTTTGAATTTCATTTATTTATCTTTTTGGTAGACTGAATATTAATAATAGTCTTAACTTTTGCTTTTTAAAATGTCAAAATAAGTTTAATTTTTTCAGATTAAAAATTTTTTACAAATATAAATGCGTCCGGAAATTTTGTTTTTACTTTTGAAAGTTCATTTAATACTTGGTCGTTGTCTTTAAAATCGCCGTAAAAATACATAAATGTTCCGTCAGAATATTGTTTTTCTTTCACATCTGTTAAATTAGAAAAGTCGTCAAGGTTTTGAGGAGTGTCCGAAATTAAAAGACTTATGGCAAATGTTTTGTTTTCTGATGCTTTAATTTTTGAAATTTTAAATTGGTCGGGAACATTAATGTTTTTAACAATTAAGTTATCTTTTCCGGTTTGATTAAGCACTTTAAATTCAACTCTTCTGTTGTATTTTAAAGATTCCCACAAGAATTCTCCGTCTTCACCTCTGTTGAGAGCAATCGGGTTTTCATCGGCATAAATTTTTGTTTTAAGTTGATTTTTGTTTACACCTTTTTTTATTAATTCAGCTTTTACTGTTTCGGCTCGTTTTCTTGCCAAATCATAATTGTATGATTTTAATCCTTGTTCGTCTGTAAATCCGCCAATTTGAACAATTACGTCTTTGTTTTGTTTCAAATATTCTGCAAATGAATTTATATTTTCTTCCTGTCCGTTAATTTTATATTGATTTATTTCAAATTGAATATCATTTACAATAAATATTTTTTCTTGCGAAAGACTGTCAAGTCCGTATTCTGCATAGATTTGTTCTTCAGTTTTATTTGCATTTTCTAACACATTAACAAAAATTTCTTTTCTTTCTTCTTTCAAAGCAACAGCTTCTTTTAATGTTTTTTCGTTAAAAACAGTGTATTCAAATGAGTCTCCGATTATATTTGCAGGAAACATGTCGGTATAAATTCTTCTCGGGTTTATTCCTTTGTCTTGCAAATAATTAATAAGTTTTCTCTTTCTTTCTTGTGCATATTCGTATTCAAGCGGAAAATAATTTCTGTTTGATTCATCAAAAAGGTAATCATATCCTGAAATATTAAGATATAAATCTTCATTTTTCTTTAGAAATAAAGATAAAATTTCAAGTTCTAAAACTGAAAATGAATTTATTGTTGTTAATCCGGGTTCAAAGCCAATTTTCTTTGTCTTTTTTACATTTCCTTTTATTAGTGTATCAAGTTTTGAATTATACGAAATATTCTGATATTTTTTTGATTTTAAGGCTTTTATATCTCTTGTGTCAAAAATATATCCTTTTGCTTCAAAATATATTTTATAATTTTTGGCACTGTTAAGAACAAAAATATATTTTCCTGTAAATGAATTTGGCGAATAGCTGTTTTCCAAAATTTTTGTGTCGGCATCAATTACATATATTGAAGCGTTTTCAGGTATTTTGAATGTCGAATCTGTTATTGTAATTTTATTATCATTAATTTTTCGCGAACGTATTAAAACGCTGTCTTTATTGAAATATGTATGATTCGACAGTGTTATTTTTTTATTTGGAGAAGTAATTGTGTCGCCTTTAATATTGCAATCCGACAATAAAAATGTATCAATAATTATTTTTTTTCTGTCTTGAACAAAACCTGAAACCATTGATAACGATTTTTCTTTTTCGCTATAAAGTTGTGCAATGTATATGTCGGAAACACCTCCGATTTCACTTGCATAATATCCCTTTTTTCCGTCGGCTGTCGGAACATAATACACATCGTTTCCAACGGTATTTAGAGGAAAGCCCATGTTTTCAGGCTTACTCCAATTGTCTTCGGAGTCTTTAATCGAATAAAAAATATCATATCCGCCCATTCCTTGCAATCCGTTTGAACTGAAATATAATGTTTTTCCGTCGGCATGAATATACGGTCCTTCTTCATTTCCCGATGTGTTTATTGTGCTTCCCAAATTTTTAGATTTCCCCCAAGTTCCGTCGGGTTTTTTATTTGAAACATAAATATCATAACCGCCAAAACCGTCTTTTCTGTTGCTTGTAAAATAGAGTGAATTTCCGTCTGCCGAAATTGTTGCGTGTGTTTCTCTGTATTTTGAATTAATGTTTGAACTTAACATTTCCGGAACGCTCCATTTGTCGCCTTTCAACTTACTAAAATAAATATTTCCGTCGTGTTCGCCTTTTGAGCGATAAAGAAACATCATTTGTCCGTCAATAGATAAACCGCAAGTTGCTTCGTGTTTGTCTGTATTTATAGGATATCCGATATTTTCAGGCTTTGCGTCAATTCCTTTTGTTCTGTCATAAACATAAACATCTTCGTAATAACCGCCTTCGGGTGTAAGCAATCCGCCGGTACTGTTTTCTCTTTTTGAGGTAAATATTAATATAGATTCATCGCCGGAAATAACCGGACTGTGGTCTGAATATTTTGAATTTATTATTCCCAATTTTGAAACAACTAATTCTTTAGGCTCCATAAATAATTGTAAAGCATACTCAGATGTTTTTATGTCTTTATCTGCTGTTTCGTGAAGAAATTCATCGTCGGAATATTTTTTCAAGTCAGTAAATGCTTCAATTGCTTGGTCGAACATATAATTTATATGATATGCTTTGCCGAGCGTATAATATGCATCGAGAAATAATCCGCTTGTGTTATTAGTATTTTTATATACAGAAACAGCTTTTTCAAGATATTGAACCGATTCAAAAACTCCTTTTGTAGTATTTAAAAGGCAAAGTCCGTATCGAAAATTATATTCCGGGTTTTCCGGATTTTTTACAAGCAAGTTTTTGTAAATTCCCGAAGCATCATTATATTTCCCGACAGATATAAAATCTTCTGCTTCATCAACCAATTTTTCGGTCTGAGAATATCCGAAAGTTATTAATCCCAAAAAGAATATTAACAAGAATAATTGTTTTTTCATGGTTTATTATTTTCTGAAATATTTAAGCAAAACTTTAAAATATAAAATTATTTAAATCTATATTTTTGGTTTAATAAACTAAAATTCTACTTATTAGGTTAATTATAAATTTCTGAACAAAAATATTAAAATTACTTCTAATATTTAGCTATTTTTGACGTCTGAATTATTTTTTTTTGTTTTGTAAATCAATATGTTATTAATTTACAAAACATGTTACTTTTTTTAAAGCTAATTTATAATGAATAACCTTAATTTTGATAATATTAAACAAAATATAACTCTTAATATTCATATTTTAACTCTTAGCGACCGTGCGAGCAAGGGAATTTATGACGATTTAAGCGGAAAATTTATCTTAGAGTATCTCGAAAAATTTTTTTCCGATAAAAATTGGAAATGTAAATTTGAATATTTTGTTATTCCCGACGAAAAAAATATTTTAAAAGAAAAACTAAATTTTGCCTTAAATAATAATGCCGATATTATTTTTACAACCGGCGGAACCGGAGTTGGTCCGCGAGATATTACACCCGATATTGTTAAACCGATGATTGACAAAGAAATTCCCGGAATTATGGAACTTATTCGTGTAAAATATGGTTTGATAATTCCAAATGCTGTTCTTAGTCGCGGAGTTGCCGGATTTATAGGAAAAACTCAGGTTTACACACTTCCCGGAAGTTTAAATGCCGTGAAAGATTACTTAAATGAAATAAGTAAAACTCTTGAACATCTTATCTTTATGTATTATAATATTGACACTCACAAAAAAGACAAATAATGGCCGATTCAAAATTTTACAGATGTGAATGGACTCACGATAATCCGTTCAATAATAAATATCACGACCATGAATGGGGTGTTCCCGTTCATGACGATACAAAACTTTTTGAATTTCTAATTTTAGATGCTTTTCAAGCAGGTTTGAGCTGGCTTACAATACTTAAAAAACGCGATAATTTCAGAAAAGCTTTTGATAATTTCGATTTTAAAAAAATTGCCGAATACGATGAAAAAAAAATTGACGAATTGACGAATAATGAAGGTATTATAAGAAATAAACTAAAAATAAGAGCTTCTGTTACAAATGCAAAAGCTTATATTGAAATTATTAATGAATTCGGCTCTTTCGATAAATATATCTGGCAATTTACCGATTTTAAAACTATAAAAAATAATTGCAATTCAATAAAAGATGTTCAAGCAACATCGCCCGAGTCCGACAAAATGAGTAAAGACTTAAAAAAGAGAAGCTTTAAATTTGTTGGTTCCACAATTTGTTACGCATTTATGCAAGCCGCCGGAATGATTAACGACCATGAAGTAAACTGTTTTAGATATAATCAGGTTTAACGGCATTTTTTTCAGTCTTTTTAACATAATTATTATTTAGCATTTATTAAAAGAAAAGTGTAATTTTGCCTCGTTGGAATTTTATTCGATTTCATATTTAAAGTGTTGATAAATAGATTTATAAATATTAAATTTTAATTTTTAAGAAATATGAAAAAAATAGTTTTTTTGTCGGTTGTTCTTCTTACATTCTTAATTTCGTGCACACAAGAAGCTTCCGACGGAATTGCAGAAATGAACTTTAAAACTACAAAAGAATATGATTTTGGTAAAATTCCGTATAAAGGAAATGCCGAAGTTGATTTTGTTTTTGAAAATACCGGAAAAGGAACATTAATAATTACAAATGTTACTTCTTCATGCGGTTGCACAGTTCCCACTTATCCAAAAAATCCTATTAAAAAAGGCAAATCCGACAAAATTGTTGTGAAATATGACAGCGAAAGAGTAGGACAATTTACAAAATCTGTTAAAATTTTCTCCAATTCAAAAATTTCTCCAATAAAATTAGTTATAAAAGGAGAAGTTTTGAGTCCGGAAAGTAAATAAATAATTATAAAATAAATCCATAAAAATGCCCGAATTATCAAGAAGAGGCTTTGAAATGCCCGCTTCACCAATCCGCAAATTAGTTCCTTATGCCGAAGAAGCCAAAAAAAGAGGAATTAAAGTTTATCATTTGAATATCGGTCAGCCCGATATTAAAACTCCCGAAATTGCATTTGAAGCATTACGAAATTTTACATTTAAAACCGCTGAATATACTCATTCTGCAGGAATTGAATCATACAGAAAAGGTCTTGCAGGATATTACAAAGAAATAGGAATTAATTTATCTTTTGAAGATATTTTAATTACAACCGGCGGTTCCGAAGCAATTATTTTTGCTTTGTTAACAACAATGAATCCGGGCGATGAAGTAATTATTCCCGAACCATTCTATACAAACTATAACGGTTTTGCAGTTCAAGCCGGTGTAAAAATTGTTCCGGTTACTTCAACAATCGAAACCGGATTTGCTTTACCTCCAATTAGCGAATTTGAAAAACTTATTACCGACAAAACTAAAGCCGTTTTGGTTTGTAATCCAAATAATCCCACAGGTTATTTATATTCAGAAAAGGAATTAAGACAACTTTCGGATTTGGTTCTCAAACATAATTTATTTCTTTTTGCCGACGAAGTTTATCGCGAATTTTGTTACGACGGAAACGAACATTTTTCGGTTCTCAACCTAAAAGAAATTGAACAAAATGTAGTTTTATTCGATTCTGTTTCAAAAAGATACAGCGAGTGCGGAGTTCGTATCGGTGCACTTATCAGTAAAAATAAAGAAGTAATTTCATCTGCTTTAAAATATGCACAAGCACGTTTAAGTCCGCCTTTATTCGGACAAATTGCCGGCGAAGCTTCGTTAAAAGTTGAAAAAGATTATTTCTTAGAAGTTTATAATGAATATATCGAAAGAAGAAATCTTGTTATTGAAGAATTAAATAAAATAGAAGGAGTTTTTGCGCCAATGCCGAAAGGAGCTTTCTACACAGTTCTCAGACTTCCGGTTGAAGATGCCGAAGATTTTTGTATTTGGCTATTGAAAGATTTCAATTATAACGGTGAAACAGTTATGTTTGCTCCCGCAGCAGGTTTTTATTCAAGTCCCGGAAAAGGGAAAAACGAAGTTAGAATTGCTTATGTTCTTAAGAAAGAAGACTTAGTAAAATCTGTTAAAATTCTTGATGAGGCTCTAAAAGTTTATAACAAAAAATAATTGAAAAATCAATTTTGAAATTTGAATATTACATAGCTAAAAGAATCAGTTTCTCGAAACAAAACAAAAAGAAAATGTCATTCACGGTACTTCGTATTGCAGGTTCGGCAATAGCGATAGGGATTGCCGTGATGATAATTTCTGTTTCGGTTGTTACAGGTTTCAAAAACGAAATTTTTAGTAAATTTATTGGAACTCAATCTCATATCACAATAAAAAATCGTGATATAAACGGAACTTTCGAAACGCTTCCAATTGAAAATAATATAGAATTTAAGAAAAATATTTCTTCTATTTCCGGAATAAATCACATTCAAATTTTTGCTACAAAACCCGGAATTATTAAAGTTAAAGACGAAGTTCAAGGAATTGTTTTAAAAGGAATTTCTTCCGATTTTGATTGGAAATTTATGGAGAAAACAATTATTGAAGGACAAAAAATTAATATTTCCGAAACCCAAACAGATGAAATTATTATATCAAAAAAACTTGCCGGAATTCTGAATTACAAACTCGGCGATAAAGTAAATATATTTTTTATAAACGAAAAACCAAAAGGAAGAAGTTTTAAAATTGCTGGAATTTACGATACCGGAGTTGAAGAATTTGATAAACTTTTTGTTATTTGCGATATTAAAAAAATTATTGGAATAAACGATTGGAAAGATAATCAAATTAGCGGTTATGAAGTTTTTGTCGATGATTTTGATAATTTAGAAAAAACTGCAAATATTGTGAGAGACGAAACTTCATCGTTAATTTATGACGACGGAACAATGATGCAGGTTTCCGATTTTTATCAGAATAACGAAATGCTTGTGGCTTGGCTAAAACTTTCGGATACAAACGTTATAGTAATTCTTTCGTTGATGATTATTGTTGCCACACTCACAATGATTTCGGCTCTTCTAACAATTATTCTTGAAAGAACAAATATGATTGGAATTCTTAAAGCCGTTGGTGCAAAAGACTTCGATATAATGAAAATATTTGTAATTAACGGAACATTGTTAATTGCAAAAGCCATGTTTTTCGGGAATATTATTGCACTCATTTTGCTTTTTATTCAGCATAAATATTCGATAATTCCTTTAAATCCCGATATTTATTATCTTGAAAGTGTTCCGGTTGATTTTAATGTATTAAATATTATTCTCTTAAATGTCGGAGCAATATTTATAAGTTCAGTTTCATTACTAATCCCTTCACTTTTGGTTGCCAAAATTAACCCTTCGGAAACCGTAAAATTCAAATAAAAAAAATGCTTTTTGAAGATATTCTTAAAAAAATACAAAATTTTCCTGTCGATAAATTGCCGGGAGTTAATTCACATTCAAAATTATATCCTCAATACCGATTTAAAGATTTGGAAAATGCCGATAAGTCAAAAGCAAAAAAAAGTGCAGTTTTAATATTATTGTATCCCCAAAACGGCGACACAATTATTACATTAATTAAAAGACCCACAGATGATTCTCACCATTCCGGACAAATTGCTTTTCCGGGCGGGAAATATGAAGAAAAAGATAAAGACTTGTCTTTTACAGCTTTAAGAGAAGCTTTTGAAGAAACAGGAATTCCTCAAAACGAAGTGAAAATAATAAAAGAACTTTCAGATTTATTTATTCCTGTCAGCAATTTTCTTGTAAAACCGTTTGTGGGATTTATGACAAATTCGCCCGAATACACCAAAAATGATTCGGAAGTTGACGAAATATTTACAATTTCGGTTAGTGAACTCATCAAAAGCAATATTGTAAATAAAGAAATTTCAATTAGAGGTAATATTATTGAAGTTCCGCTTTTTGAATATAAAAATTATAATATTTGGGGAGCAACTGCAATGATAATTAGCGAGTTGAAAGATATTATCGAAAATTAACATTAACAAATATTGAAATATAAAAAAAATTAGAAATTACAATTGAAATGGGAAAAGATAAATTAAGAAAATTCGCAGAAAACTTAACATATTCAAACTTTTTTCAGCCTTCGCCAGAAGAAATGTTTCAAAAAGATTTCTTTATGAAAGGAAAATGGAATTCGGATTTTTTCAAAAATGATAATCCTATAGTTATTGAAGTTGGTTGCGGAAAAGGAGAATACACAACCGGTTTGGCCGAAAAATACCCGAATAAAAACTTTATTGGAATAGATTTAAAAGGAGCAAGAATTTGGAGAGGATTGAAAACTTCAAAAGAAAAAAGTCTTACAAATGTTGCATTTATAAGAAATAAAATCGAATTTATAAATTCATTTTTCACCGAAAACGAAGTATCCGAAATTTGGGTTACATTTCCGGATCCGCAAAATAAAAAAGCAAGAAAAAGATTAACATCTCCAAGATTTTTAAATTCATATTCCAATATATTAAAACCAGTAGGAACTGTTAACTTGAAGACCGACAGCAGATTACTCCATTTTTATACTCTTGCAGTTATTAAAGAAAATAATTTAAACAAAATATTTTCGTCAGACGATATTTATTCTTTAACCGAAAGAGATGAAATACTTGATATTAAGACGTTTTATGAGAAAAAATTCCTTGCTCAAGAAATTAAAATTACTTATATTAAGTTTGAATTAAGAAAGAATTTTGATTATAAACATGTTGATAATGAAATTGATTTTTGCTAATTTTTAAATTTTATTTATTTTAGTGTAAAGTTTTATTTTAAAAAAATATACCTAAAACCCTTGTCTTGAAACTATTTATATATAAAACCGCAATTTTTTTTAATCTTGTTGTTGCTTTTTTACTAATCGTATCTTACATTTCGGTATATATAAGTCCCGATTTTATTCCGATTTTAGCATTTTTCGGGCTTATATATCCTGTTTTGCTATTCCTAAATTTTGTTTTTTCAGTTTTCTGGATTTTTAGGAAAAACAAACTCTTTTTAATTTCTGTAATAGCCATTTTTATTGGGATTAACAATTTTTTGAACTTCTTTGCTTTTGGTTCAAATGCCGAAATTGCCGGAAATAATAAAATTAAAATTCTATCATATAACGTTCGGATGTTTAATCTTTATGATTGGAATGATGATAAAGAATCAGGAAATAAAATATTTCAATATATAAAAAATGAAAATCCCGATATTATTTGTTTACAAGAGTTTTATTCCGATAAAAAAAATCATAATTTTCAAGATTCTATTATTAAATTTCAAAGGACTAAGGATTATCTAATTTCTTTCAAAAATAAAGAAAATTATTCCGGAAACGCTATTTTTAGTCGCTTTCCGATTGTTAACAGCGGTTTTGTAAATATCGGAACAACAAAACAGAAATGTATTTTTGCCGATATTAAAATCGAAAATGATACTATCAGAGTTTACAGTATTCATTTAGCTTCAATTCATTTGGACCGAAAAGATTATGAATATATTGATAACATTGACGAAAATCAAGAATCGGATATTTTTTTCGGAATAGGTTCTAAGGTTTCAAAAGCATATCAAACACGTTCGCGAGAAGTTGAAGCAATTTCGCCTCATGTTTTGCAATCTACATACAAATCAGTTGTTTGCGGCGATTTTAATGATATTCCTATTTCTTATTCTTACAAAAAAATTCGCGGCAAATTTAAAGATTCTTTTCTCGAATCGGGTTTTGCCACAGGAGGAACTTACAACGGATTATTGCCTTCATTTAGAATAGATTATATTTTGCATAATCCAAAATTACAATCCAATAATTTTAAAGTCGGCAAAATAAAATCGTCGGACCATTTTCCTATCAGTTGCGATATTTATTTGGAATAACTGTTTTAAACGCTTCCGGGTCGAAAAGACACCGGAAGGTTTTTTTAAACCCGGAAGCGTTTGAAAAACCTTCCGGCGTTTCAGAATTAACCTTACGACGTTAGAAAAACATGGAGCGTTTAGTGTTTGTCAATCAATTATATATTCAATAATATCATCATAATTATCAATTGTTTTATGCGAGTATTCAAAATTTTCGCTGTTTTCAAACCAAGATAAAACCTGTTCTCTTTTTAAATTGCTTACTTTTTTCGATAAAATTGATAAATATGATGTCCACGGATATTCAATTGTGCTTGAAGTTATTCCGTGTTTTACCGGATTATTGTGAATATACAAAATGAGATTTCGCATATACCGCTCGTTATCAATGTTTTTTCGTTCAAAATTCTTCTCAAATAAACTTCCGAATCTGTTAAATCGTTTGTTGTAAGCTTTGGCGTAAGCATCGAATAAATGGCTAAACTGTTTGTTTGGTATAGGCTTTTTTAAATCTGAAATATTATATTTTGTGTAATCCTTATCCGGGAAAAATGTTTTCCATTTATTATCATAATCTTTTGTTTTGCCGTTTTCAGGATTTAAGAATCCAATTTGTTCTTCGTCTTTTATTCTTATAAGAAAATGAAAATGATTTGACATCAGGCACCAAGCAAATGTGTCTGCAATTGAATTTATGTAAATTTCATAAAGTTTTAAAAAATGTAAATAATTTTCTTTCCCAAAGAATATTCTGTCTCCGTTTATTCCTCTGTTGTAAATGTGATAGAATTTCCTGTATTCTAACGGAATTCTTTTTTCCATAAGCTCTCGGATTTAAAACGCTTCCGGGTCGAAAAGACGCCGGAAGGTTTTTTTGAAAAAAACCCGGAAGCGTTTGAAAAACCTTCCGGCGTTTGTTAATTAAAAGCGTTTAAGTTTTTATAAAGAACCAATCATTTTCAACGGGTCAACCCATTCATCGAATTGTTCGTTTGTAACAAATCCGAGTTCCAGAGCTGCGGCTCTAAGTGTTGTATGTTCGTGATGAGCTTTTTTGGCAATTTTAGCTGCTTTTTCGTAGCCGATTTTTGTATTCAATGCTGTTACAAGCATCAACGAATTTTCAAGATTTGTTTTAATAACTTTTTCATTAGGAAAAATTCCTATTGCCAAATTATCGTTAAACGAAACGCAAGCTTCGCCGATAAGTCTTGCAGCTTGAAGAAAATTATAAATCATAACGGGTTTAAAAACGTTCAATTCAAAATGACCTTGCATTCCGCCGATATTTATTGCTGCATCGTTTCCTATAACTTGAGCGCAAACCATTGTAAGTGCTTCAACTTGTGTCGGATTTACTTTTCCCGGCATAATTGATGAACCCGGTTCGTTTTCGGGAATAATTAATTCGCCAATTCCGCTTCTCGGTCCGGAAGCCATAACTCTAATGTCGTTTGCAATTTTCATAAGACTTATTGCTACAGTTTTAAGAGCGCCCGATGCTTCTACAATTGCATCGTGAGCAGCAAGACCTTCATATTTGTTTTCGCCTGTTATGAATGGTAATCCGGTTAATTTTGCAATTTTGTCGGCAACCAAAACATCGTAGCCTTTTGGAGTGTTAATTCCTGTTCCTACTGCAGTTCCGCCAAGTGCAAGCTCCGATAAATGTGCGAAAGAATTTTTTATTGCTTTTATTCCGTGGTTTAATTGCGAAACATATCCGCTGAATTCTTGACCCAAAGTTAAAGGAGTTGCGTCCATCCAATGTGTTCTTCCTATTTTAACAACACTCATAAATTCGGCCGATTTTTTTGCCAAAGTATCTCTAAGTTTTTCAATTCCGGGAATTGTTGTTTTAATAAGCATTTTATATGCTGCAATGTGCATTGCTGTTGGGAATGTGTCGTTCGACGATTGCGATTTATTTACGTCATCGTTCGGATGAATAGGACTTGTTCCTTCTCCGAGTTTTCCGCCGTTTAAAACATGAGCGCGATTTGAAACTACTTCGTTAACATTCATGTTCGACTGAGTTCCCGAACCTGTTTGCCAGATAACGAGCGGAAATTGGTCAGAAAGTTTGCCTTCAATAATTTCGTCGCAAGCTTTAGCAATTAAATCAAGTTTTTCTGCAGGAAGAACTCCTAAATCTTTATTTGCCTGAGCAGCAGCTTTTTTCAAATATGCAAAAGCTTCAATAATTTCTTTCGGCATTGAAGCAGGTTCGCCAAT
This sequence comes from Draconibacterium orientale, assembly GCA_022729995.1. Classification (GTDB taxonomy): domain Bacteria; phylum Bacteroidota; class Bacteroidia; order Bacteroidales; family JAADGE01; genus DZBS01. Next base: position 1,494 of record DZBS01000007.1, on the reverse strand, counting down.
TTTAAAGTTTTCTATCGAACGTTGTGTTTGAGCTCCCCAATATTTATCGGCTTGTACTTTTACTTCACCCATGGTGTCGTGTTCTATTCTGTATTCCATAAAGTAGTTTTTTATAAGTGTTAAATTTTTTATATTGAAAACAAAGTTAGATATTTTAATATTTTATTAGTGTGTCGAAAAACATTATTTATATGGAAAAAAAAATGTCATTCCGAGTGAAATGACATTTTTTTTATTGATATTATTTTAGCAATTCAGCCATTTTTGCTCCAATATCGGCAGGAGAATCAACAACATGAATTCCGCATTCTCTTAAAATTTGTTTTTTTGCTTGAGCTGTATCAGCTTTTCCGCCGATAATTGCACCAGCATGTCCCATTCTTTTTCCTTTTGGTGCAGTTTCGCCGGCAATGAATCCCACAACTGGTTTTGTTCCGTGTTCTTTAATCCATTCTGCTGCTTCGGCTTCCATGTTTCCGCCAATTTCACCAATCATAATAATTCCTTTTGTATCAGGATCTGCTTCAAAAAGTTTTACTGCGTCGAGTGTTGAAGTTCCGATAATCGGGTCGCCGCCGATTCCGATTGCGGTTGTTTGTCCCAAACCTGCTTTAGTAATTTGGTCAACAGCTTCGTAGGTTAAAGTTCCCGATTTTGAAATAATTCCTACAGTTCCTTTTTTGAAAATAAAGCCCGGCATAATACCAACTTTACATTCTTCGGCAGTAATAATTCCCGGACAATTTGGTCCGATTAATCTTGTGTCTTTATCGGCAATATATTCTTTCACTTTTACCATATCGGCAACAGGAATTCCTTCGGTAATTGCAACAATTACTTTAATTCCGGCTTCTGCGGCTTCCATAATTGCGTCGGCTGCAAATGCAGGCGGAACAAAAATTATAGAAACATCGGCACCTGTTTTTTCAACTGCTTCTTTCACAGTATTAAAAATTGGTTTGTTGATACGAAATTGTCCGCCTTTTCCGGGAGTTACACCGCCAACAACGTTGGTTCCGTATTCAATCATTTGAGTTGCATGAAAAGTTCCTTCGCTTCCGGTGAAGCCTTGAACAATAATTTTTGAATTTTTATTTACTAATATGCTCATATATGTAGTTTTTTTTATTTTTTCAATAGATGCCAAAATTATACTTTTTAAACAGATATTCAAAAAAATTAAATCTGTTACAAAACAATAATATTTTTATATCCGGATATTTAATAATTAAGGAAGTGGATTTTTGAAGTTATTATCAATATCTTAGTTTCGACTTAACAATTAACTTTTTCAAAACCTAAATAAAATTATACTTTAGCAGAATGAATATCACCAAAAAATATTATATAAAATGCATTTGGCCTCCGTTCTCAGTTCGGACGAAGCTGTCAAAATAAGTAAAACGCAAGAACGTTCAGCGGTCAGCTTTGCCGCCGTTGTTCTATGTTTTCAGGCTTTGCCTGTTTTTTTTAAGCAAAGAAGGCATTTAAAAT